>JAABTI010000051.1 GCA_011389955.1 Paracoccaceae bacterium | reverse complement strand
GTGGGCAAAGAACGGTTTTTTCGTCAATTTTCATATGCGCTTGTATCGGCATCGCATCCGCGCGCCTCATTCGTCACGGCGGTCTTCGGCAAGACCCTCGATGCCGGCGTCGAATGGCCAAGCTTCAAGGGCTTGGGAAAAATCCCGCGTTTGGTGTTTTGGTAGATGCTCGCGCGGGATCGCCGGGGCATCTCTAGGAGTGCGGATGCCGGGATCAGGTTGTCGATCGTGTGCTTTTCATCGTGCGGGGTGATCTCGTTGCTTCTCTGCAAACAAGAGATCGTTCTGTTTCTGAAGAGGCAGAGATATCATGAGACACCGCGTCAGGTAAGAACCGTCGAGATTTCGCATGCACTGCATGCTATCGCTGGACATGTCGCAACACGAGAGGATTGTCCTCGGATAGTGGAAACGCTGACTCAGCAACGTAATTCTGCCACCCTGGCGCCACCCCGGAACCTGTTCCGCAATCCGATACACACCCCCCCGTACAGGAGGAAGCCGCTGATTTCACTGAGGGACGATGGTAGCGGAGGAGGGACTTGAACCCCCGACACGCGGATTATGATTCCGCTGCTCTAACCACCTGAGCTACTCCGCCAAAACCGCCTGCCACCTACGAAAGCTACCCGACCCCGTCAAGGGCCAAACGCCTATCATGCGCATAAAAATGCACCCGTCCCCGTGGGCAACGGCCCGACGGGTTCAGCCCCCTGCCCCATCGTCCTTCGCCAGCATGTCGTCGATCGGGGCGGTGATCCGCGCCGAAAGCGGCTTGACGGCCGAACCGAATGTTTCCACCACTTCGCCATCGGGACCGACAAGCACCTTGCTGAAGTTCCAGCGGGGCGCAAAACCCGCGGATTGTGCGACCCATTTATAGAACGGGTGCGCCTGCGCTCCCCTGACCGGGGTGATCGTCGTCATCGGCAGGGTTATGTTGTAATTCAACTCGCAGAACTCTGCCACCTCGGCATCGCTGGACAGTTCTTGCCGAAAATCGTTCGACGGCACCGCCAGCACCAGCAGCCCTTGCTCGCCATATCGCTCGTGCAGGGTCTGCAAACCCTTGTATTGCGAGGTGAAGCCACAGCGCGACGCGGTGTTGACCACCAGGATCGGCCTGCCAGCCCAATCGTGCAGCGAGACCGTCCCGCCGTCGATCGAAGCGAACTCCGCCGCATCGCCCGGCACGGCCCGCGCCTCACCGGCGACCAGAGCGCCCAGTGCCATCAGGCTAACGCCCGAAAAAGCACTTAGTTTGTCGATCAGCATGGTTCATTCTCCCTTGTGACATGCGCTTTTGTAAATATACGTGCCCCGCATCGTTTCGGTTCACTCCGAAACCAGTCGCATGACATCGTGACCGCTTGCATTTCATTGTCCCCCGGCGTCACCATGCGCGAAAATGATACGAACAGGAGCGTGAACCGTGCTGCAAGACCTCAAGAACATCGTCGGCCCCCCAAATGTCATCGAAGACGAGGACATGGCGCGCTGGACGCATGATTGGACCGGCATCTACCACTGGCGCCCGCTTGCCGTGGTGCGCCCGGCCAATACCGACGAGGTCTCGCAGGTCATGCGCCTGGCGCACGAGACAGGAACACCGGTGGTTCCGGTTTCGGGCAATAGCGGTCTGTCTGGCGGCACGCGGGCCGACGGGGCCGTGATGCTGTCTCTGGACCGGATGAACGCGATTCGCGAAATACGCGCCCCTGCCCGCATCGCGATCGTCGAGGCCGGCGTGATCCTGTCCACCCTTCACGATGCCGCCGATGCCGAGGGGCTCATCTTTCCGCTGACCTTCGGCGCGCGCGGCTCGGCGATGATCGGCGGCTGCCTGTCCACCAACGCGGGCGGATCCAACGTGCTGCGCTATGGCAATACCCGCGATCTTTGCCTGGGGCTGGAGGTGGTGCTGCCTGATGGCCGCGTGATGGACCTGATGAGCGAACTGCACAAGAACAACTCCGGCTACGACCTGCGCCACCTGATGCTTGGTGCCGAGGGCACACTGGGAATCATCACTGCCGCGGTCCTCAAGCTGTCCCCGAAACCCCGCGCCTATGCCACCGCCATGGTCGCCGCGTCCGATCTCGACCAGGCGCTGGTCCTGCTCAACCGCCTGCAAGAGGCCACCGGGGGCGCGGTCGAGGCGTTCGAATACATGCCCCGCACCTATATCGAAGGTCATCTTGCCCGCTTCGAGGAGGCGCGCGAACCGTTCGACGCGCCCCATGACGTGAACATCCTTCTGGAAGTCGGCACAACCGCCCCGCGCGATTGCACCCCCGGCCCGGATGGGCGCATACCGCTCACCACGCATCTGGAGGAGGTGCTGGAATCCATGTTCGAGGATGGAACCCTGCTGGACGCGGTCGTTGCCCAGAACGAAACGCAACGCGCTGCCATGTGGGCCCGGCGCGAGGCCGCCGCCGAAGTCGCGCTGACGCGCCGCCCGATCGTGGTGACGGATATCGCCGTGCCGCTGGACAAGGTCGCCACCTTCCTCGTCGGCATCGAGTCGCGGCTGCCCGCGCTCGACCCCGGCGCCGAAAGTATCTCGGTCGCGCATCTGGGCGATGGCAACGTCCACTTCACGGTCTGGCCCAGCACCGATGACACCTCGGTGCACGAGGCGATCAACGAGGCAATCGAGGAAGAGGTGCTTCGGCTTGGTGGCAGCTTCTCCGCCGAACACGGCATCGGCACGTCCAAGCTCCCTTCGATGAAGCGGCGCAAGAACCCCGTCGCAATCGCGGCCATGCGCGCGATCAAGGCCGCGCTCGATCCCAAGGGCATCATGAATCCCGGCAAGGTTCTGCCCGAACCCGATTGAACCGCCGCGCGACTGCCCCTATCGGCAGGAAATCCGGGGCGGTCGCCCGCTCAACGCCAGCTGAAAAAATCCGGGCCTGCCTGTGTCAGCAGGAACGCGGCCATGGCGCGCCCGATTTCCGCGCCGTCCTCGGCCGGGCCGACGCGCTCATCGTTGATTACCTCCGACCCGTCCGGCCGCAGCACCTCGCCGCGCAGGCGCAGGGTGGAGCCGGTGATTTCGGCCAGCCCGCCGATCGGCGTTTCGCATGACCCGTCCAAACCGGCCAGGAACGCGCGCTCAGCCGCCAGCAGCGTGGCGGTATGGGCGTCGTGGATCGCGATCAGCATCTCGGCGGCGCGGGTGTCGTCTTGGCGCCGCTCGATCCCGATGGCGCCCTGCGCCACCGCCGGCAGCATGTCCTCGGTGGCGATGGCGGACCGCGCCACATGCGCCATGTCCAGCCGGTTCAGACCGGCCATGGCAAGGAACGTGGCGCTGGCGACCTCCTCGCTCAACTTGCGCAGGCGGGTTTGCACGTTGCCGCGGAATTCGACCACCTCCAGGTGCGGAAACCGATGCAACAGCTGCGCGCGACGGCGCAGGCTGGAACTGCCGACGCGGGTGCCCTCCGGCAGGTCTGCAAGGCTTTCATATTTCAGGGAAACAAAGGCGTCGCGCGGGTCTTCGCGTGGCAGGTAGGTATCCAGTGTCAGGCCCGGCGGCTGCTCGGATGGCATGTCCTTCATCGAGTGGACGGCGATGTCGATCGCCCCCGATGTCATTGCCTCCTCGATCTCCTTGGTAAACAGGCCCTTGCCGCCGATCTCCTTCAGCGGGCGGTCCTGCACCTTGTCCCCCGTTGTCTTTATGACAACGATTTCAAAGGCTTCGTCGGCAAGACCAAAGGCCGTCGCCAGACGGTCGCGGGTCTCGTGCGCCTGGGCCAGGGCCAGCGGCGAACCGCGTGTGCCGATCCTGAGCGGTTGGGCGGGGGTGGGCAGGTTTGCAATCATGCGAAACCTGTAAT
The DNA here is from genome assembly GCA_011389955.1 of Paracoccaceae bacterium. GTDB lineage: Bacteria > Pseudomonadota > Alphaproteobacteria > Rhodobacterales > Rhodobacteraceae > Sediminimonas. The sequence goes on along the minus strand of JAABTI010000051.1, from coordinate 43 downwards.
CGCGGCAGGTTGTCGTGACAAGCACCCAAGCGCTTGACATCTT
>JAABTI010000050.1 GCA_011389955.1 Paracoccaceae bacterium | reverse complement strand
GGGTGGGCAGGTTTGCAATCATGCGAAACCTGTAATCGCGGCAGGTTGTCGTGACAAGCACCCAAGCGCTTGACATCTTGTCGCTTCGGGGTGACGACACCCCCAAGCGAAGGGGATAATCATGACTGACAAGAAGATATTGCGCGCACTGGCCGGCGAAACACAAGATGTGCCACCCGTCTGGATGATGCGGCAGGCCGGCCGATACCTGCCCGAATACCGCGCCACGCGCGCGAAGGCGGGGGATTTCCTGTCCCTGTGCTATAACAGCGATCTGGCGACCGAGGTCACGTTGCAACCGATCCGGCGCTACGGGTTTGACGCGGCGATCCTATTCGCCGATATTCTACTTGTTCCTCAAGCACTTGGCGCTGATCTGTGGTTCGTCACCGGCGAGGGGCCACGGCTTTCGACGATCAATTCGCAGGCGGAACTGGACCAGTTGCGCCCGGTCGCGGACATCCACGAAACCCTTAACCCGATCTACCAGACCGTGCGCAACTTGTCGCAGGAGCTGCCGGGCGACATCACGCTGATCGGATTCGCCGGCGCGCCGTGGACAGTGGCAACCTATATGATCGCCGGGCGCGGCACCCCCGACCAGGGACCGGCCCACGCGCTCAGGCAGGAAAACAAGGCTGTTTTCGAGGCCCTCCTGGAGCGGATCACCGAAGCCACCATCGAATATCTCTCGGCCCAGATCGCGGCGGGTGCCGAGGTGGTCAAGGTGTTCGACAGTTGGGCGGGGTCGCTGAAGGGTGAAGATTTCGACAAGTACGCGCGCGACCCCGCCGCGCGCATCATCACCGAACTGAAACGCCGCCACCCCGGCATCCCGGTCATCGCCTTTCCCCGCCAGGCGGGCGAAAAATACATCGGCTACGCCCGCGAGACGGGCGCGGATTGCGTCGCCGTGGACGAAACCGTCAGCCCCGAATGGGTGGCGGAACATCTGCAACCCGACAGCTGCGTTCAGGGGAATCTCAAGTCATCCCATATGGTTACGGGAGGCGACGCGATGATCGCGGAAACCCGCCACATCGTCGAGGCGCTGCGTGGCGGGCCGCATATCTTCAACCTCGGGCATGGCATCACCCCTGACGCCGACCCCGACAACGTCCAACGCATGATCGACGCGATTCGGGGCTGACGCGCAGGGCGCGAAACATACGTTGCGTACGTTTCGCGCCCTCAACCGTACGTTTCGCGCGGGCCGGCGGCCCGGACGCGGCGACGTTACTCCAGAACAGCGCCGGTCGGGCGCGGAGTATCCAGCGTCTCGACGGGCAGGATCGGATAGGTCACCTCGGGGATCTTGCCGGTGAGCGACCCCAGGAACGCGACGATCTGGTCGACTTCGTCATCGTTGAGTTCGGTGCCCAGTTGCGACGTGCCCATGATTGCGACGGCCACATCCAGATCCCAAACCTTGCCGGAGTGGAAATAAGGCGCGGTCAACGCGATGTTGCGCAGCGGCGAGGCCCGGAAGACATAGGAATCGTCCGCCGTCTCGGTCACCGCGAAACGCCCCTTGTCATCGGGCGGCAGGACGTCTGCGCCCGGCTTCTCGATCAGGCCGAAGGGGTAATACCCGTTGCCACCCAGGTTCACGCCGTTGTGGCAACTGGCGCAGCCCTTGTCCATGAACAGTTCAAGACCTGCTTTCTGAACATCGGTCAGGGCCGCGTCGTCGCCGTTGAGGAAGGCATCGAACGGCGCGGGGGTTATCAGCGTGGCCTCGTAGGCTTCGATCGCCTTGGCGAAGTTGTCGAAGGTGACGGGGTCTTCCTGGTCGGGGAAGGACGCGCGGAACCACCCCACATACTCCGCCATCGAGTTCAGGGTCGCGACCACGTTCTCGGGGGTGTTGGCCATCTCGACACCGGCCTGAACCGGGCCCTTGGCCTGTTCGGCCAGGTCGGCGGCGCGGCCATCCCAGAACTGCGCTTCGTTGAAAACGGAGTTGAGAACCGTGGGCGAGTTGCGCGGTCCCTTCTGCCAGGCGTGCCCGATAGAGGTTTCCATGTTGTCATCGCCGCCGGTGGCAAGGTTGTGGCACGAATTGCACGAAAAAACCCCCGACGCGGACATGCGCGGATCAAAGAACAGCGCCTTGCCCAGCTCGATCTTCTCGGGCGTGATCGGGTTATCCTTTACCGCCGGCGTGGTGGATGGCAGCGGCAGGAACATCGAAAGCGCGTCCTCGCGCAGTTCCGGCGATGCCGTCGCCATGTTCGAAATTGCAACAGCCGCAACTGTGCCAAGCATTAAAGGTCTGGTGAATCTCATCTGAACCGGGCCTCCTGCGCCCCAAATCTGAAACATCCGCGCGCTTGTCTCAGGATGCCCAATCATGGGGTGAGTCACCTTGATTTAGATCAGTTACAATTCCAGGACGGGAGGGATTCGCCATTCAAACCAGCAGCTTGAATGGATCTTTCAGATATCCTAACCATGTAAACGAGTTCGGGCGCCCGCCGCCTAGATCCATTTGGCCAGCGGTGGCAGGCTCATCAGAACGGCGTTGGCGTCGTGGCCGGTTTCCAGCCCGAACCTGGTGCCCCGGTCATACACAAGGTTGTATTCGGCATAGAGCCCGCGATGCACAAGTTGCGCCTCGCGGTCGGCCTGCGTCCAGCGGGTATCGCGCCGGGCCTCGGTGATTGGCAGGAACCCGGGCAGGAAGGCACGGCCGACATCGCGGATGAACGCGAAATCCGTCTGCCAGTCGCCGGTGTTGTGATCGTCAAGGAAAATGCCGCCCACCCCGCGCGCGCGGTGGCGGTGCGGGATGTAGAAATACTCGTCCGCCCAGGCCTTGAACCGGGGGTAATAGGCAGGATCGTGGAGATCGCAGTGCTGTTTCTGAACGGCATGGAAATGCGCGGTGTCGTCGGCGTATTCGATACACGGGTTGAGGTCCGATCCGCCGCCGAACCACCATGCGCCGGGGGTCCAGAACATGCGCGTGTTCATGTGCACCGCCGGGCAATGCGGGTTTTGCATATGCGCAACCAGACTGATGCCGCTGGCCCAGAAGCGCGGATCCTCCGCCATGCCCGGCACGCCGCGCGCGGCCATCGCGGCCTGCGCGCGCGCGCCCAGGTGGCCGTAGACCTCGGACACGTTGACGCCGACCTTCTCGAACACGCGGCCGCCGCGCATCACGCTCATCAGACCGCCGCCCGCGTCGCTGCCATCATCCGAGGCGCGGTGCGTCTCGCTCACCTCGAACCGCCCGGCGGGCAGATCGGCGGTGGGGCCGCTCGCCTGGCTGTCTTCCAGCGCCTCGAAGGCGGTGACGATTTCGTCGCGCAAGGTGCGGAACCACGCCGCGGCGGTCTGTTTCTCGGTCAGCATGTCGTTGTGATTGGTCACTGTCTTGCCTCCTCGCCCCATCTGGGCCCCATATGGCGCTGTCTTGTAGCAATCCCCGCCCCAAGGGGCCAGAGGACAGACCGTCGCCCGCGGGCGCGCACCTGGGTGTTTTTTCCGAACGGTGATCGACATCTGGCACGAGGGCGGCGGTGATGGCCTTTGCAGAGGTTGGGCGACCGGCCCGGAAGCCGCGCGGCGCCCGACCGCCGGGTGGGCGCTGCAACGCTTGTAGATGGCGCTTTATGCCTGCCAGATACATCCGCGTTATCATCAACTTGATACGCCCGCAAAAGCGCCCGCCCGAGGGGGCGGTCGGGCGCTGCGCGGCGGCGCGTTCCGCGCCTTGATTCCGCGCGATGGCGTCAATAGCCCAACATCCGCGAAAGGTCATTCATGCCCCCGGATCGCCCGACGATGCGCTCTCGCTTCTGCCTCACCGGGCACCTCAATGCGCCGGTGCGCCGACCGGGTCCAGCAGGGTACGCCCGCCATCCAGCGTCAGCACCTGCCCGGTCATGAAGCGCGACCCGTCGCTGGACAGGAACTGCACCGTTTCGGCCAGTTCGCGCGGCGATGCGATGCGCCCCAGCGGCGTGTGCTCCTCGATCTCGCCGCGGAAGCCGCTGTTGTCCTTCAGGGCATCCTTCAGGCTGGCCGACATGACCGATCCGAAGGCGACCGCGTTGACGCGGATACGGTATTCCGCCAGCGCCACCGCCAGCGAACGGGTCATCTGCTCCAGCGCGGCGGTGGACACCGAATATCCCAGCAGATCGGGATTGGATCGTCGCGCGGCGATCGAGGACAGGTTCACGATGGTGCCGGCCGGGCCGGGATCGCGGCCCTCGCTTTGCTTTATCATCCGCTTGGCGACGGCCTGCGACAGGCGCAGGGCGGTCATCAGGTTTTGCTGCAACAGCATCTCGACCGCGTCCTTGTCGGGATCGAGCGGATCACCCGGGACCATCTGGCGTGAGGCGTTTATCAGGATATCGACGGTATCGAAGGCATCGATGGTCGCCGACAAAAGGTTGGCGACCGTCAGCTTCTGGCGCAAATCGCCCGCGAACCAGCGAAAATTGCGGCTGTCGTCGTTGGGCCCCAGTTCCTTGACCAGGCGCGCCTCGTCCATGTCGGCAAAGACGACATTGGCGCCCTTGTCCACGAAATGGCGCCCGATCGCCAGGCCGATACCGTTGGCCGCACCGGTGACGATGGCGGTTTTGCCGGAAATTGTCAGGGACATGATGGGGCTCCGTTGATTCCCGCTGACGGCAGGTTAGGACAGTTCAGCGCCGTTGGCGAGACGGGCGCGCGGCGCTCAGCACCTTGAAGCGGCGGTCGCCGCCCAGTTCGGTGACCTGCGTGAAATGCTGCGACAGGGTCGCCTCGTAGGGCAAGTGCCGGTTGGCGACCATCCACAAGCATCCGCGCGCGGTCAGCATCGCACCCGCCGCCGCGATGAAGGAACGACCCAGATCGGCATCGGCGGCGCGCCCGGTATGAAACGGAGGGTTCATGACCACCGCGTCGCAGGCGGTCCCGGGCCGCCAGCGGGTGGCGTCGGCCCAGTGGAACGCCGCGCGCGGATCATCCACGTTCAGCCGCGCGCAGGCCAGCGCGTCATGATCGGCCTCGACCAGGTCGATCCGTGCGACACCGGCGCACCGTTCCAGCACCCGCCCCGCCAGGTAGCCCCATCCGGCCCCCAGATCGACCACATGCGCCCCGAGATCGCCGGGCAACGCATCGGCCAGCAGCACCGAGGCCGGATCGACCGCGTCGGCGGAGAACACCCCCGGCGCGGTGAAATGCCCGCCCGCGATCGGCGCGGGGCCGGGACTGGCCCAATCGGCGAAGGCGGCCGCGTCTGCGGTCAGCCAGACGGTCTTGCCATGCGCCTTGGAAAAACTGCCAGCGATCGGGCTACGCTTGCGGCATTCGCGCAGGATCGAATCGATCCCCTCGGTTTTCCGGCCGTCGATCACCAGCGGCCCGCCCTGCGCCACTTGCGCGGCACGGGCGATCAGCGCCCGCGCACGGACCTTGGCGCGCGGCAGGACCACCACTGCCGCGCCATAGGCTGTGCCTTCGGGCGGGGACGTGAGGGTAATCCAGCCGTCGGCGTCCAGGGCGTCGAAATCGGGACGGAAGCCGGTAATCATGTCGCAACGCCCCCGTGGCAGCGCTGACAGGTCCATGTCCGCGCGCGGGCCGAACACGGCGATACGCCCGTCTTCGGGCAGAACCAGCCCGCCATCGGCAATGGCCAGCGACAGGCGCGAGGATGTCATGCGCCTATTCTTCCCGTTCCATCGTGCATTGCAGCGGGTGTTGATGGCGGCGGGCGAAGTCCATCACCTGCGTTACCTTGGTCTCGGCGATCTCGTGGCTGAACACGCCGACAACGGCCAGACCCTTCTTGTGAACGGTCAGCATTATCTCGAACGCCTGCGCGTGGTTCATGCCGAAAAACCGCTCCAGAACGTGCACGACGAATTCCATCGGCGTGTAGTCGTCGTTCAGCAACAGAACCTTGTAGAGCGGCGGCCGCTTGGTCTTGTTGCGGGTTTCTACAACGACCGAGGAGTCTCCGTCGCCATCCTCCGGACCCTCGCCGTTCTGGCTGCCGGACATTTGATCGTAGCGTTGTATCATGCTGCGTGTCCTGATGCGGTTTCAACTCCGGGCGCGGTGACTCTCTATATAACCTGTCGGACACCAGTGAAAAGAGGGGAGCGGACGCAGTGACGCAGACAGTTTTGGGGCACAAGACAGCCACGCCCCAAAATGTTGACCCGCGTCAAACGAAAGGTGTTTCCTGACACAAAAAGAGTGCATTGCGCGTCATTCTTGATATGCTACCCTTTAGCATACAGGCAAGGGTCAGACCGGAAAACCGGCGGCCATCAGAGCACGAGAGGCAGCGATCGTGAGGGTTCTGCAAAAGCGACCTGCCAAGGCGGGCATGACGATGCTGGTAGCGTTCTGGCTGCTGGTGATGGCGGCCGGTGCAGGTATCGCCGCACCCTACGCCGCGATGGTGATGGATGCACGCACCGGCAAGGTGCTGCATTCGCGAAATGCGGACACGCGCCTGCACCCCGCATCCCTGACCAAGATGATGACCCTCTACATCGTTTTCCAGGCCGTCGAGCATGGCGAGATCGGGCTGGACGACATGGTGCGCATCACGCGCAACGCCGCCTCGGAACCGCCCAGCAAGCTGGGCCTGCGCGCCGGTCAGCGGATCAAGCTGCGTTACCTGATCCGCGCGGCGGCGGTGAAATCGGCCAATGACGCAGCCACCGCGCTTGGTGAGGCGATCGAGGGCAGCGAAGCCGCCTTTGCGCGGCGCATGAACCGCACCGCCAAGGCCCTGGGCATGACGCGCACCACCTTCAAGAACATGCACGGCCTGACCGAGGCCGGGCACCTGTCCACCGCGCGCGACATGACGATCCTCGGGCGGCACGTGATCTACGACTACCCCGAATACTACAACCTGTTCTCGCGCAAGACCGCCGATGCCGGGGTGCGCCGCGTGCGTCACACCAACCGGCGGCTGCTGTCAGATTACGTCGGTGCTGACGGGATCAAGACCGGCTACACCCGCGCGGCCGGGTTCAACCTGGTTGCCTCCGCACATCGCGGGCGCGAACGGGTCATCGCCACGGTGTTCGGCGGACGATCCACCGCGACGCGCAACGCCCGGGTGGCCGAGCTGCTGGACATGGGATTTTCCCGCGCGCCCACGCAGGTCGCACTGCGCAAGCCGCAAAAGCCGGCCTACACGCGGTCAAGCCGCCTTGCCGGCAAGACCATCCGCCTCGTGACCACCGTGCAGCGCAGCCTGCGGCCGCGCCTGCGCCCCGCCCCCGCCGCGCCGCAGGTCGTGGACGGGATCAAGGACGGCGTTACCGAAGTGCTGGCCGAAGTGCAGGCAGCCCCGGCCCTGCCCGAGGAC
>JAABTI010000049.1 GCA_011389955.1 Paracoccaceae bacterium | reverse complement strand
CAAGCCGTTCCTTTTCATCGCGGGCAAGATCCCGGTCGTCGCGCACCTGCGCGATCAGGCGGGCGCGCCGCTCATCGCTCAACCTGAGCGTGCCGGTCTCGTCGCCCGCGGGCAGCGCGGCGCCGTCCCCACGCAAAGGACGCACCTTGATCCCGGCCCCCAGCAGGGGCGACCGGCGCACCACGACGTCCCGCCCCACCAGCGCGGGGGTGGCTTGCAACAGCACATCATCGCCCTGTCGCCGCAAGAGGGTGACCGAAACGCTTTCAAGGCGATCATCATCGCCGAGCACCAGCACCTCTTCTTCGGTATTGATTGCGGTCGCCGGCAGTCGGACAACGTCCGGCAACGGTGGCTCCTTAACTTCTACGGCGACGAAATCGCCGGGCTTCAGGCCGCGCGCGTCATCCAGCCGGGCGAATACCAGCCGCCCGGTTTGCCCATCGGCGACGGCGGCGCTGTCACGGTCCAGAAGGCCGGATGCCTCCAGCGCGGCGTCATTGGTGACAAGGCGCACGCGCACCTCCAGGGATCTGAGACGGTCGCGATCATCCAGAAGGCGGGCGTATTGCGTGGTGGACATGCGAAAGGCCACTTCCAACGCATCGCCATCGATCAGGTCGGCCAGCCGCTCGCCGGCCGAGACCAGCCCGCCGCGCACCAGCACCACATCGCTGAGCGTGCCGTCGAATTCGGCGCGAATGACGGAATCGGACAGGCGCCGCTCGGCCTCGGCCAGGGCCAGGCGCGCACGCGACAACTGCGCGGCGGCGCGTTCGACACGGGCTTCGGCCTGCATCACGGCTTGCCGGCGGTTCAGGATCGCCTGTTTCGCGGTGCCCAGCGTCAGTTCGGCGCCCTCTACCGCCGAGGACGTTCCCGCGCCGCGCGCGCGCAGATCCTTCTGCCGAGCAAGCGCGCGCTCCTGCAAGTCGGCCTGGGCGCGGGCGGATTGCAAATCCTCGCGCGCCAGCTCCAGCGCCGCTGTGGCCTCGCGCTGTTCGGTGCGCGCATCGGCAAGATCGTTTTCGGCGCGGTCGCGCGCGTCGCGCAGGTCGGCGGGGTCGACGCGCGCCAGAACCTGCCCCGCCCGCACGTTGCCACCTTCACGGAAGTTGTCCGCCAATTCGACGATGCGCCCGCCTACGGCGGCGCGCACCTCCAGGGTGCGGCGGCTGTGCACCTCGCCGTAAAGCTTGAGTTGCGGCGTCGCGGATCTTGCCCGCGCGCGGCGCAAGGTCACGGCGAAAACGCGTTCTTCCCCGCGAACCGCGCGCGGCTGCTCATCCATGCGGGCCTGCACCGCTTCGCGCAGGGTCTGGCCCGACCACACCAGCAAACCCAGTGTCAGCGACAGCAGGAACAGCCCTGTCAGACTTCGACCCAGAAAGCGCATGTGCCCGTGTTCCTTTCTCACGCCGACCCGCCAAGCCTTTGATCTAGGCGCGTGCGGGCGAATTGCCAAGCCGGGGTTATACGCGGGGCCGTGCTATTTCCGTCGCTCATGTTCGCCGAGCCGTGGAAAAATCTCGACGAAATTGCAGGGGCGGTGGCGGTAATCGAACTGCGGCGCGAGGATTTCGTCCCAGGCATCCTTGCAGGCGCCGGGGCTGCCCGGCAGGGCAAACAGGTAGGTGCCGCGCGCGACCCCCGCGGTTGCACGGCTCTGGACGGCGCTGGTGCCGATCTTGTTCATGCTGACGATGGTGAATACCGTGCCGAAGGCCGTGATTTCCTTTTCATAGACATCCTTGTGCGCCTCGACGGTGACATCGCGGCCGGTCAGACCGGTGCCGCCGGTGCTGATGATCACGTCGATGTCTGGATCATCGCACCAGCTGCGCAGTTGCGCGGTGATCTCGGCGCGCTCATCACGAATGATCTTGCGATCGGCCAGATCATGACCTGCCGCATCGATCCGCGCCACCAGCGTATCACCGGACCGGTCCTGCGACAGATCACGGGTATCCGATACGGTCAGAACCGCTATCCGCACGGGCACGAAGTCCTTGCTCAGGTCCAGGTTGGTCATTCTCTATCCTTTCTGAAATAGCGCCAGCCGCGCCGCCAATAGAACGAAAACCCCCGCGCTGAGACGACCCGACCAGCGTGCGAACCCCTGATCCCGGGCCAGTCTCCGTCCGATGCCGCCCGCGAAAACCCCGACCAAACCGTTGATGACGAAGCCACCAAGCGCCAGCACCGCGCCGTAAACCAGGAACTGCGCCAGGATCGCGCGGGCCGGGTCCACGAATTGCGGCACGAAGGCGAGAACGAACAGGATCACCTTGGGGTTGGTCAGGTTTACCACCGCGCCATCGCGAAACGCCCGCGCCGCGGGAACGCCCGCGGCCGCGCCGCGCCCCGGCCCGGCATGTAGCGAGCGCCACGCCAGCCACAGCAGATACGCCACGCCGACCCAGCGAATCATGTCGAACGCGCCGGGCAGCGCCGCGATCACCGCGCTCAGCCCCAGTCCGGCCGCCAATGCATGGGCGAACACGCCGGCGGAAATCCCGGCGCTGGCCGCGATGGCGGCCCCCGCGCCCGCGCGCATCCCCTGCCCGAGGCAGAACACCATGTCCGCCCCCGGGGTGATATTCAGCGCGACCGCTGCCGGCACGAAGGCCAGAAGCGTGACCGGATCGACGATCATGCCCCGCCCCCGCCGGCCCGCAGCCGCGCCTGCAGGTCAAGCAGGTCCGCCCATGCCTCGCGCTTGGCATGCGGCTTGCGCAACAGGTAGGCGGGATGGAACATCGGCAAGGCGGGTAGGCCGTAGGCCTGCGCCCATTGCCCGCGCAGCCGCGTGATGCCGCGCTGACCCAGGCCAGCCTGACAGCTTATGTTGCCCATGAGAACCACGATCTCGGGCGCGGCCAGCGCGACGTGGCGGCGCATGAACGGGGTCAGCATGGCGATTTCCTGCGGCGTGGGGTCACGATTTTGCGGCGGCCGCCAGGGCAGGACATTGCTGATATAGACCCCGTCGCCCGGCTGTTCGGGCGTCCGTGACATGCCGATGGCGGCAAGCATCCGGTCCAGCAACTGCCCCGCGCGCCCGACAAAGGGCCGGCCTTCGCGGTCTTCGTCACGGCCCGGCGCCTCGCCGACGATCATGACGCGCGCACCGGGTTTGCCGTCGGAGAATACCAGGTTGCGCGCGCCGCGGCGCAGATCGCAATGCATGAACCCCGACAACGCGGCGCGCAACGCTTCAAGGTCGGGCGCGGCGTCGGCGAGCCTGCGGGCCTCCTCCACCGGATCGATGTCAAAGGCGGGCGCCGACGGCGCGACCGCAGGTGCGGCGGGTGCCGGCGCCGCCTTCGGCGCGGCCGGTTGCAGCGCATAGCGATCAACCGGCGCATCCAGGATCGCCTCGGTCGCGCCCAGTTCGATCTGCCATTCCAGCAGCGCCCTGGCAGTATGATGATCGAGCCCCGAATCCATGCGCTCATGTTACTGCTTATGCAGCGGGCATGGAACACGCTTTGCTGTCGAACGCACGATGCCGCAGCGTCGACGGCGCGGCTTGCCCCGCAGGGCAATGGTTCCTATAAGACCCGCAGACCGAACGGAGCGGCCCATGACATTTCCACACCGTCATCTGCTGGGGATCGAACCATTGGCCCCCGTCGATATTACCGACATTCTCGACCTTGCCGACAGCTACGTTGATCTGAACCGCCGCGACGTCAAACATGCCGATGCGCTGGCCGGGCTGACGCAAATCAACATGTTCTTCGAGAACTCGACACGCACGCAGGCCAGTTTCGAACTGGCCGGCAAGCGTCTGGGCGCGGACGTGATGAACATGGCCATGCAGGCCAGTTCGATCAAGAAAGGCGAAACGCTGATCGACACGGCGATGACCCTGAACGCGATGCATCCCGATCTTCTGGTGGTGCGCCATCCCCATTCGGGGGCGGTGGACCTGTTGGCGCAGAAAGTGAATTGCGCGGTCCTGAACGCGGGCGACGGGCGCCACGAGCACCCCACGCAGGCGCTGCTGGATGCGCTGACGATCCGGCGCGCGAAGGGTCGCCTGCACCGTTTGAACATCGCGATTTGCGGCGATATCGCCCATTCCCGGGTGGCAAGGTCCAACATCCTGCTTCTGGGCAAGATGGAGAACCGCATACGCCTGATCGGGCCGCCCACCCTGATGCCGACGGGAATCGCGGATTTCGGCGTCGAGGTGTATGACGACATGCGCGCCGGGCTTGACGGGGTGGACGTGGTCATGATGCTGCGCCTTCAACGCGAACGGATGGATGGCGGTTTCATCCCGTCGGAGCGCGAGTATTATCACCGCTTCGGGCTGGACTCCGAAAAGCTGGGCTATGCCGGGGACGATGCCATCGTGATGCATCCGGGCCCCATGAATCGCGGGGTCGAGATCGATGGCACGCTGGCCGACGATATCAACCGCAGCGTGATACAGGAGCAGGTGGAGATGGGTGTTGCCGTGCGCATGGCCGCCATGGACCTGCTGGCGCGCAACCTTCACTGCCGGCCGGACGGGGTGATGGCGTGACCGATCCGACGCATGTCAAAGCCACCGAGCACGGGCTCGTCCGCGTGTTTCACCTGTCCTATGCCGTCTCGATGGAGATCGGCCACATGGGAACGCTGGACGGGTTGGCCGAGGCGCTCGGGGTCGAGCGCCTGGACGGGCGCGACGTGCAGATCGTCGCGATCGGCGAGATCAGCGACATGGGGCTGAGCGAGTTCCTCACGCTGGGCTACGAGATTGACGAGGCCGAGATTGCACCGGTGCGCCCGATACTGGACGAACTGGACGGCAAGGTAGCGATCCTGCGCTCGGGCGCGTTCGACGGTCACGATGTCCATCTCGAGACCGACGGCGGGGCGCGCCTCGTCGCGACCTTGCACGAGGGCGGGCCGCCAACGCCTACCCTGGCGCACGCGGATCGCACCGTCGAAAGCGCCAAAAGACAGGTGAATGCACAGCAAGAAAAGCGTCGGCCCTCGGACGCGGCCATGTCCGGTCGTGTGGCCACCGTGGCGCTTCTGGTGCTGTTTGCGCTGGTGGGCCTCATGATCTGGATAGGTGGCTGATGTATGATCTGACCCCTACGGCCGAACTTGCCCCCGGCGAAGAAGTAATCACCAGCTTTCACGCCGACAGGCCGACCTACTGGCGCGACATGGCCACGATGGCGGCGGTTGCCATGGCCGCGGGCATGGCCATCCTGTGGGCCATGGGCAATCCCCATATCTGGACCGGGGCCATTGGCGGGCTTGCGGCGGTCGCGCTCCGGGCATTCTACATCGCCTCGGACGAAGTGAATGTCCGGTGGGATCTTACAAATCGCCGCCTGCTCGGGCCGCAGGGCCGCGCTGTCCGGCTGGGCGAGATCAAGCACGTCCGCACCCTGGGCAGCGCCGTGCAGCTGGTCACGCACGCCGGCGACAAGCATCTGTTGAAATACCAGGCCGACCGCGACGCCACCAGGGCCCGCATCGAACGCGCCATCGCCGGAGGGACGGGATGACCACGACAGTTTTCACCAATGCCCGCCTGATCGACCCCGAAAACGGCACCGACGCCACCGGCTGGCTGTTGGTCGAGAACGGCGCGATCACCGCCACGGGCCAAGCGGGCGAGCCGCCCGCGGCGGACACGCAGCTGGACTGCCGGGGCAAATGCCTTGCGCCCGGCATCGTCGATATCGGCGTCAAGGTCTGCGAACCGGGCGAGCGACACAAGGAATCCTACCGCTCGGCCGGGCTGGCGGCGGCGGCGGGGGGCGTGACGACAATCGTCACGCGCCCCGATACCAACCCACCCATCGACAGCCCCGAGGTTCTGGAGTTCGTGGCACGGCGGGCCAGCGAAGCGGCGCCGGTCAATGTCTTGCCGATGGCGACGCTGACCAAGGGACGCGCCGGGCAGGAGATGACCGAAATCGGGTTTCTCATGGATGCGGGCGCCGTGGCCTTCACCGATTGCGATCATGTCATCGCCAACACGCGGGTTCTGAGCCGTGCGCTCGGCTATGCGCGCAGCCTGGGCGCCCTGGTGATCACCCATCCCCAGGATCCGGGCCTGAGCGCCGGGGCCGCCGCGACCAGCGGCAAGTTCGCATCGCTGCGGGGCTTGCCCTCGGTTTCGGCCATGGCCGAGCGCATGGGGCTGGACCGCGACATCGCCATGCTGGAAATGAGCGGCGCGCGCCTGCATCTGGACCAGATCACCACCGCCCGCGCCCTGCCCCCGCTGGAACGCGCCAGGCGCAACGGTCTCGACATCAGCGCCGGCACCTCGATCCACCACCTGACGCTGAACGAACTGGACGTGGCCGACTACCGGACCTTCTTCAAGGTCAAGCCACCGCTGCGGGCCGAGGATGACCGAAAGGCCGTGGTCGAGGCCGTGGCCAGCGGCCTGATCGACATCATCAGCTCGATGCACACGCCCCAGGACGAGGAGTCCAAGCGCCTTCCCTTCGAGGAGGCCGCCAGCGGCGCGGTGGCGTTGCAGACGCTGCTGCCGGCGGCGCTGCGGCTCTACCATTCCGGCGACCTGAGCCTGCCGCAGCTCTTCCGCGCCCTTTCGTTCAACCCCGCGCGGCGTCTGGGCCTGCCTTGCGGGCGGCTGCGGGCGGGCGCCCCCGCGGATCTGGTTCTGTTCGATACCGACGCGCCGTTCATCCTCGATCGCTTCACCCTGCACTCCAAATCGCGCAACACACCCTTTGACGGTCAGCGGATGCAGGGTAAGGTTCTGGCCAGCTATGTGAACGGCACCCGCATTTTCGGAGATATCTGAATGCCCCTCTTCGACAGCAGCACCACGATGCTGGTCCTATGGGTCGTGCTGGGCTACGGGCTGGGCTCGGTTCCCTTCGGCATCGTGCTGGCGTGGATGATGGGGCTGGGCGACCTGCGCAAGATCGGGTCGGGCAACATCGGGGCGACCAACGTGCTGCGCACCGGCAACCGGGGCGCGGCGGCGCTGACCCTGCTGCTGGATGCCGGCAAGGGCGCGATTGCGGTTCTGCTGGCGCGCGCGCTGACCGGCGAGGCAGCGGCGCAACTGGCCGGTCTGGCGGCGATCCTCGGGCACTGCTTCCCGGTCTGGTTGCGTTTTCGCGGTGGCAAGGGCGTGGCGACGTTCCTTGGCCTGTTGCTGGCGCTCTCGTGGCCGGTCGGGCTGGCCGCCTGCGCGACATGGGCGGTGACAGCCGCCGCGACACGCATATCGTCCCTGGCGGCTCTGATGGCCGCCGCGCTTTCGAGCATATGGGCGATCGTCCTCGGGCAGGGCGAGGTGTTCTTCCTGGCCGTTGCGCTGACATTGCTGATCTTCTGGAAGCACCGCGAGAACATCAGCCGCCTGCGCAAGGGCACCGAACCCAGGATCGGCGCCAGATAAGGCAGCGCATCACGCGGTCTCCCTGTGCGCGGCCCGCGATCAGTAACTGTATTCGGCATAGACGCGGGTAAGATCACCCGCCCATTCGCCGTGGTATTTGTCCAGCAACTCGTCGGCCGGCGTGCAGCCGGTCTCGACGCTCTCGCGCAGGGCGTTGAGGAAATGTGTCTCGTCGCGCAACAGGCCGCCGGCCCCCTCGCGCGCGCGTGCCTTCAGCCCCGCCTCGGCGATATCCAGCGTGGCGCGCGCCAACGCGTGCATGTGCACGCCGCCAGCCTCGGCTTGCAGCCCGTCGCGCGCGGCCGCGATACGCAGACCTTCGCGCGTTTCGGCGTCCCAGTCCTTGACCAGATCCCATGCCGCATCCAGCGCACCCTGGTCATACATCAGCCCGACCCAGAACGCGGGCAAGGCGCAAAGCCGCCGCCATGGCCCGCCATCGGCCCCGCGCATTTCCATGTACTTCTTGATCCGGGCCTCGGGGAATATCGTTGTCAGGTGATCCGCCCAGTCCGACAGCGTCGGCACCTCGCCGGGCAGCGCGGGCAGTTCGCCACGCATGAAATCACGAAACGACTGACCAAGGGCATCGACGTAGACACCGTCGCGGTAGACGAAATACATCGGCACATCCAGCGCGTAATCCACGTAGCGCTCGAACCCGAAGCCATCCTCGAAAACGAAGGGCAGCATCCCGGTCCGGTCGGGATCAAGGTCGCGCCAAATGCGCGAGCGCCACGATTTGTAGCCGTTGGGCTTGCCCTCGAAGAAGGGCGAATTGGCAAACAGCGCGGTCGCGACCGGCTGCAGGGCCAGCGCGACGCGCAGCTTCTTGACCATGTCGGCCTCCGAGGCGAAATCGAGATTCACCTGCACCGTGCAGGTGCGGTACATCATGGATTTGCCCATGGTGCCGACGCGGTCCATGTAATCGGTCATCAGCTTGTAGCGGCCCTTGGGCATCACCGGCATCTGCTCATGCGTCCAGATCGGCGCGGCCCCCAGACCGATGAAACCGACGCCGACCTTGTCGGCGATGTCCTTCACGTCGGCCAGGTGCGCGTTCACCTCGTCGCAGGTTTCATGGATGTTATGCAAGGGCGCCCCCGACAATTCCAACTGACCGCCCGGTTCGAGCGAGACGTTGGCGCCATCCTTTTCCAACCCGATGAGTTTCCCGCCCTCCTGAAGCGGGGCCCATCCATGACCGTCGCGGAGTCCCTCGAGAACCGCGAGCACGGATTTCTCCCCGGCATACGGAATCGGCTCGAGCGTGTCCTTGCAATAGCCGAACTTTTCGTGCTCGGTGCCGATGCGCCAATCGTCGCGCGACTTGCAGCCGCTTTCCAGGTATTCGGCCAGTTGCGAATGGCGTTCGATCGGACCGCCGCCGGATTGGGGAATGGACATTGGGGAGGTCTCCGATCTTGTGCCTTCAGGTCTTTGCCGGGGTCAGGAGTGCTGCTAAACGCCGCGGCTGTCAATGTAGGCGGCGCATCTCTTTTGCCCAGATCACGACGCGGTGTTCGCCGCCGTTGCGCAAAGCAGACAGCATGCGTTCGGTCCGTATCCCCGGCAGCGCCGCGAAGCTGTCGAACAGCGCATCGGCATTCTCGGCTGTCACCGGAATCGACAAGGCCGGCTGACCCGGCTGGTAGAGATACCACAACGACGGCTCCGGGTTGGGGTCCAGCTCAAGACGCGACAGCTCCGACAGGGCGACAACGCCGCCATCATGAGGGCCGAAATAGGCCACCTGCCCCTCGTCCACACGCACCACGCCCGGCCCGCCCTTGCCGCGCCAGAACCGGGCCCTTTGCGCCCCTGATACCGACACGATACAGCCAAGAAACAGCACCCCCCATCCGACCCAAGACAGCGGCGCAAGCGCGCTCAGCCCCCAATACAGGCCAAGCCCGGCAACCAAAGCGCCGATCAATACCTCGCGCAACCGCCAGAGCGCGGCGCGCACCTCGGGACGGATCACGATCATTGCCAATCTCCCAGCGTGCTTTGCCACACGGTCATGGCGGCCACCGCCGCAGTGTCCGCCCTCAGGACGCGCGGTCCCAGGCTGACCGCGCGGGCCTGTGGCATGGCATTGAGCCGGCTGCGCTCGGCCTCGGAAAACCCGCCTTCAGGGCCGATGAGTATGGCCCAGGCACCGCCGCCAGCTGCACCTGACAGCGCGGATGCGGCGCCCGCCAATGCCTCGTCGCAGAACATCAACTGCCGTTCCTGTGGCCATTGCGCCAACACGGCGTCGAGTTTGCGCAAGTCACGCACGGTGGGCACGAAGGTGCCGCCGCACTGTTCCGCCGCCTCTATCGCGTGAGCCTGAAGCCTGTCCTGGCGGACGCGTTCGGAATTGGTGAAATCGGTCTGGACAGGCAGGATTTCCCGCGCGCCCATCTCGGCGGCCTTTTCCACGATGAAATCCGTGCGCGCCTTCTTGATCGGGGCGAACAGAAGCCACAGGTCCGGCGGCATGGATTGCGGCACGCCCGGCGCTTCGCAGCGCAAAGCGCCGGCACGCTTGCCCGCCTCCTCGACCCGCGCGATCCATTCGCCGTCGCGCCCGTTGAACAGCCGCACCACCCCGCCGGCCGACTGCCGCATGACGCCGAACAGGTAATGCGCCTGCGCACGGTCCAGAGGAACCATTTGCCCCTGCCCAAGGGGATGCTCTACATAAAGGCGGATTTTCGCATCATCACTCATGAGGCCGATACTATGACCGCACCCCGGCAGACACCAGAGGAGCAGGGAAAGGTTTCCGACGCTGTCGCGGGAAACTGGGTTGATCGCCATGCCCCGGCTGCAATGCGCCCCTATCTTCGGCTCAGCCGGGCGGACAGGCCGATCGGAACCTGGCTGCTGCTATTGCCTTGCTGGTGGGGGCTGACGCTGGGGATCGTGCACGATGGTGTCTTCGCGGCATTCGATCTGTGGATCTTCGCGGGCTGCGGCATCGGTGCGTGGCTGATGCGCGGGGCAGGATGCACATGGAACGACATCACCGACCGCAACATCGACGGGGCGGTGGCGCGCACGGCGTCGCGCCCGATCCCGTCGGGACAAGTCAGCGTCACGCAGGCCTTGATCTGGATGGCGGCGCAGTGCCTGCTCGCGCTGACGATCCTGCTGAGTTTCAATCTCGCGGCCATCATTCTGGGGATTGTCGCGCTCGGGCCGGTTGCGATCTACCCCTTCGCCAAGCGGTTTACATGGTGGCCGCAGATATTCCTGGGCATCGCATTCAACTGGGGCGCACTGTTGGCATGGACGGCGCATACCGGCAGTCTCGACTGGCCGGCGGTCGTGCTCTATCTGGCGGGCATGGCATGGACCTTGTTCTACGACACGATCTATGCGCATCAGGACACCGAAGACGACGCGCTTATCGGGGTGAAATCGACAGCGCGCCTGTTTGGTGCGCGAACCGCGATGTGGTTGCGCCGCTTCATGGTGGCCTGCGTCAGCCTGATGGCGCTGGCTGTGCTGATGGCCGTGCTCGGGCAGGACCATCGTGGGCCGCTGGCGCTGGTGATCGCGCTGGCGGGGCCGTGGTTCATGGGTTGGCACATGCTATGGCAGTTGCGCCGTTTCGACATGGACGACAACGACACCTTGCTGCGCCTGTTCAGATCAAACCGCGATGCGGGCCTGATACCCGTGCTGTTTTTCGCCGGTGTCGCGCTGCTCTGATTGCACGTCGCCGCGACAGCGCCTAAAGATCCCAACAGCCAACGGGAACAACCAAGACCATGCGCATTTCCTCCGCCTATGTCATCGCGGCCGCCTTCACTATTGGCGCCCTGCTCAGCGTGATCGCGGCTGGGGTCTCGGTCAAAGTGATCGAAGACAGCACCGAAATCAGCGTGCGCCGGTCGCTGGACAACAATGATCTGCACTGGGCCGAGGTGCGGGCCAATGGCTTGCGGGTGATCCTGTCGGGCACCGCGCCGTCCGAGGCGCGCCGCTTCAAGGCGCAGTCA
>JAABTI010000048.1 GCA_011389955.1 Paracoccaceae bacterium | reverse complement strand
CGTGTTCAACCTGCACGAGGGACGGTCGGAAAGCAGCGTGGCGGCGCCGATCGAGGCACTGATCGCGTCGCGCCCCGGCATGGTGGTGGCGACCACCTTTGCAAGCAACGTCGCGCGGGTCAAAACGCTGGCGGAAGCGGCGGAACGGGCAGGGCGATCCGTCTGCCTGATGGGACGGGCGATGCGGCGGATGATCGAGGCGGCGATCGAAACGGGCGTTCTCGACAGCTTCCCCCCCGTCATCAGCCCCGAGGAGGCAAAGGACGTGCCGCGCCAAAGCCTGATGTTGATCGTGACCGGATCCCAGGGTGAGCGTCGCGCCGCCAGCGCCCAACTGGCCGCCGGCAAGTATCAGGGCATCACCCTGAAGGAAGGCGATACATTCCTGTTTTCGTCCAAGACGATCCCCGGAAACGAGCGGGGCGTGATCCGCATCGTCAACCAGTTCAGCGAGAAGGGCGTCGATGTGGTCGATGACTCGATGGGCCATTATCACGTGTCTGGCCATGCCAACCGGCCCGACCTGGAACAGGTGCATGATTTGCTCAAGCCGCAGATCATGATCCCGATGCATGGCGAACACCGCCACTTGCGTGAACATTCCAAGGTGGCGCTGGCGAAGGGTCTGCAATCCATCGTGGCCGTGAACGGGATGATTGTGGACCTGAGCGGCAATGCCCCCAAAATCGCCGGCTACGTCGATACCGGCCGCACCTACCTGGACGGCAGCGTGCAATACGGCGCGATGGACGGGATTGTACGGGATCGCATCCGCATGGCCCTGAACGGTCATGTTCTCGTGACGCTGATCATCGACGAAGAGGGTGAGCCGCTGGGCGAGCCGTGGTGCGAGTTGCGCGGACTGGCCGGGACGGGGCGCTCCAACGCGCCGCTCGTCGACGTGCTGGAGGAGGACTTGCAACAGTTCCTCGGTCGCGCGGATGCTCGGACGCTGGCCGAGGACGACAAGCTCGAGGAAGGCCTGCGCCGCATCGTGCGCAACAGCGCCCAGACCGAGATCGGCAAAAAGCCCGAGGTGACTGTGGTCATCAGCCGCTTGCAGTAAACTATCGCATCTACCAGTGGGCAGGATGCGGACAAACGAAAAAGGCCCCCGGAAACGGGGGCCTTTTTACATGCATCATCACTGTAGGATCAGTTCGCGCTACGCTCCTCGAAGCTGAGCGCGATGAAGGAGGGCAGGTGATCGCCCATTCCGACGACCTTGTTGCCGTTGCCTGACTGGGCCTTGTTCTTGTCGTCCGGTTTTCTGCGACTGCGGCCGCGGGGCGCGTCGCCGCCTCGCTTTTCATCGGCTGGCCGGGCCGTTTCGGGCTTGTCCGTTTCAACCACCTCCGGGGTCGCCGCCTCTGCCGGTTTTTCTTCGGCAGGTTGTGGCTCTGGCAGCGCTTCGGGCGCGGGAGGGGCGATCTCTTCCGTCGCGGCCTGCTTTGGCTTGCGGCTGCGTGTGCGAGTGCGCTTGGGCGCTTCGGCCTTGTCGTTGTCGCCATCACCGGCTGGCAGGTCTGCCGCGCCGCTGCTGGATGGCGTCATCGGGTTGTCGAGCCGCGGGATTTCCTTCTGCAAAAGACGCTCGACATCCTCGAAATTCTTTTCATCGCGGGGCGTGCAGATCATGATCGCGGTGCCGGCGCGTCCCGCGCGGCCGGTGCGGCCGATGCGGTGCACGTAATCCTCGGCGTGGCTGGGCACGTCGAAATTGAACACGTGGCTGACATCCGGGATATCCAGACCACGCGCCGCCACATCCGACGCCACCAGGAAGCGCAGCGAGCCATCACGGAACGCGTCCAATGTCTTGGTGCGTTGCGATTGTTCGAGGTCGCCGTGAATCGGCGCGGCATCGAGACCGTATTTCTTCATCGACTTTGCGGTCGCGTCCACATCGATCTTCCGGTTGCAGAAGATGATGGCGTTGCGGCACTTGTCGCCTTCGTTCTCTATCAACTCACGCAACAGCTTGCGTTTTTCGGTTGCTTCGCGGTCCTTGCGGCTTGCCTTGAACATCACCGCGCCCTGCGTGATCTTTTCCGACGCGGTCGCTTGGCGTGCGACCTCGATCCGCTCGGGCGCGGACAGGAAGGTGTTGGTGATCCGCTCGATCTCCGGCGCCATGGTGGCCGAGAAAAACAGCGTTTGCCGGGTGAACGGTGTGAGGCTGAAGATGCGTTCGATATCGGGAATGAACCCCATGTCGAGCATGCGGTCGGCCTCGTCCACGACCATGATCTGGACGCCGGTCAGGAGCAGCTTGCCGCGCTCGAAGTGATCCAGCAGCCGCCCTGGCGTCGCGATCAACACGTCGACGCCCTTGTCGATCAGCTTGTCTTGCTCCTTGAAGCTCACACCGCCTATCAGCAAGGCCTTGCTCAGCTTCAGATATTTCGAATAGGTATCGAAATTTTCGGCCACCTGCGCGGCGAGTTCGCGCGTCGGGCACAGAACCAGCGATCGGGGCATGCGCGCGCGCGCTCGGCCGCGCGACAGAAGTGACAGCATGGGCAAGGTAAAGCCCGCCGTCTTTCCGGTGCCGGTTTGCGCGATGCCGAGAACGTCACGCCCTTCCAGCGCAGGCGGAATCGCCCCCGCCTGAATTGGGGTGGGGGTTTCGTAACCCGCATCGGAAATGGCTTTCAGAACCTTGGGGTTCAGATCGAGATCGGAGAATTTTATCATTTGTATCCGTCGTTTACGGACACGTTCTGGCCCGTAGCGTCTGGTTTGGATCGGGCCCGGATGGCCCCGTGGTTGTTCCACATATACGACCCACCAACGCGACTTATCCTAAAGGTGGCATGGCGTCAATGAAAGCCGCAAGCGCCATGAACAGAAACGCGCGATTGTCACGGCCGGGGCGTGATCGTGGTAAACACACTACCTTGGACCGTTACGGCGCATCGGGGAAATGCCGCATCCGTTTCTCGGCGAGGTTCAGGTGGTAGCTTCGCAACAAGCCATGCCCTGCGAGGCGTTCGCGCAGTTCGGGCGTCGCGGTGCACACGTCCCGGAAGAATTCGCGCAACTGTTGCATGCCGCCTTCTTCTATGAGGTGGGTCAACAGTTCGTGCATGGTCATGCCACCCTCTTCGCGCGGCCCCCCCGGCTTCAGTTCGGCGCGGTAGGATCCCTTTTCGAGCCGGTAGCGCAGGGCGTCTTCAAACCGCTCCCACCCGGGCGCGTGCAGGTGCAGCAGTTCGGTATCATGCAGGGTTTGCTGGCCCGGGTTCATGCGCTCGCCCCGGAACACGTTATGGATTTGCACGCGCAGGTCCGCGATGCCGGTGCGGTAGATCATCTTGCCTGCCACGTGACTGAGAAACCCGCCGTTGAGAACCGGGCCGAAGGCGCCGTAGATGTCGCGGGTCTGGCGGCGACGCGCGTGGCGGTCTGGGGCGCAGGCCTTGAAATGGGTCATCGGCCCGGTATCGCCATCGGGTGCAAGCGCCTCGACCGGGCGGATGCGCGCGCACAGGCAGTCATCAGGCAGGGAAGCCAGTTGTGTTGCCAGGTCGGTCCGATCCGGCCAGAGCAGTTCGTCCACGTCGATATGGGTCAGCCAGTCCAGGTCGTTTGCCCGCGCATAGGCATGGCGCGCGTTCTCGAACTGGCGCGACTGGTGCTTGACGCGGCGCTTGATCCCCAAGCGCTGCCAATATTGCCCATCGGTCAGCGTGGGGCGGCATTTCGGGTGCGCCTTGAGCGCGTCGAATGCCGCGATGTTGTCGTCGTCTAGGTAAATGAAAACCCGGTGTGCGCCCAGGTCGAGATGATGGGCGGCAAAGTTCAGGATCTCGCTTGTGGGGGCGCGAACCGTGGCGACAAGGCCCCATTTTGGCGCGGCCATATTCCTAATCCTCCGGCAAGGCGCCAAACACCTCGCGAACCCTGGTGTCGAGATCCAGCTTGCGCGTGACCAGCATTTCGTTGTCGCGCAACCGTTCAACCAGGTCGGGCGTCGCTTCGCATACCTCGGCAAAGAAGCTGCGCAGCCCGTCTTCGCCCTCTTCGCTGCGCAGGTATCGCAGCACGTCGGGCAGGCGAAACCCGTCGTCGTCGCGTTTCCTGTAGGAGCCGTGCTCAAGCCTGAAATCGAGTCCGTCCCGAAAGCTTTCCCAGTCCGGCGCGTGGGCGTGACCGACATAAAGCCCTTCGATCTGCGCGATATTGGTCGCGGCGGCGCCACGGTAAAGGAGGCCATGCAGGCCCAGCCGCACCTCGGGAATGCCCGTGCGGGCGATCGGCTTGCCCTCGAGGTGACTGAGGTAGCCGCCACGCAGATACGGACCGAAGGTCGGGTAGATATCCTCGAGAACGGACTTGTCGCGCCCCGCCATGCGTGCGGTCATCTTGAACAGGGTGTCATCGCCGCCCGCCAGTTGTTCGACCGGTGGCATGAGAACGGCGGCGCTATCGCCATGCACCCCGGCCAATACCTCGTGCAGCGGGGAAGGGGGGAGGATGAACTCGTCGACGTCCACATGCGCCAGCCAGTCAAGATCGGTGCGCCGATAGACCTGCGTCGCGATCCAGAGCTGGCGCAACTGGTGGCGGTTCATGCGGTTTTTTTTCTGCGCCGCCCAGTAAGCGTCATCGCAGGTGATGACCTCTACGGCGGGATGTTGCGCCAGGAACTCCGTGGCTGCCGGGTCGGGGCCATCCAGGTGGATATAGAGCCGCTCGGCCCCGATCGACAGATGATGGGCGGCGAAACGCGCAACCTGCGCAAGCGGTGCCCGCGCCAGCGAAACAACGCCCCAACGCGGCCGCGCCGGCGTATCCGCTGGTGCGGCGCTCGGGCGTGGCACAGGGGCCGGGTTGCCATGAGCGGTGGCCTTCCCAAGCTCCGTTGGGCCGGCTGCGGCGCGCTGCGTCTTGCGCATTGCGCGCATCTTGCGCAGCCGGGCGAAAACCGTGCGGTCATCGCTGATCAGAGAGTCGAGCTGATGACAGGCCAACGGCGCGATCACCTTGTCCAGGGTGGCCTCTTGCCACAGATGGCCCAGCAGATTGACGTCAAGCCCGCCACCGGCGATTGCATAGCGATCCATCCCGAGCGCGAGCGGCCGGTTGGGCGGGGTAGACCAGGGATGCGGTTGGTCCGGGGCGCTGTCCGAAAACAGGCGTTCGGTTTCGTAAAGCTTCATCATGCCGAACAAGATCGACAGGGATTGTCCGACCCGCCGCTGCACGTCTGTCTGACCGTGATCGCCGAACGTCGATATCGCCGAAACCAGCCAGCGCGCATCGAGAGAGTCGAGCAGGAAGTCAGACTGTTCCGACCACAAGCGCTGGAACAGCTGGGCGGTGTGCGCGGGCTGATCGCGGCGGCGCAAGTTGGCGATCAACAGCCCATGCAGCAAAAGCAATTCAGCCTGGCCAGCGAATTCGGCCGACAATTCGCGCCGCTTGCGCGCATAGGAGGATGTCGAGCCAGCCTGCTCCGGCGCGCCGGGATCAACCAGCGCAGCCTTCAGCGGTTCAAGGTCCGCATCGAGGGGCGGTAGCGACTCGCCCGCCGCGTAAACGAACGGCTCGCGGCGCGCCTCCATCTGGCGGATGATGGCGGGGAAACCTCCGGGATAACTGGGCGGGGACCGTTTGCTCATGGCGCGACAATGGCCGAGCCATGCGAACCGGGCAAGGGCCTATGACTGCCGGGCAAGCACGTTCACACCATCATTTCCTTTATCGCGGAAAGGGTGATGTCGGGATAGTCCCGCTCTACCCGGTCGATATCCCATTGCAGACGCGTCAGGTACACGACATCGCCATCATTGTCGGTGGCGATGTGGGTCTTGTTCGCCTCGGCGAAGCGCTCAACGTCCTTCTTGTCACCACTGATCCAGCGCGCCGACGTGAACTGCGTCGGCTCGAAACGCACCGGCAGGCCGTATTCCAGTTCGATGCGGCTGGCCAGCACCTCGAACTGAAGGGCACCGACAACGCCCACGATGAAACCTGAGCCGTAGCTGGGCTTGAAGACCTTGGCCGCGCCTTCCTCCGCGAATTGCATCAGCGCCTTTTCCAGGTGCTTGGCCTTCATCGGATCACCCGCGCGCACGGTCTGCAACAGTTCGGGAGCGAAGGACGGGATGCCGGTGACGCGCAGGGCCTCGCCCTCGGTCAGCGTGTCGCCGATGCGCAACTGACCGTGGTTGGGAATGCCGATGATGTCGCCCGCCCAGGCCTCCTGGGCCAGTTCCCTGTCCGAGGCCAGGAACATCACCGGGCTTGCGATTGTCATCTGCTTCTTGCTGCGCACATGCGTCAGTTTCATGCCGCGCGTGAAATGCCCCGATGCCATGCGCACGAACGCCACGCGGTCGCGGTGCTTGGCGTCCATATTGGCCTGCACCTTGAACACGAAGCCCGTTACCTTGGTTTCCTCGGGCAGAATCTGGCGCGGCGTGGCGCTTTGGGGTTGCGGCTCCGGTCCGTAGTTGGCGATACCCTCCATCAGTTCCTTGACCCCGAAGGAATTGATCGCCGAGCCGAACCAGATGGGTGACATGTGCCCCTCGATCACCGCCTGCGGATCAAGGCGGGGCAGCAATTCACGCGCCATCTCCACCTCTTCGCGCAGTTGCGCCAACAGGTGTTCGGGCACATGCTGATCCAGCAAAGGATCGTCGAGCCCCCGGATCTCGATGGATTCGGCCACTCGGTTGCGATCGGCGCGATCCATCAGTTCCAGCCGGTCGTTGAGCATGTCGTAGCAGCCCAGGAATTCGCGCCCCACCCCGATGGGCCAGCTGGCCGGCGTCACGTCGATGGCCAGGTTTTCCTGTATCTCGTCGATGATGTCGAAGGTGTCGCGGCTTTCGCGGTCCATCTTGTTGCAGAAGGTCAGGATCGGCAGATCCCGCAGGCGGCAGACCTCGAACAGTTTCTGCGTTTGGCTTTCCACGCCCTTGGCGCCATCGATCACCATGATCGCCGCATCCACCGCCGTCAGCGTGCGATAGGTATCCTCGGAGAAGTCCGAGTGGCCGGGCGTATCCACGAGGTTGAAGCGGAAAGTCTTGAAATCAAACGACATCGCGCTGGCCGAAACGGAAATGCCGCGATCCTTTTCCATCGCCATGAAGTCGCTGCGCGTGCGGCGGGCCTCACCCTTGGCGCGGACTTGTCCGGCCATCTGGATCGCCCCGCCATAGAGCAGGAATTTCTCCGTCAGCGTGGTCTTGCCCGCGTCCGGGTGGCTGATGATCGCGAAGGTGCGGCGCCGTGCGATTTCCGGCGGCAACTCGGGGCGGTTTGAATGGGTGTCCAACATGAGCGCGCGTATAGGTAACGGGCGCGCCTTTGGCAAGGAAATGCGCGCGCCGGCGGAGGTGTGCCGCGGCGCGCGATAGAGGCCGAAATCAGCCGCCCTGCATACTGCGTTGCTGCTGGGCGCGGCGGATCTCCTCCGGCCAGGTTGACTTGATATAGGCCAGGATGTCGCGAATTTCGCTGTCGCTGAGTTGCTCCCCGAAACCGGGCATGCCGCTTTTGAAGTCGCTCACCCCGCGTTGCTCCATCAGGGCCTGACCGCCCTGCTTGGTGTAGTCGAACAGCATCGCGTCATCGTGGTGCCACGTGTGGCCCGACTTGTCATGCGGCGGCGCAGGCAGCACCCCGTCGGGGCCGGGCTGCCGCCAGTTCTGCTCCCCCGCCAGGTTCGCGCCATGGCAACTGGCGCAGTTTTCCGCGTAGAGCGTTTCGCCTCGCTCAAGGTTGGCGGCGGCTATGGTCAGGTCCGGTCGTGCCGTGTTGTCCGGCCAGAACACCGTGAGGCCAAAGGCCGCGAGGGCACCCAGAGCAAGAGAGAGAATGATGAGTTTCATGGTTTCAGTCCTGTGAGTCAGAGAAATCGGCGTTCAGAAGATAGGTCGCGATGGCGCGCCGATCAGCTTGGTTGAGCCAGGTTGTGCCCTGATCGACGACCTCGGCCATCGCACCGCCGAAGACGTCGCCATCAGGCATCAGGCCGGTGGACAGCGCGCTGCTCAGGCTGGACACTGTCCAGTCGTTTTCCCGCAACGCGTCCGGCGTGATCGCCGGAGCGCTGTCACCACCCGGTAGCGCATCACTGCCGGCAAAATGCCCGTCCGGCAGCGACCGCCCGCCGAGCGCGTTGCGCGCGGTGTGGCAGGCACCGCAATGGGCCACGCCCTCGGACAGCCACTTGCCACGGTTCCATGCCTCGGACTTGTCGGGTTGTGGCGTGGTGCGCGCGGGTTGGCGGAACGCGGCACGCCAGAGCCACAGGCCCCGGCGTTGGTTGAACGGGAACGCGATATCACTGTCGAGGGCGGATTGTGCCACCGGCGTGACGGTTTGAAACGCCGCCCACAGGTCGGCAACATCCGTATCACTGAGGTCGGTATAGAAGGCGTGCGGGAAAGCCGGGTAATAGGGCGCGCCGTCCGGTGAAACGCCCTGGCGCAGCGCGCGCGCGAATTGCCCGACCGACCAGCTGCCAATACCATGGCTTTCATCCGGCGTTATGTTGGGTGGCACGAACCGCCCGAACGGCGTTTCCAGCGGCACGCCACCGGCGAGCGGCTTGCCCCCGCCGGAGGTATTGGTGTGACACGCGATGCATCCGCCGGCCCGCGCGAGGTAGGCGCCGCGCTGCGGTGTGCCCGACTGATCGATCTGGGGCGGTGGGGTCGACGCGGTCTTGAGCACGACACCCGCCCCGAGTGCGGTCGCCAATGCGGCGACCACCAGGGATGATCCGATAATCCAGCGCATATCAGTCGTCTTCAGCCCGGAAATCGCCATGACAGGCCGAACAGACCTTGGCCGTCATCGCGAATGCGCGATCGGCGGGCATCTGTGCGATTTGGTCTGCGGACATGCCCATGACGGAGCTTTGGGCGTTACCCATCATCATTGCGCCTGCGTCGCTCTGGCCCATCATTGCGTCCATGTCACCGCTGTCGGACTGGCCCATCATGGCGCCCATGCCGTCGCTGGTGTCGCCCGTCGGGCCGATGCCGTTGTTCGCAGCGCGCTCAAGCCCGAGCGCGGTAGCTTTCATTTGCTGCGCGATTGCCTCGAAGCGATCCCAATCCTGCCATATGGCGGGCAGGGCTTCGCTCGGGTCGTGAAGCGAGCCTTCGGGAAAATCCGCGGTCAGGGCGTTGCCGGCGTTGTCCGCTATGGTGCGTGCGGCCTTGCGCAGGGTGTCGGCGTCGTATTGTGCCTCCCCGCGCATCATGGGTGCGACGGATTTCATCGCCTCGCCCATCTCCTTCATGGCTTCCATGCGTTCCTTGACCTTGCCGGTGGCCCCGGAATGGGCCCACGCGGCTCCGGCCAATGCTGTCGCCGCCAATGCGACGACGCTTGCTGTCATGCGATTCATGTATGTTTTCCTCGTGTTGGTGATGCCGATGAAGCCCGATCCGGGCCGTGATCATCGGTCACCCTCGAGGTGGGGGCGGTTCCGCACCGGGGCTACGCGAGCGGGGCAGGAATGCCCCGTGGTCCCCGCGCAGAAGGGTCGTGTGAGGGTCAGGACCGCTCAGCGCGGCAGCGCCCTGCGTCTCGATCACCGGGGCACAGATGGCGCCGATGTGGCAATGAGGCATGGTCTGCTCGGTCGGGGCCTGCGCGTGTTGCGCCGGGCTGGACGTTGCGGGTTGCGTCGCGTGTGCGCCCTGGCCATGGGCGTGGGCCGGTGCGGCGAACAGGCCGGCGCCGAGCATCACGACCAGCGTCACCAGTATGGGGACCAGGAATTTCGCGCTGCGCGTCATCGCGTCGGGGTCCTCCGCAGCTTATCAGACTTGCGGCGAGTATGGCCGAGCCGGTGGCGGCGGTCAAACCGCAATTGTCATCGGCTCCGGGCCAGCAAGGTCACGCCGAGACGGTCTGCCATTGCCCCGAGACTGCTCTGAAGGTGCTCGGAGAATGCAGCGCTGACAGGACTTTGCGTGGCGCCGTCGCGGTGCAGAAGGCTGACGCGCCTGATGCAGGCAGGATCGGCGAGCGGCCGCACGACCAGGCCCCGGGGAAGGGTGCGCGTGGCCAGCCCGGGAAGGATGGTGGCTCCGGCGCGGGCCTGCACCATGGCGAGCAGGGAAGTCACGTTGCGCACCGACAGGCGCGCCTTGTCTGCCAGGGCGAGGAAATCGGGGCTGTTCAGCCCGCGCAGTGTCTCGTTCAGGATCAACCTGTCACCATCCAGGCTCGACCATTCCAGCGGCGCGGAGTCGGGATGCGCGGCCAGCGGATCGTCAGCCCGGCAGACAAGGTGCAGGGGGTCCGCGAAAAGCGCGGTATCGTGCAACCCATCCGGGAACTCGGACGGGCTGGCGATGCCGACATCGGCGCGCCCCTGGCTCAGCATCCGGCGCACGGTGCCGCTGTCGGTATCGAACAGATCGATCCGGGCGCCGGGACGGTCGCGGGTAAAGCCCTGGATTACCTCGGGCAGGATCAACGCCGCCACCGACGGCACCGACGCGATGCGCAGCCGCCCGGACCGCCCGCGCGCATAGCCGGTAATCAGGTCGACGGCGTTGTCATGATCGCGCAGCAGCGTCGCCGCGACATCCTGCACGAATCTGCCCAGATCGGTCAGCTTGCTCTTGCGGTCGCTTTCGAACAGCGCTCCGCCGAGCTGCGCCTCAAGCTGTTTGAGAGTCATCGAAACCGCCGATTGCGTCCGGCACAGGGTTTCCGCCGCGTCGCGGATGTTGCCGCATTCGGCCACGGTGACAAAGGTTCGCAGAGCTTCCGTTCGGATCATGGATTCAGAAAAATTGTAATACAGTTCATTTATATTTGTTTGATTGAAATTTCTTAATGGCACACCCTTTCGCAAATGCCAATAGCGGGGGGAGCATGGCGCACAATCTCATGCGGCTTGACGAGATCGAGGAACTGGCGCGCGACGCGTTGGAGCGTGCGGGCGCAAGCGTTCAGCAGGCGGCGTCGGTGGCGCGATCGACGCGGCTTGCCGAGCGTGACGGCATTCGCAGCCACGGGTTGCTGTATGTTCCGATCTATGCCGAGCATCTGCGCTGCGGCAAGGTCGACGGGCAGGCACGCCCCGAGGTGGCCCGCCCGGCCCCCGGCGCGGTGCGCGTGGATGCCGGGCACGGCTTTGCCCACGCGGCGATCGACGCGGGGTGGGGCGACTTCACCGGTGCGGCGCGCGCCAACGGCATCGCGGCGATGACCCTGCACCGGTCCTACAATTGCGGGGTTCTGGGCCATCATGCCGAGCGACTGGCCAAGGACGGGCTGCTGGGCCTTTGCTTTACCCATGCGCCTGCATCCATAGCGCCGGTGGGGGGCAAGGATCCGGTGGTGGGCACCAATCCGTTTTCCGTTGCGGTGCCCGACGGACAGGGCGGGGCGTTGCTGGTGATCGACCAATCCGCCAGCGTGATCGCCAAGTCCGAGATCCTGCTGCGCGCCCGTGCGGGCGACCCGATCGAGCCGGAATGGGCGCTTGACGCCGGCGGGCGGCCCACCACGGTGGCGCAGGAGGCGCTGGAGGGGTCGATGCGGCCGGCGGGCGGATACAAGGGGTTCGGTGTCGGGCTGATGGTGGAAATTCTTGCCGCGGCGCTGTCGGGCGCGAACCTGAGCACCGAGGCCAGCCCCTTTGCCGGGCCCACGGGCGGGCCGCCGGGGACGGGGCAGTGTTTCATCGGTATCGAGCCCTCGGGCCTGT
>JAABTI010000047.1 GCA_011389955.1 Paracoccaceae bacterium | reverse complement strand
TTCCGTACCTGGGACGACAGCCGCATCGCGCGGGTGCGCGTGGCTTGGCTGGCGATCGGGAGCGCCGTAGCCGATGACCAGTGGCAGCTATACTGAGCCGCGCCCGGCGGCTGGCCGGACGCGGCGCAATGTGACCGGACGCCCCGCGGTCAGTGGCTGTTGAACATGCCTTCGTAGATCGGGTCGAGCGTATCGGTTTCGAAAAGCGACGACACGCTGGTGCCGTTCCAGATGTTCAGGATCGCCTGCGCGAATACCGGCCCGGTGGGCAGGATGCGGATGTTCGGCGCGTTGCGCACCGCCTCGGGCGCCTCGATCGTGTCGGTGATGACCAGCGACTTCATGACCGAATTCGTGATCCGTTCCACCGCCGCGCCGCTGAGCACGCCGTGGGTGATGTAGGAATGCACCTCGGACGCGCCGTTGTCGATCAGCAGTTCCGCCGCCTTGCACAGGGTGCCGGCGGTGTCGCAGATGTCATCGACGATGATGCACTTCTTGCCGGTCACGTCGCCGATCACGGTCATGTCGGTGACTTCGCCCGGTTTCTCGCGGCGCTTGTCCACGATCGCCAGCGGTGCGTTGATCCGGGTGGCCAGTTCGCGCGCGCGGGCGACCCCGCCCACATCGGGCGAGACGATCATCACGTCGGACATATCGGGGCGGAACTGGTGCTTGATATCCAGCGCGAAGATCGGGGCGGCGTAGAGGTTGTCGACCGGGATGTCGAAGAATCCCTGGATCTGCGCGGCGTGCAGGTCCATCGTCAGCACGCGTTCGATGCCGGTGCCGACCAGCATGTTCGCGATCAGCTTGGCCGAGATCGGCGTGCGCGCCTTGGAGCGGCGATCCTGCCGGGCATAGCCGAAATAGGGGATCACGGCCGTGATGCGCGCCGCCGATGACCGGCGCAGCGCGTCAGCCATGATGAGCAGTTCCATCAGGTTGTCGTTTGCCGGGTTGGAGGTGGACTGGATGATATACATATCCTCGCCGCGCACGTTCTCGAATACCTCGACGAAGATTTCCTGATCGTTGAAGCGTTCGACACGCGCATCGACCAGCCCGACGGTGCGCCCCCGGTGGATGGACATGCGCCGGGCAATGCCCTTGGCAAGCGACAGGTTGGCATTGCCGGCGATCAGCTTCGGCTCGATGGTGGACGACATGGCGGGGCAGCTCCGGTTTGGTCGGGATGACAGATTCGTGACGTTGACACTGACTAGCATCCGATTACGGTCTGGCAAAGCTATGCACCCAACGGAAGGTCGCGCCAATGGCCCATATCGACTATTTTTTTTCGACTTTGTCGCCCTACGCTTATCTGGCGGGCACGCGAGCCGAGGAGATCGCCGCGCGCCATGGCGCAAAACTGACATACAAGCCGATGGACATCATCGCCCTGTTCGGGCGCACCGGCGGCACACCCCCCGCCGAGCGGCACCCGTCGCGGCAGGATTACCGCCTGCAGGAACTTGCGCGCCAGTCCATCAAGACGGGTTTGCCGCTGACGTTGCAACCGGCGCATTTCCCGACCAACCCGGCACCATCTTCCTATGCGATCATCGCCGCGCAGGACGCGGGCGGCGGTGATCTTGGCGCGCTGGTACATTCCCTCTTGCGCGCCTGCTGGGCCGAAGAGCGCGATATCGCGGATGACGCGGTGGTGCGCGATTGCCTGGGCGGGGCGGGATTCGACCCTGATCTGGCCAATCGCGGGTTGTTGAGCGGGGCCGAGACCTACGCCGCCAACACCGAGGAAGCGGTGGAGCGCGGCGTGTTCGGGTCGCCCTTCTACGTGGTCGATAGCGGGCAGAAGTTCTGGGGCCAGGACCGCCTCGCCGACCTGGATGCGCACCTGGCCGGGGATTTGTAATGCCGCAGGTCGAGGCGGGTGGCCATGCCACCCATGTCACGCGCATGGGGCAGGGGCCGCGGCGCGCATTGCTGTTTCATTGCTCCCTGGGTCATTCCGGCGGGTGGGCGCCGCTGATGGCGGAGCTGGACGATGTTCTGGATGCCGCCGCCTATGACCTGCCGGGGCATGGCCGCAGCGCCGACTGGGACGGCACGCGCGAGATCCAGGGGCTGAGTACGGATATCGCCGCCGATTTGATCGCCGCGCAGGACGATGGCCCGATCGACCTTATCGGCCATTCCTTTGGCGCGACGGTGGCGCTGCGCCTGGCGGTGGAGCGGCCGGAGCTGGTGCGCAGCCTGGTGCTGATCGAGCCGGTGTTCTTTGCCGTGGCGCTTGCGGATCATCCGCAGTGGTCGGAAAGCCACGATGCCGACATGGCCGCCTATGCCGAGGCGGTCAAGGCCGGCGACGCCGAGCGCGCCGCGCGCGCGTTCACCGCCCGATGGGGGGACGGGCGACCGTGGGACAGCCTGCCGGAGGCGCAGCGCAAGGCGATGGTGCAGCGCATTCACCTGATCGAGGCCGGCGCTAGCGCGATCTACGATGACGCCGCCGGTTTGCTGTCTTCGGGCGCGCTGTCGCGCATCGCGGTGCCGGTGCTGCTGATCGAAGGCGGGCAATCGCCGGAATACATCGCGGCAATCAACGAAGGGCTGGCGCGTCGGATAGCGGGTGCGCGCCGCGTGGTGATAGAGGGCGCGGGCCATATGGTGCCCATGACCCATGCCGCGCCGGTGGCTGCGGAAATCCGCGCTTTTCTGAGCGGTATTCCGCAGTCATGAGGCGCGGCCGCCTCAGCCGCGCGCGATGTCCAGGAAATGGTCGATCTGCTCCGCGGTGATCGACCAGTCGCAGACCAGCCGCGCGGCCAGTGCGGCGTCGGGCGCCGCGCCCTCCAGGGTGCTGTTCCACAGGTAGTATTCCGCGCCGGCCGCGAACAGCCTGTCATGGGTGGCACGCGGCAGGGTGGCGAAGATCATGTTCGCCTGCACCTCGTGCAGGAAACCCGCCTGCGGGACCTCGGCCAGCCCGGCGGCAAGGCGGGCCGCGTTGTCGTTGGCGCGCCGCGCGCAATCCAGCCACAGGTCATCCGTCAGGTAGGCAAGCATCTGCGCCGAAAGGTAGCGGTGCTTGGAGAACAGGTGCGCGCCGCGCTTGCGGCGCAGTTCGAATTCCCACGCATGGGAAGGGTCGAAAAACACAACCGCCTCGACCCCGAGCAGCCCGTTCTTGGTTCCGCCGAAGCTGACCGCGTCAACGCCGGCTTTCCATGTCATTTCGGCCGGAGAACAGCCCAGCCCGACCAGCGCATTCGCGAACCGCGCCCCATCCAGGTGAACCGGCAGCCCGTAGCCGCGCGCGATGCCGGCCAGCGCGGTGATCTCGGCCACCGAATAGATCGTGCCGCGTTCGGTGACATTGGTGATCGACACCGGCCCGCGCTGCGGCCCGTGCACACCGCGCGATTGCTCGGCGGCGATGGCCTGTTCAAGGGCGTCCGGCGTCATCTTGGGGGCGTCCCCCACCAGTGTCAGCTTGGCGCCGCCGGAATAGAACTCGGGGGCGTTGCATTCGTCCTCGTGGATATGGGCGACGGGCGCGCAGAACACGGTCTGCCACGGCTGCGACAGCGTCGCCAGTGCCAGTGAATTGGCCGCCGTCCCGGTGGCGACAAGGTGAACGGCGGCCTCGGGCGCCTCGAACACCTCTCGAAGCCGGTCGCGCACGTCATCCATCA
This sequence comes from Paracoccaceae bacterium, assembly GCA_011389955.1. Classification (GTDB taxonomy): domain Bacteria; phylum Pseudomonadota; class Alphaproteobacteria; order Rhodobacterales; family Rhodobacteraceae; genus Sediminimonas. Next base: position 8,318 of record JAABTI010000047.1, on the reverse strand, counting down.
CCGCATCGCTGCCATAGGCCGGGGCGAAGCCCGTATTGGCGCGGTTCAGTGCCTCGATCACTGCGGGATGGGCGGGGCCAGCGTTGTCGGAGGTGAAAAACATCAGGTCGGCTCCTCGATGATATGGTCTTCCCAGTCGTCTTCGTCGATCTCGAATTCCGGCAACGTGCGCGACTGCATCGACACGCCCGCCTCGTGGACACTATCGGCCGTGCCCGAGATCAGCGGATGCCAATCATGCAACGGCTTGCCCTGCCATAACAGCTTGTAGGCGCAGGTGTCGGGCATCCAGTAGGCATGGGTGTCCATGTTGGTGGGCTTGAGCACGATACATTCCGGCACGAATTGGTGACGATTTGCGTATTGTCCGCAGCGGCAGGTGGTGTCGTCGAACAACCGGCAGGCAACTCGTGTCAGCGCAACCTCGCCAGTGTCCTCGTCTTCCAGCTTGTTCATGCAGCACTTGCCACATCCGTCGCAAAGCGCCTCCCATTCCGCGCGGCTCATGCGCGAGAGCGGCACCGTCTCCCAGAAGCGCGGGCGCAAACCGTCGCGGCGAATCGGATCATCGGTCATTGGGCGGCCAGAATTCCGCGGGCGCGGGTGCAATCCTCGGTCATTTGCGCGATCAGCGCCTCGAGACTGTCGAAGCTTTCCTCGTCGCGCAGATGGTCCACAAGGCCGACGGACAGTTGCGCGCCATACAGGTCGCCGGTGAAATCGAACAGGTAGGTTTCCAGATTGGGCCGGTTTTGACCGAACATCGGGCGCACCCCGACCGACGCCGCGCCGTGGTAACTGCCGGCATGGGGGCCATCCAGAACATCGACCAGCACGGCGTAAACGCCAAAGCGGGGTGGGTGCAGACCATCAATCGACATATTGGCGGTCGGGTAACCCAGTTCGCGGCCGCGTTGTTCTCCGCCCACGACCTCGCCTTCGATCCGGTGCCAGTGGCCCAGCATCGACGCCGCATCGCGCGGCCGCCCTTCGCTCAGCGCGGTGCGGATGGCGGTGGAGGATACCTGCCCGTCCCCGCCCGACAAGAGCGGCGCGAGAGTAACGCCAAAACCGAACTCCTGGCCGAATTGCTCGAGCGCGTGGGCGTCGCCGGCCCGGCCCTTGCCGAACCGAAAATCGGCGCCGACCACCACATGGGTCAGGCCCAGCCCGTTCGACAGCACGTCGCGGGCGAACTCGCGCGCGGTGAGCGAGGACAGCGCCGCGTTGAAATTGAGCTGGTAGAGACGTTGCACGCCGATCTTTTCGAGACGGTGCGCCCGTGCCGTGCGCCCCATCAGGCGAAAGGACGGCGCGTCGGGCGCGAAAAACTCGCGCGGGTGCGGTTCGAACGTGACCACGCCAAGCGGTGCGCCGCTCCGCTCGGCCTGCTGGCGGGCCAGTTCTATCACCGACAGATGGCCCAGATGCACGCCGTCGAAATTGCCGATGGCGGCGCTGGCTCCACGGTCTTCGGGCGCGGCAAAATTATGATCGCGAATGATACGCATGACGTATGAGTTAGCGCCCGTAACCGCCGGGCGCAAGCGGCGATAACGCCGCGCGAGACGACAGGTGCCGGTCCGCGCGGTCGCATATGCGCAACGGGCAAACCCCGTTTGATGCGTTCACAAGGTCGACGCCGCGTTCGCGGTTGGCCACAAGCGCCGAGCCGCCGGGTGGCGGCCGATGCGGGTTCAGTCGAACTTGCGCGAGGGGGCCAGAACCGTGGCTTCGCCGATCAGCACCTTCTTGCCGTCCACGGTGCAGCGGGTTTCGAGTTGCACGCGGCGCTTGGCGTGGTCGATGCCGATGACCTCAACCTCGGCGGTGACCATGTCACCGGGGCGCACGGGGCCCAGAAACTTCAGGGATTGCCCCATGTAGACCGTGCCGTGGCCGGGAAGCTGCTCGCCGATCACGGCCGAGATCAACCCGGCGGTCAGCATGCCATGGGCGATGCGTCCTTCGAAGATGGTGTCCTGCGCGTAGGCATCGTCAAGGTGAACCGGGTTGTGATCGGTCGAGACCTCGGCGAACAACTCGATATCGCGGTCGGTGACGGTTTTGCGCAGATGGCGCGTCATTCCCATCTCGATATCTTCGATGCAGATTGTGCCGCGGGGCATATTGTCCAACATCCGATCCTCCAATCCGGTCAGGGCGCGCAATTTTACAATATCCTGGCGCCAGATGTTGGAACTTTATTGCTTTGCAGGCGCAGAAAATCAACCCCCAATTTTGTCAGCGCAGTTGCCCCATGGCAAAGTCCGGTGCGACGGATTCGCCTTCGAGGTAGCGTTTCAGCGCCTGCGCATCGGGTTGATCGGTGGTTTGCGTTTCGGCACGGGCCAGCCCGCCGGTGATGAACAGCGAATCGATGTCTTCGCCCATGGCGCCGGCGATATCGGTTTGCGCCCCGTCGCCGATGGCGAGGATGGACTGCTTGCCAATGTCCTGGCCCATGTCGGCTAGCCGGCGGTAGGCAAGGTCATAGATCGGCGGATGCGGTTTTCCGAAATAATAGCTCTCGCCGCCCATTTCGGTATAAAGCCGGGCGATCGCGCCGGCGCACCATTCGCGGTGATCGCCCCGGTCCACCACGATATCGGGATTGGCGCAGAGCAGTTTCAACCCGTTCTGCTTGGCCAGAAGCAGCTGCGGGCGGAGCGTGTCGGGATCGGCGGTGGGGTCGAACGGCCCGGTGCAGACGATGCCTTCGGCCTGCTCCAGCGGGGTCAGCCGGATATCGACCGGATCGTCGATCAGTTGCATCGGCTCGAAAAACGGCATGTCGCGCTCCTCGCCGATGAAGAACACGCGCTCGCCCACCACGCCGCGAAACATCGCCGCGCGGGTGCTGTCGCCCGACGTGGCGATGGTATCCCAGGCATCGTGCGGCACGCCGAACTGGTCGAGTTGCTCCTCGACGCCCTTGCGCGGCTTGGGCGAGTTGGTCAGCAGCACCACGACACCGCCGGAGGCGCGATAGGCGCGCAGGGCTTCCACCGCCGAGGGGATGGCGCGCACACCGTCATGAACGCAGCCCCAAAGATCGACGAACGCCGCCTTGTACTGCGCGGAAACCTCGGAGAGTGCGGAAATGATCTGTGTCATGGGACGCCTTGGGCTGAAGTGGGGCGGCAGGGCGGGCACGGTGCTGCCCCGCCGCGAAATCTGCGATCAGACCGACAGGTTCGGTATGATCTGTTTCTTGCGGCTCATCACGCCGGGGAGCACCACCGTATCACCCGAGACGGTCACCCCGAAGGATTTCTCGGCCACGGTTTTCACGAGTTCGTTTGGCACCAGCAGCGTGGCCTCTTCGTTGAGGATGTCCACCACGAACAAAAGCACCTGGTCGACGCCGTCCCCGTCCGCAACGCTCGTCATGCTGTCGATCAGGCTGTCCTTGCGATCCAGCACCGTGGTGGGCGCGGTCGTCTCCAGCACCGAAACGCGGAACTTCTTGCCACTGACTTCGTATTCCTTGCTGTCCATGCGGAGCAGTTCGGCGTCGGAAAAGGCCGAGACGTCGGATTTCGCCGCGAACATCTCGGCGGCATAGTCCGACATGTCGAGGCCGAGGTCGCCGGCCAGCCGGGTGGCAGTGGCGCGGTCATGGTCGGTGGTGGTGGGGCTGCGGAATTCCAGCGTGTCGCTGAGGATGCAGGTCAGCGCCGCGCCCTTGGCCCAGTCGGGCATCTTGGCGGCATCGTCGCCCATCAGGTCCAGCATGATCGTGGCGGTGCAGGCCATCGGGCGGATGGTGATATCGATCGGGCCCCTGGTTTCCAGCCCGCCGACAAGCTTGTGGTGGTCGATGATGCCGCGGATGTCGGCGCCGTTGATGTTGGCCGGCAATTCGGCGGGGTTGTTGGTGTCGACCACGATGCAGGCCTGCCCGTCCTCGATATCCGCGATCAGGCGGGGTTTGGGCAGATCCCACTTGTCGAGCATGAAGGCGGCCTCGGTATTGGGGTCGCCCAGCAGAACCGCCTCGGCAGTCTCACCTTTCACCGTGTTGAGATACCAGGCCCAGATGATCGGCGAGCCGGTGGAGTCGGTATCGGGGGATTTGTGGCCGAAAACTTGGATGGTCATGCTTGTTGTCCTGTTTGCGATGGCAATTGCGGGGTTTGTTCGCGCGCCTTATAGGCCCGAGCGCCGATGTTGTCACGACCATGCGGCGCTTGTGTTGCACGGGTCTGTCACGGGCGCCCCATGGCCCAGATCGTGATCGCGATATCGTTTCAGGTGTTTGCGCAGCAGCAGGGGGCGGATTCGCTCGTGCATGACTTGGGCGGGGGCGCCGCGCAGCAGTGCACGCAACACCGGGTCCGCCCGCAGCGCCCCGGCGCCGGCAAACACGCTTTCGGTCCAGACACCATCGGCGCGGATCAGCTGGTGGCGGTCGAAAAGAAGGTGGAAATAGGTCACCGGCTGAAAGGGCCGGGACGCGTGGCGGGCCTTGCCCAGCTCCTCGGCGACATGACGCGCGCGGATCAGCACCTCGCCCTTGCCCCCCGGACGCGGATCATGCGCCAGGAAGGCATGCTGAAGCGAGACCAGCATGCGCTGCCCGGGCAGTCCGCCGCCGAACGCGCCGGCCTCGATGACGACCGGACGCAGCGCCGGGTCGGCGGCCTGTGCGGCGGTCGGGACGTGACGGTGCAGGTTGGCGCGCAAGGGTTGCGCGCCGGCGTCGCGCGTCAGCACCAGATCGCCGGGGCGAAGCGCCTCGATCGGGCGGGGGCCGGCCGCCGTGTCGATCACGGCGCCCGCCGTCAGACAGATCGGCGGTCCGTAGGGATCGTGCGGCAGCGGGGTGTCATCGCTGGTCAGGATGCGGGCGCGGATGTCCGCCTCGCCAACAGAGCTGTCCCAGTGGTAGGTGAAGTCGAGCGTCAGGCTCGCATCCGGCGCGCCGTCGAGAGTCATCACCCAGACCTGGGGATCGGCCGTCGCCGTCAGGGTGACATCCGCAGGGCTGGCGCCGCCAATATGAATGTTGTCGCTTTCCGGGCTCCAGCCCGTGACGGTATCGTGCCCGCTGCCCGCGCCGAACACGATCGTGTCGCTGCCGCCGGAATACCCGCCCATGTCGATCTGGTCATTGCCGGCACCGGCATCGACGACATCACCGTCCACCGCGGTGATCGTGTCATTGCCGTCGCCGCCGAATATCGTGTCTGCGCCCCAGCCGCCATCGAGCACATCGTCGCCGCCGCCGCCTGACAGAAGATCATCGCCGCTGTCGCCGTGCAGCGTATCGTTGCCGTCGCCGCCGGAAAGCGCGTCGTGACCGGATCCGCCCTGGAGTTCGTCATTCCCGGTGCCGCCAAGCAGGGTGTCGTCGCCGGAGTCACCCTTGAGCGTGTCGTCGCCGCCCTGGCCTTGCAGCGTGTCGGACCCCGACTTGCCCTTGATCTTGTCGTCTTCATCGGTTCCGGTCAGGTTGTCATCCCGCCAGCTTCCGTTGATGTTGTTCGGCATATCCTGCTCGTTTGTTTGCGCCTCGGCGCGGCCCGGAAAGGCCGCTGATTTGGTTTTGTTTCATCATATCATATCACGAAGGGACGTAACTGTTTAGTTAATCGCCACGCCTTCGGTTTTCTGCCACGAACCAGTTGACAGTCTGTCGCGAACTCCCTAGCTATGCGCCGTTAGCACTCGGGTAAGACGAGTGATAACAGGTCCAGCAGGACCAGATCAGGGAAACTTTGAGCCAAGGAGCTTCAGAGATGGCATTTAAACCGCTGCATGACCGCGTGCTTGTCCGCCGCGTTGAGAGCGAAGAGAAAACCGCAGGCGGGTTGATCATTCCCGACACTGCAAAGGAAAAGCCGCAAGAAGGCGAAGTTGTCGCCGTGGGCGATGGCGCACGCAAGGACAACGGCGAACGGATCGAGATGGCCGTGAATACCGGCGACAAGGTTCTGTTCGGCAAATGGTCGGGCACCGAGATCACCCTTGAGGGTGAAGAGCTGCTGATCATGAAGGAAAGCGACATCATGGGTATCCTCGCCTGAGCGAATACCGGTCCTTTTCTCAACAACTCAGATAATCAGGAGCAAGCGTAATGGCTGCAAAAGACGTGATGTTCAACACCGAGGCCCGCAACAAGATCCTGCGCGGGGTCAATGTTCTGGCCGATGCCGTCAAGGTGACGCTGGGCCCCAAGGGCCGCAACGTGGTTCTGGACAAATCCTTCGGCTCGCCGCGGATCACCAAGGACGGTGTGTCGGTCGCCAAGGAAATCGAACTGGAAGACAAGTTCGAGAACATGGGCGCGCAGATGGTCAAGGAAGTGGCCAACCGCACCAATGACGAGGCCGGTGACGGCACCACCACCGCGACCGTGCTCGCCCAGGGTATCGTCAAGGAAGGCATGAAATCGGTTGCCGCCGGCATGAACCCGATGGATCTCAAGCGTGGTATCGATCTGGCCACCGACAAGGTTGTCGAGGCCATCAAGGCCGCTGCCCGTCCGGTCAGCGATAGCGCCGAAGTCGCGCAGGTCGGCACCATCTCCGCCAACGGCGAATCCGAGATCGGTCAGCAGATCGCAGACGCGATGCAGAAGGTCGGCAACGAGGGCGTCATCACCGTCGAGGAGAACAAGGGCCTCGAGACCGAGACCACCGTGGTTGAAGGCATGCAGTTCGACCGTGGCTACCTCAGCCCCTATTTCGTGACCAACAGCGACAAGATGATCGCCGATCTGGACGACTGCCTTGTTCTGCTGCACGAGAAGAAGCTCAGCAGCCTGCAGCCGATGGTTCCGCTGCTCGAGCAGGTGATCCAGAGCCAGAAGCCCCTGCTCATCATCGCAGAGGACGTGGAAGGCGAAGCGCTGGCGACCCTGGTGGTCAACAAGCTGCGCGGCGGCCTCAAGATCGCTGCCGTCAAGGCGCCCGGCTTCGGTGACCGCCGCAAGGCGATGCTGCAGGATATCGCGGTTCTGACCGGTGGTCAGGTCATCAGCGAAGATCTGGGCATGAAGCTGGAAAACGTCACGATGGATATGCTTGGCAGCGCCAAGAAGATCAACATCACCAAGGACGAAACCACGATCGTGGACGGCAACGGCGAGAAGAGCGAAATCGAAGCTCGCGTCGCGCAGATCCGTCAGCAAATCGAGGAGACCACCAGCGACTACGACCGCGAGAAACTGCAGGAACGCGTGGCCAAGTTGGCCGGCGGTGTTGCCGTGATCAGGGTCGGCGGCATGACCGAAACCGAGGTGAAGGAGCGCAAGGACCGCGTCGATGACGCGCTGAACGCAACCCGCGCCGCGGTGCAGGAAGGCATCATCGTGGGCGGCGGTGTCGCGCTCGTCCAGGCGGCCAAGTCGCTGGAGGGTCTGACCGGCGTCAATGACGACCAGACCGCGGGTATCGCCATCGTGCGCAAGGCGCTCGAGACGCCGCTGCGTCAGATCGCCGAGAATGCCGGCGTGGACGGTGCCGTTGTCGCGGGCAAGATCCGCGAAAGCGACGACCTGAAGTTCGGCTTCAACGCGCAGACCGGCGAATACGGTGACATGTTCTCCTACGGCGTGATCGATCCGGCCAAGGTGGTGCGCACCGCGCTCGAGGATGCAGCATCCATCGCTGGCTTGCTGATCACCACCGAGGCGATGATCGCCGACAAGCCCGAGAAAGAGGGCGCTGGCGGCGGCGGCGGCGGCGGAATGCCCGACATGGGCGGCATGGGCGGCATGATGTAATCATCCGCACCGTCGTGCTATCAGGAGGGGTCGCCGTCAGGCGGCCCCTTTCTTGTTCCAGGACCGATGTGGAGAACACGCCATGCAATCGATGCCAGACTTCATGCGCGAGCTGCGCCCCGGCGAGGAACCGCAAGTTGACGCTCTTCTGCGCCGTGCCTTTGGCGGGCCGGACGAGGCGCGCCTGGTGGCTCGACTGCGCAAGAGCGGCGCGATGGCCGGCGAGATGGTGGTGCCGACCGGCGGGCAGGTGACGGCCTATGCCGCCCTGTCGGCCATGCAGGCGCCCAAGGGGTGGCTGTGCCTGGCCCCGGTGGCCGTTGATCCGCCGGCGCAGGAGCGCAGGTTGGGCACGCGGCTGGTGGGTATGATCGCCGAATGGGCGCGCCTGAGCGGGATGAACGTGGTCGTTCTGGGAGATGCCGGATTTTACCAGCGCACGGGTTTCAGCGCGGCGCGGGCCGCGCGCCTGAGCACGCCCTATCCGGTGGCGCATACGCTGCTGGCCGGACCGGGTGATGATGCCCCGCAAGAGCAGCTGATCTACCCCGTCGCGTTCGGGGCACCGTGATGCGCCTGTTTCTGC
>JAABTI010000046.1 GCA_011389955.1 Paracoccaceae bacterium | reverse complement strand
CGACGAGCCGGTGTCGCGCATCACCCGCGACATGGCCCTGGCCGAGGCCGGCGCCCCCCGCGCCAGCCTCGTGGGCCACGCCACCCGCCTGCCGCCGCGCGCCGCGGCGCTGGTCAACGGCGCGACCAGTCACGCGCTGGATTACGACGACACGCATTTCGCCCATATCGGCCACCCCTCGGTGGCGGTTCTGCCCGCCGTGATGGCGCTGGCCGAGGATCGCGGCGCCGATTGGCCCGCGCTCGAGGCCGCGGCCCTCGTCGGGCTGGAGGCGTCGATCCGGGTCGGTCTTTGGCTGGGACGTGGCCACTACCAGCACGGGTTTCACCAGACCGGCACCGCCGGAGCCTTCGGCGCGGCGCTGGCAGCGGCGCGGCTGCTCGGGCTGCCGGCCGATCGATGCGCCATAGCACTCGGGCTGGTGGCCACGCGCGCCTCGGGGCTGAAATCGCAGTTCGGCACCATGGGCAAGCCGTTCAACGCCGGTCTCGCCGCCGCCAACGGGGTCGAGGCCGCGCTACTGGTCGAGGGCGGCTTCGTCGCCGCCCCCGACGCGCTGGAGGCGCCGCAGGGCTTCGGCCCCACCCATGCCGGCAGCGCCGCGCGGGACGCGCTTGACGGGCTGGGCCAGGTCTGGCTGTTCGAGGACGTCAGCCACAAGTTCCACGCCTGCTGTCACGGCCTGCACGCCTGCCTCGAGGCCGCCAAGACGCTCGGCACCATCGATCCCGCGCGTATCGACCGGATCGAGGTGGCGACCCATCCCCGCTGGCTGAGCGTGTGCGACCAGCCCGCCCCGACCACCGGCCTGGGCGCCAAGTTCAGCTATGCCACCGTGCTGCCGATGCATTTCCTGGGCCACGACACCGCGCGCCTGCAAAGCTACCGCGACGCGCTGTGCGCCGACCCGTCGGTGCAGGCCCTGCGCGCCCGCGTCGCCGTCACCGGCGATGACAGCCTGGCGGAAACCGCCAGCGCCCTGCGCGTCACCCTCACCGGGGGCGAGCTGTTGCAGGCCACGCACGACCTGGCCGCGCCGATGCCCTTGCAGGACCGGCAGGACCGGGTGCGCGACAAGGCCGGCGCGCTGCTCGGCAAGGGGGTCGCGACGCGACTGTGGCAACTCTCCGGCGGGGCAGGCGGCGTGGACGGCTTCGCCGACGCCCTGCGCGGGGCGGGGGATGCGCCCGCCGCCTGAACCACGCCGTCGCGCCCGCGGCCTCCCGCGAATCGACGGTTCAGGCGCCGAACCGTCCGTTTGCGCGCAAACGCCGATCGTGAACGCCCCGCGCGCCTAGCCCGGTTCGGCCGCACCCGTTAACAGGTCGAGCGCATGATCGCGCGCCGCCGCGCGCACCCCCGCACGGCCCAGCGCGCCGAAGTCCACGGTCTCGCTGTGGCAGCCCCGGGGCGTCGCCAACCCGAAACACACTCGCCCCTCGGGCTTGATCCCCGATCCGCCGGGCCCGGCGATGCCGCTGATGGCCACGGCGACATCGGCCCGCGATGCCGCCTGCGCCCCGCGCGCCATCTGTTCCACCACCGCCTCGGATACCGCGCCCTCGGTCTCCAGCGTTTCGCGCCGCACGCCCAGCATCTCGATCTTGGCCGCGTTGGTGTAGGTCACGAACCCGCGTTCGAACACGTCGGACGACCCCGCCACGTCGGTGATCGCAACCGCGACCATTCCTGCGGTGCAGCTTTCGGCGGTGGCGATCATCCACCCCCTGTCCCGGTATAGCGAAAGAATCTCTTCTGCCTTGCTCATAACATCATCACCCCATGTGACAGGGCCGCCGCCAGGATCACGATGACAGCGGCGATCGCCCCCGCGATCACGTCGTCCAGCATCACGCCCCAGGCGTCCGTCCGCCTGTCGGCCCAGCCTACCGGCCCCGGTTTCCATATGTCCAGAACCCGGAACATGACAAAGGCAGTGACCCACCCCGGCCATAGCGCCAGCACCGGAACCCCGGCATAACCTGCCCCGATCATCACCGGCATCAGCGCGACCCATTGTCCCGCCACCTCGTCGATCACGATCTCGGACGGGTCATGATCGCGCTTGCCCTCTGTGTCGCGCCGGATCGCCCACCATCCCAGCACGATCACGACGACCGTTGCCACCAGGAACGCCCAGGCACCGCCAAGCGCATGGATCACCCACGCAACCGGCAGCGCCGCCAGCGACCCCCATGTGCCCGGCGCAGGCCGCAGGTGCCCGACAAGAAAGAAGGTTGAAACAAGGTGCATCATGGTCGCAGCACCGTGGCCGTGGCTTGCGCGGCGATGCCTTCCTCGCGCCCGGTAAAGCCCAGCTTTTCGCTGGTCGTCGCCTTGACCGAGATCCGCGATGCCTCGATCCCCGTGATCCGCGCCAGCGCCGCCTGCATCGCCCCGGCATGGGGGCCGATCTTGGGACGTTCGCAAATCAGGGTGCAATCGATATTGCAGATCCTGTATCCGCGCTCCCGGATCAGGTCCACCGCATGGCTCAGGAAGATGTCGCTGGCCGCACCCTTCCACCGTGGATCGGAGGGCGGAAAATGCCGCCCGATATCGCCGGCCGCAATCGCGCCATACAGCGCATCGGTGATCGCATGCATCCCCACGTCGGCGTCGGAATGTCCCTTCAGCCCGTGATCGTGGGGTATCTCGACCCCGCACAGGATCACTTGATCGCCCGGTCCGAAACGGTGCACGTCATAGCCGTTGCCGGTCCTTATGTCGAAATCGGTCATCTGTCCGCCTGTCATGGGCCCCCGCAGGATACGTGTTGCGCGGTCGAAATCCGCGCTGGTGGTGATTTTGATATTGTCTGCCTCACCCGGCACGATGGCAACCTCGAGTCCCGCCGCGCGGGCCACCTGGACATCGTCGGCGGCATCGTCGGGATGGCTGTCATGGGCGGCAAGGATGTCTTCGAAAGCGAATGCTTGCGGGGTTTGCGCCCGCCACAGCCCGTCGCGCGGCACGGTCCCGGCGACCGCGCCCGCCTCGCCACGCCACAACGCGTCGCTGAGTTGCACGGCCGGGGCGGCCGCGCGGTTGGCGCGCAAGGCGTCGGTGATCCGCGCGATCAGCGCCTGCGATACGCAAGGCCGCGCCACGTCATGGATCAACACCGCCCCCGGTGCGCCGACCCGTTCCAATGCCGCCAGCCCCGCCTTGACCGATGCGGCCCGGCTGTCACCGCCCGCGACGGTGATGATGTCGGCCGACGTCGCCGGGCGTTCGGTCTCGTCGGGGGCGAGGACCACCACGATCATGTCTATCGACGGCGCCCGTCGAAACGCGTCGAGGGTCCAGTCGATCACCCTGCGCCCGGCGATCACTTGCCATTGCTTGGCAATTTCCCCGCCCGCGCGGGTGCCGCGTCCGGCGGCAAGGATGATGGCGGCTGTTGTCATGATGGTGTGACCGCGGTTGTTGAGCACGCCCTTGCATAGGCCCTGCCGGGTCAGAGAGCAATCCGCGCGCCCCCGATCATTTATGCTTAAAAATTGGGCGCTGAGGGCCAACTTGTCCCCGGATTTCTTTTGTCGCGTTGAAGATGGCGGGCACAGGCGCTATCAGGGGGCAGTTGCCCAAGGATTAAGCAGATGACGCTCTCGGTTTCCGGTCATTCCTTTTCGCTTCCGGTGCTTCTGGCGCCGATGGCGGGGATCACCGACGTGATCTACCGCAGGCTGGTGGCGCGCTTCGGCGCCGGCCTCGTGGTGAGCGAGATGGTCGGAAGCCAGGAAATGGTGCAGGCCAAGCCCGGTGTGCGGGCGCGCGCCGAACTGGGGCTGGAGCACGCGGACACCGCGGTGCAGCTTGCCGGGCGCGACCCGTACTGGATGGCCGAGGCCGCGCGCATGGTCGAGGCGAGCGGCGCCCGCCTCATCGACATCAACATGGGATGCCCCGCCAAGAAGGTTGTGGGCGGCATGTCGGGCTCGGCGCTGATGCGCGAACCCGACCACGCTCTGCGCCTGATCGAGGCGGTGGTCGGCGCCGTAAGCGTGCCGGTGACGCTCAAGACCCGGCTGGGTTGGGACGAGGATTGCCTCAACGCGCCGGTCCTCGCGCGCCGCGCGCAGGATGCGGGTGTGCGCATGGTCACGATCCACGGGCGCACGCGCTGCCAGTTCTACAAGGGCCACGCCGACTGGACCGCGATCAGCCGGGTCACGCGGGCGGTGTCGATCCCGGTGGTAGCGAATGGAGATATCGTGAACGCAGCGACCGCCCGGGCGGCGTTAACCCGGTCCGGCGCCGCCGGCGTCATGGTAGGCCGAGCCACCCAAGCCCGCCCCTGGCTGCTGGCGCAGATCGCGCATGAGTTGGGACATGGACCCGCCCCTGCCATTCCACATGGGGCGGAGCTGACGGCAATGGTGGCCGAGCACTACGAGGGCATGATCGCGTTTTACGGCGCTGATCTGGGTCTGCGCGTGGCGCGCAAGCACCTTGGGTGGTACATGGGCGAGGCGGGGACGCCACCAGACCTGCGTCGCGAGGTTCTGACCGCTCCGAGCCCCGCGCAGGTGCTGCGGTTGGTGCCGATGGCCCTGGGCGACGGGCAGAGGGTAGCCGCATGACCAGCAGCGACAGGGCGGCAGTCTGGTCTTCGCTGCCGTTGCCGGGGCTTGTGCTCGACAGTGAAGACAGGATCTTCGATGCCAACCCGGCCGCAGAGGGGTTTCTCAACGCCTCGGCCAAGGCCCTCGCCGGCCAGCCTGTTTGGGACAAGGTGATGGTCGATGCGCCGCTGGACCGGGCATTTGCCCGGGCGCGCGAAACCAAGTCACCGCTGTTCGTCAATGATGTGGATGTCGGCACTGGCGAACGCGCTCCCACGCAATGCAACCTCTCGGTTGCGCCGATGCAGGACAGCCCCGGTCATATGCTGCTTCTGATCTCGCCTCGTGAACTGGCGGGGCGGATAACGCAGAACCACACGGTCAAATCGGCGGCGAAGTCGGCTATCGGCATGGCCGAAATGTTGGCGCACGAGATCAAGAACCCGTTGGCGGGGATCACGGGCGCGGCGCAGTTGCTGTCGATGAATCTTGGCCCGGAGGATCTGGAACTGACGGATCTGATCGTCACCGAAAGCCGCCGGATCGTGAAGCTGCTGGAACAGGTCGAACAGTTCGGCAACCTGTCACCGCCGGAGTTGGCCCCCATCAATCTCCATGACGTGCTGGACCGTGCGCGGCGGTCGGCCGGGGTAGGGTTTGGCGCCCGGATGAGAATTGAGGACGATTACGATCCTTCCTTGCCGCTGGCCCTTGGTGATGCGGACCAATTGGTGCAAGTGGTTCTGAACCTGTTGAATAACGCGGCACAGGCCGCCGGTGCGGGGGGCGGCACAATTCGCCTGCGAACCTTCTTCGAGCATTCCTTCAGTTTGCGCCGGAGTGACGGTTCGGGACAGGCATTGCCCTTGCAGATCGAGGTGATCGATGACGGCCCCGGCCTCCCCGACGAAATCAAGAGTGATATCTTCGAACCATTCGTGTCGGGACGTGAGAATGGCACCGGGCTGGGCCTCGCACTTACGGCCAAGATCGTGTCTGACCACGGCGGCTGGATCTCGGTTGAATCCGTACCGGGACGCACTGTTTTCCGCATTTCTTTGCCCATGGCTAAACCGCCCGGCCAGGGCAACATCGAGGAGAGTTCGTGATGGATGGAACCGTTCTGGTCGCCGACGATGACCGCACCATTCGCACCGTATTGACGCAGGCCTTGACGCGCGCGGGATGCAAGGTGCACGCCACCTCGAGCCTGACAACGTTGATGCGGTGGGTCGGTGAAGGCAAAGGGGATGTGGTGATTTCCGACGTGGTCATGCCCGACGGCAATGGACTGGAGATGCTGCCCAAGATCGCCGAGGACCGACCGGGCCTGCCCGTGATCGTGATTTCAGCACAAAACACCATCATGACCGCGATCAAGGCCGCCGAAGCCGAAGCATTCGATTACCTTCCCAAACCGTTTGATCTTCCCGATCTGATGAAGCGCACGGCGCGCGCCCTGGATCAGCGCCGGCGCGCCGATCCGGCGCCTGTCGCGCGCGACCAACATGACGAGCAGCCCAGTGATCTGCCGCTGGTCGGGCGGACCCCCGCGATGCAGGCGCTTTATCGATTGGTTGCCCGGGTCATGAATACCGATATTCCGGTTCTGGTGTCAGGTGAGTCGGGGGCCGGCAAGACTTTGATTGCGCGGGCTATCCACGATTTTTCTGATCGGCGGACATTGCCCTTCGTTTCCGTCAGCGCGTCGGACCTGCGCGACATAGAAGGCCCGGCGCGTGTGCTTGCGAAGGTGCGAGGCGGCACCCTGCTGTTCGACGAGATCGGCGATATCGACGGCGACGCACAGGCGCGCATCGTGCGCATGATGGACAATCCCGGTGATCACGTGCCGCGCTTCATGGCGTCGACGCAGGCCGATCCGAAACAAGCGATGGAAAAGGGCACCTTGCGGCAGGATCTCTACTACCGCATGAGCGGAGCGAGCCTGCATGTTCCGGCACTGCGCGAACGGGTCGACGACATCGCGCTGCTCGCGACGCATTTTCTGACACTGGCCGAAGGACAGGGCGGGCCGCGTCGGCGCCTGTCCGATGCAGCGCTCGAATTGATGCGCGCCTACAGTTGGCCCGGAAACGTGCGGCAGTTGGAAAACGCGGTCAGGCGTCTGGTGCTGACATCCCAGGCCAGCGATATTTCACGGACTGAAGTCGAGGCGATTCTGGGCAGTCAGCCTGACGCCGGGCAACTGGGCAATGACGGCACCGGCGAGACCGCCGAACAGCTCTCGGCCTCGGTTGCGCGACACCTGCGGCGCTATTTCGACCTGCACGGGAACATGTTGCCGCCGCCGGGGCTCTACGGGCGCATCCTGCGCGAGGTCGAGCAGCCACTAATCGAGATCGCGCTGGAGGCTACCGGAGGCAATCAGGCCAAGTGCGCGGACCTGCTGGGCATCAACCGCAATACCCTGCGAAAGAAGATCAATGATCTGGATATTCGCGTGACACGCCGCCGGAAGTTGATGTAAAACCGCAACATAGGCGTGACAATTCGGTGCCACCAGGGCGACGAATTGCGCTGTGACACTAGGCGGTTCGTCCCTGTGGCGACACGGAAATTGGGGGAAATGGGTGGTAACCCGCGCCGGGCAAAGGATTACGTGGGGGCGTTTGAGCCGCTTGCGGCGGTTGCGACGGGTGCGCAATGGGGCGACGCTTGGCTTGGTCTTGCTCGGGCCGATTCTGGCGATGGCGACCTTCCTCGTGCTCGGTCCGCTGGATCAGGGGGCTTCGGCGCCGGGCTTGCGGCTGGTCTTGCTGGCCGATCTTGTTTACGTCCTGCTGATCGCAGCTCTGGTTTTGCAGCGCGTTGTGGCACTCGTTGCAGCGCGCCGCGCCCGGTCGGCCGGATCCAAGCTGCACCTGCGGTTGACCGGTGCATTCGCGCTACTGGCGTTGATTCCGACGGTATCGGTCGCCATTTTCGCCGGCCTGACCGTGAATGTGGGCCTCGAGGGGTGGTTTTCGGACCGTGTCCGGCAGGTGGTCGGTTCGTCGTTGGCGGCGGCAAAGGCCTATGAGCAAGAGCACCGCGCCGACCTGACAAAGGATGCACGCGCGCTCGCCTCGGTGCTGAATCGAACGCGGGATGCCCAGATGTTCATGAGCGACGGCGACGTGCGCCAAGTGCTCAGCCAGGGCCAAGCCCAGATCCAGCGTGGGCTGCGCGAGGCTTTCGTGATTGACGGTACGGGCGAGATACGTGCGCGCGGCGAGCGCTCCTATCTGTTCGATTTCGAGGAGCCCAGTGATGAACAGATCGCACAGGCGCGCGAGAGCGGCCTGCTCATCATCGAGGATTGGGGCAACAACGAATTTCGTGCCTTGCTGCCGTTGGAGGAGTTCACGAACCGGTTGCTTTATGTCAGCCGCGAGGTCGACGGCGCGTTGCTGAGCCTGCTGGACGAGACACAGGAAACCGCCCGGTTCTATCAGCAGCTCGAACGCGACAGGGGGCGGGTTCTGTTCGAGTTCGGCCTGATCTACCTTGGATTCGCGCTGATCCTGATCTTGGCGGCCATATGGCTGGGCCTGTGGTTCGCGGAGCGTCTTTCACGCCCCGTGGGGCGCCTGACAGATGCAGCGCAACGCGTTGGCGGTGGAGACATGGACGTGCGCGTTGTGGAGGAGGACGGCGATGACGAGATCGCCCAGCTGGGCCGATATTTCAACCAGATGACACGCCAGATCAAGGCGCAGCGCGACGCGCTGCTGGATAACACCCACCAGATCGAGCGGCGCAGAAGGTTGTTTGATTCGGTTCTCAGTTCCGTGACATCAGGGGTTGTGGGCCTCGACAGCACGGGGCGCGTGACCTTTGTGAACCGTTCCGCCGAGCGCTTGCTCGGGTGGCACGAAAACCAGCAATCCTTGGCACTGGCGGTGGCGGTGCCAGAGTTCGCGCCACTGTTCCGACGACTTCAGAGCGGAATGACCGAAACCGTGCAGGAAGAGATCAAGGTCAGTCGCGGCGGCAAGGTTGAAAACCTTCTTGTGCGCATGGCGACGCGCCGGAACGAGCGAGGCGAGCGGGAAGGATACGTCGTGGCCTTCGATGATGTTACTGATCTGGTCGCCGCCCAGAGGATGGCGGCGTGGGGTGATGTCGCTCGGCGTATCGCGCATGAGATCAAGAACCCGCTCACACCGATCCAGTTGTCGGCGGAACGCATCAAGCGTAAGTTCCGCCGACAACTGGACGAGGAAAACGCCGACGCGCTGGAGCAGCTGACGGATGTCATCAGCCGTCAGGCCGCAGACCTGCGTCGTATCGTGGACGAGTTTTCCAAGTTTGCGCGCATGCCCGAACCGGATCGCCAGCCCGAATGCCTTAGAGATTTGCTCCGAAGCGCGGTGCTGTTGCAGCAGTCCGGGCAGCCGGATGTGCGGTTTGCCTCGGATATCTCGCATGATCCAATGATGGCGGATCTGGATGCCACGATGATCACCCAGGCGCTGACGAACCTGATCAAGAACGCGGGCGAAGCGATAGAATCGTTGGAAAGGGCCGGTGCGCCTGCGGGGTATCAACCGGAGATCCGCGTGGAAAGTCACAGCGACGGTGAATGGGCCGAACTGCGGATCTGCGACAACGGCATCGGCCTGCCGGAGGACCGCGCTCGGTTGTTCGAGCCTTATGTCACGACCCGCGACGAGGGGACCGGGCTGGGCTTGCCGATCGTTCGCAAGATCATTGAAGAGCATGGTGGCACGTTGACACTGGAGGATGCCGAGGTATTCGCGGGCAATAGTCACGCGGGCGCCATGGCGGTTGTGCGTTTGCCGCTCAAGGTAGGGGCGCCACAAGCGGTTGATGAGCAGGACAGGTTGCAAGGGACGGAAACGGATGAGTGACATTCTGATAGTCGATGACGAAAGGGATATCCGCGAGCTGATTTCGGACATTCTGGAGGACGAGGGCTACGCCACACGCCTGGCGGGCAATTCCGATGACGCGATGGCCGCGATCAATGCCGAGCAACCCGCGCTGATCGTGCTGGATATCTGGCTCAAGGACAGCCGGATGGACGGGATAGACATTCTCAAGACCGTCAAGCGCGACAACCCGGATGTGCCGGTGGTCATCATTTCCGGTCATGGCAATATCGAGATCGCGGTCGCGGCGATCAAGCAGGGGGCATATGATTTCATCGAAAAGCCGTTCAACATCGATCAACTGCTGGTCGTTATCCGGCGCGCGATGGAAACCTCGCATTTGCGTCGCGAGAACCAGCAATTACGCCGCCGGGACTCGTCCGATGCGCAGATGATCGGTGCCTCGGCGGCGTACCGCGCGCTCATGGGGCAATTGGACAAGGTGACGAAATCGAACGGCCGGGTGATGCTGACCGGGCCGGCAGGCGCGGGCAAGGAAGTGGCGGCGCGATACATCCACGCGAATTCGAAGCGGGCCAGCGGTCCGTTCATCACGGTCGGCTGCGCCTCGATCGAATCCGAGCGGATGGAAGAGGTGCTGTTCGGTCGCGAGGGCACGGAGCGCGGCGTCGAGGCCGGCCTTCTGGAACAAGCGCATGGCGGGGTGATCTATTTCGATGAAGTTGCCGACATGCCGCTCGGCACGCAATCCAAGATATTGCGCGTTCTGGTTGATCAGCAATTCCAACGTGTTGGCGGTGCCGACAAGGTGCGGGTTGATTTGCGTGTAATATCCTCGACCAACCGCGATCTGCAGGCGGAAATCGCTGCCGGACAATTCCGGCAGGAGCTGTATCACCGGTTGAACGTGGTGCCGATCGCGGTGCCGTCGCTCGAGGATCGGCGCGAAGACATCCCGCTTCTGGCAGAGCATTTCGTGGAGCTTTTCAACCGCACTCAGGGCTTGCCGTTGCGCGAGATATCCGAAGATGCGGCGGCATTGATGCAGACCATGATATGGCCTGGCAATGTTCGGCAACTGCGCAATCTCATCGAACGCGTTCTGATCCTAGGCGAGGGCGGTGGTGCGATCGAGGCCCGCGAGCTGCCCGCTCCGGAAGAGGGAGCTGCAAGTGACGACGAGCGTGTGGTCTTGTCCGGGGCGTTGGCAACGTTGCCCTTGCGCGAGGCGCGGGAGGCTTTCGAACGGGAATATCTGCTGACCCAGATCAATCGATTTGGTGGCAATATCAGCCGCACCGCCAATTTCGTCGGGATGGAGCGCAGCGCATTGCATCGCAAGCTCAAGTCACTTGGCGTGGTGACCTCCGCCAAGTCCGGCCACCGCTTTGCGCATGTGGACGACGTCGAGAACGAAACCCAAAGCTAAATGCAGGGGCGCCAGAAAGAAATTGACCGGGGCAGGGTGTTCTGCCATCCCCTGAGCCGTGACAGCGAGGACGCGCAGCCATGAAAGTGATCATCTGCGGTGCCGGGCAGGTTGGCTGGCAGATTGCCCGTCACCTTTCGGGTGAAAAGAACGATGTGACCGTCGTGGACAACAACCCCGATCTTGTGCGGCGCGCGTCCGATACTCTGGATGTCCAGGGGATTGCGGGATTTGCAAGTTATCCTGATGTCCTCGATAGCGCAGGCGCCCGCGATGCCGACATGATCATCGCTGCCACCTACTCGGACGAGGTCAACATGGTGACCTGTCAGGTGGCGCATTCGGTCTTTGCCATTCCGCGAAAGATCGCTCGGTTGCGCAGTCAATCCTATCTGGACGCGATATATTCCGATCTTTATCGGCGCGATCACTTGCCCATCGACGTGGTCATCAGCCCCGAACGCGAGGTGGCCGAGGCCGCCATGCGGCGATTGTCCTCGCCGGCGACATTCGAAACCGAGAGCTTCCTGGGCGGGCGTGCCGAACTGCTGGGGATCACCATTGAAGAGGATTGCCCGGTGGTGAACACGCCACTCAGGCAGCTGACAGACCTCTTTTCGACACTGCGCGCGGTGGTCGTGGGCGTGCGCCGGGACGGCCGCCTGTTCGCGCCCGAACCGGGCGACCAGTTGTTCGTGGGTGATGCCTGCTACGTTTTCGCCGTGAACGAGGATATCACACGCACCCTCGAGATCTTCGGCAAGACACCGCGCAAGCAGGAACGGGTTGTAATCATCGGCGGTGGCAATGTCGGCCTGACTGTTGCACGGGGTCTGGAGAAGCGGGGCTCGAAGATCCGCGCCAAGGTGATCGAGATGTCGCGCAGCCAGGCAGAGCGCGCCGCGGATGCGCTTGAGCGAACCATCGTCTTGCACGGTGACGGGCTGGATGTCGGGTTGCTCTCCGAGGCCGGGGTCGAACGCGCCGACGCGGTGTTGTGCGTCACCGACGACGACAAGACCAACCTGCTTGCTGCCGTGCGGGCGAAATCCACCGGCTGCCCGATGGCGGTGGCGCTGATAAACGACCCGACGCTGACACCGCTGATGGGGCCACTGGGGATCGACGCATATATCAACCCTCGTGCCACCACTGTCAGTTCCATCCTGCGCCATATCCGTCACGG
>JAABTI010000045.1 GCA_011389955.1 Paracoccaceae bacterium | reverse complement strand
ACGGATGCGCGCACGGGGCTTAAGCCCCCATTTTTCGCCGAATTCGCGACTGCCGATCAGCAGTCCGGCCGCGCCGTCAACGATGCCGCTGGAGTTCCCGGCGTGGTGCACGTGCTCGATGCGTTCAAGATGGGGAAAACGAAGCTGCGCGACCTTGTCGAAACCGGGCATCGATTCGCCCATATCCTTGAACGACGGCTTAAGCGAGCCCAGGCTTTGCATGTCTGTCTCGGAGCGCATGTGTTCGTCATGGTCCAGGATCGGCAGGCCGTTCTGATCGCGCACGGTGAGGATCGACTTGGCAAAACGCTGGTCGTCCCATGCCGCCTTGGCGCGGCGCTGCGATTCCACCGCGAAGCCGTCCACGTCATCGCGCGAGAATCCGAACTCGGTGGCGATGATGTCGGCGCTGATGCCTTGGGGCACAAAATAGGTTTCCATGGCCAAGCTGGGATCGGCGGCGATGGCGGCACCGTCGCTGCCCATCGGCACACGACCCATCATTTCGACGCCGCCAGCAATATAGCCGTCGCCAGCACCGCCGCGCACCTGGTTGGCGGCCAGGTTCACCGCCTCCATGCCGCTGGCGCAAAACCGGTTGATCGCGAGGCCGGGAATGGACTGATCCAGCGAAGAGCCCAGCACCGCGCTGCGCGCCAGGCAGCCGCCCTGTTCCATCACCTGGGTGACATTGCCCCAGATCACGTCCTCGACGGCGTGGCCTTCCAGGTTATTGCGTTCGCGTAGCGCGTCGAGCACGCCCGAGCTAAGCCTCAGCGATGTCACCTCGTGCAGGGCGCCGTCCTTGCGGCCCTTGCCGCGCGGCGTCCGGATGGCATCGTAGATATAGGCGTCTGTCATGGTTGTTCCTCCTCAGGCCCGATCAGCGGGATTGCCGGGCATCAAGTCATACGGGTGTTTCCAGTTCGGCTGTTCGCTGATGCGTGTCAGCCAGGCGTCGATATTAGGCCAGTCGGCCCTGTCGAACCCAAAGGGTTCGGGGTAGAAAAGATAGCCGCAGCAGGCGATATCTGCAGTGGTGATACGGTCGCCGACCAACCAGTCCTTTTCCGACAACTCCCGCTCAAGCACCTTGTAGGCGGCGCGCAACCGGCCTTGCAGAAAGGCGATCACCTCGGTTGGGCGCTTTTCCTCGGGGACGAAGTTCATCAGGAACCGCGTGGTTCCGGCCTGGCCTGACAGCTTGTGGTTGTCCCACAGAATCCAGCGCATGATATCGCGCCGTTCGTTGGCAGAACGGCCGCCGAGCTTGGAGGCTCGAGTGCTGACGAAATCCTGGATCACGCCTGACTGGCTGAGCACGAGGTCGCCATCGACCATAACCGGCACTTCGCCCATAGAATTGAGCGCAAGGAATTCCGGACTGCGGTGTTCACCGTTGAAGAAATCGACGAACACCGGTTCCCACTCCAGCCCCGCCAGTTGCAGTGTGAGCGCGGCCTTGTACGCGTTGCCGCTCTCGCCGAAGCAGTAAAGCTTGATTGTCATGTCTGGTCCCTCGTGATTGCAGAGGCCTTGGGCGTTTCACACCCTCAACACCTCCATTGAGTACTTGTGGCAAGACGAAGCGCGTCGCGTTTCACCCGTTGTCAGCAATGCGTCGGCCACCTTTGGATCGCGCCAAAGGATGGAAATCTGGCACGTGTGAAAAGTCGGGCTCCACACAGGCCCGGGTACCGGCCGGCCAGCGTCCGGAGCAGGGGGCATCCCAGAGCCCTGACCTTGCCCGGAATACTGACGCCGGAGGCGTCGGTCGCTTGCAGCTTGCGCGCAGATCATGATTTCCGGGCCTTCGGGGTGAAACTGCGTGCGATCAGTTCCTTCATGATTTCGTTGGTACCACCGTAAATTCGCTGAACGCGCGCATCCGTCCACATTTCGGCCACGGCATATTCCTGCATGAACCCGTAGCCGCCATGCAGTTGCAGGCAGTCGTCCAGCACCTCACCCTGTGTGTCGGTGATCCAGTATTTTGCCATAGCGGCCTTCTCCACCGAAAGTTCGCCGCGCAGGTGTTCCGAAATGCATTCGTCGAGAAAGGCGCGGGCGACGCGAGTGCGGGTCAGGCATTCAGACAGTTTGAAGCGCGTGTTCTGGAACTGCGTCAGCGGTCCGCCAAAGGCCTCGCGCTCGTTGCAATAGGTAATCGTGCGCTCGACCGCACCTTCCATCGCGCCGATCGCGCCGCAGGCGATGATCAGGCGTTCCTGCGGAAGTTGACTCATCATCTGGGCAAAGCCCTGTCCCTCGGCGCCACCGAGGATGTTCTCGGGGGGGACTTCGACATTGTCGAAAAACAGTTCCGAGGTATCGGCCGCATGCATGCCGACCTTCTCGAGGTTGCGACCGCGGGAAAAGCCGGTGGCATCCTCGGTTTCGACCACGACCAGAGATGTTCCCCTGGCGCCGGCGGAGGGGTCGGTCTTGGCGGCGACAATCACCAGTTCGGCGTGCTGGCCGTTCGAGATGAACGTCTTCTGCCCGGTGAGGCGATAGGAATTGCCCTCGCGGACGGCGCGCGTCTTGATGCCCTGCAAGTCCGACCCAGCGGCGGGTTCGGTCATCGCCAGGGCCCCTACCATTTCGCCGCTGACCATCTTCGGCAACCAGCGTCGCTTCTGCTCTTCCGTGCCATAGGCGAGGATGTAATGGGCAACGATTCCCGAATGAATGGGGTTGCCCCAGCTTGCGAAATTGGCGCGGGGGTGTTCCATGCAGATAACCGCTTCGTGCCCAAAATCGCCGCCGGCGCCTCCGTATTCTTCCGGGATGGAAGGGCACAGCAGTCCCAGCTCACCGGCCCGGTTCCAGGCGTCGCGGTCCATCTCTCCTTGCTTGCGCCAGCGCTCGAACTGCGGAGCCCATTCATCTGCGATGAAGCGGGCCGCCATCTCGGCCAACATCGTGTGTTCCTCGGTCATCCATAGTGATGTCATCTTTTTCGCGCCTCCAGTTCCGAATTGAACAGCCGCAAGCGGTGCGTGAAGCTGTCCTCGTCAGTAACGCTATCGAAATTCTCGAACAGGAAGGAGAGCAATTCGCCCTCATCAAGCCCCGCTTCGGACGAGAGCGCCCGGAGGCGACGATACCCGTCTTCCGTCATGGCGACCGGAAACCGGCGGGTCAGGCGAAAGCGCTTGGGCATCGTTCCTCCGGGTGTCGGGGCGGCTTGGCGCCGCCGTGCGAGTATTCAGAACTGGTCCGCGCCCAGTGCCATGACCATGCTGCCGCCCGAATTGATCCGTGCAAGGTGCATGGCCGTGGCAGGCAGGCGGCGCGCCATGTAGTAGCGCCCGGTTGCCAGCTTGCTTTCATAGAATGCGGCATCACCGGCCCCGGCGTCCAGTGCCTCCTGCGCGGCCTTGGCCATTTGTGCCCACATCAGGGCTAGGCAGACATGGCCGAAAAGGTGCATGAAGTCGCAGGAGCCGGACAGAGCGTCGTTGGGGTTTTTCATCCCTTTTTGCATGAAGAACATGCCGGCTGATTGCAGATCCTTCGATGCCTCCTTGAGCGGGTCGAGGAAGTCGCCCTTGAGTGCCTCGTTGGTCTCGTTTTCCTTGATGAATCCTTTGACCAGCTCGAAAAACGCCATCACGTGCTTGCCGTTGTCGGCAGCCAGCTTGCGGCCCACGAGGTCCAGCGCCTGAATGCCGTTTGCGCCTTCGTAGATCATGGCGATGCGGGCGTCGCGGGCATATTGGGACATGCCCCATTCCTCGATGTAGCCGTGCCCGCCATAGACCTGCTGAGCCAGGATCGTCATGTCGAACCCCTCGTCGGTGAGGAACCCCTTGATTACAGGTGTCATCAGGCTGATGAGGCCTTCCGCATCATCGTCACCCATCCGGTGGGACCGATCGATCAGCATCGCCCCCCACAGCATGAAGGCGCGCGCGCCCTCGACGAAGCTCTTCTGATCCAGCAAAGCACGCCGGATATCGGGATGCACGATCAACGGGTCGGCCGGTCCGTCGGGGTTTTCCGGGCCCGTTACCGCGCGGCCTTGCAGGCGATCCTTGGCGTAATCGACCGCGTTCTGATAGGCGATGCCCGCCTGGGCAAGGCCCTGCATGCCGACACCGATGCGAGCTTCGTTCATCATTGTGAACATCGCCCGCATGCCCTTGTGTTCTTCGCCCAGAAGGTAGCCCGTGGCTTCGTCATAGTTCATCACGCAGGTGGCATTGCCGTGAATGCCCATCTTGTCTTCGATCTTGCCGCAGGACACGCCGTTGCGATCACCGAGCGAGCCATCCTCGTTCACAAGGAACTTGGGCACGATGAACAACGACACTCCCTTGATTCCTTCGGGTCCACCGGGGATCTTGGCGAGCACCAGATGCACGATGTTGTCGGCCAGGTCGTGTTCACCCGCGGAGATGAATATCTTTTCGCCTGACAGCTTGTAGCTTCCGTCGTCCTGCGGAACGGCCTTGGTGCGCATCAGGCCCAGATCGGTGCCGCAATGCGACTCGGTCAGGTTCATGGTGCCGGTCCATTCGCATGACACCATCTTGGGCAGGTAGGTATTTTTCTGCGCATCCGTGCCATGCGTGAGGATGGCCGAGGCCGCGCCGTGTGTCAGACCCTGGTACATGGTGAAAGCCTGGTTCGCGGCCGAGAACATCTCGCCCACGGCAGTGCCCATTACATAAGGCATGCCCTGTCCGCCATATTTCTCCGGCATGTCCAGCCCCGTCCAGCCGCCCTCGCGAACCTGGTCGAAGGCCGCTTTGAACCCGTCGGGTGTGCGCACGACCCCGTTTTCAAGCCGGCAACCTTGCGTGTCGCCTACCTGGTTGAGCGGGGCAACCACCTCGGAGGTCAACTTGCCTGCCTCGTCGATCACGGCCGCGGTGAAGTCGGCCTCCAGATCGGCATAACCGGGCACATCGGATTGCGAGACCTTGAGAAGATCGTGCAGGATGAACTGCATGTCCTTGATCGGTGCGGTATAACTGGGCATTTTCCTCTCCCTTTGGCCGGACCTATTCGGCGGCACGTTTTGGTAGTCGGGTCGAGGCGATCATCTTTTCGCCCCATGTCATCTGCTCGCGCAAATCGGCGATCGCGGTGTTGATTTCATCGCGCTGCCGCTCCAGGTCGCGCAGGCGTTCCTGTGCAATTTCATATGTGCGCATCAGCTGCGTCTGCTGCGCATCGCCCATGTCGTAGAGATCCAGAAGCTGGCGGATCTCTTCGAGGCTGAACCCAAATCGCTTGCCGCGCAGGATAAGTTTCAGACGTGCGCGATCGCGCTTGGTGAACAGCCGCTTCTGGCCCTCGCGCCTGGGGGCGAGAAGCTCTTTCGCCTCGTAGAATCGCAATGTGCGTGGCGTCACGTCGAACGCATTGCACATCTCGCGAATGGACATGATCTGGTCGGGCATCGTCTTCTCCGCTGGCCTGTATCCAGAGCAGAACTGTGTCTGTCGGGAGATGCTTACAATAGCGTGTCTGCTTGACGTAACCGCAACGTCACGTCACTTTCGCGATTGACGCGGCATCACGTTACGTCAACTTGAGGCGTGGAAAAGATCAATCTTCGCGCCGGTTCAGTTCTTCGGCGGTATCGTCGCGCAGGCGCTTGAGTTCCTGCATGGCGTCCTCAAGCTGTGCGCGCTGCTCGGCAAGTTCGGCCAGTTGCCGATCGGCCATGGTGATCCATGCGCGCATCTGCGCGACGGTGCCTTCCTTTTCGTAGATCAGCAACCACTGCCGGATTTCCTCCAGCGGGTAGCCGAATTTTCGACCTCGCAGAATGAGGGTCATCCGGGCGATTTCGCGCGGCCCATAATAGCGTGTGCGACCCTCGCGTGCGGGTTGCAGGAGTTCAATGTATTCGTAGTAGCGCAATGTGCGCGGCGTCACGTCGAACCTTGCGCACATTTGCTTGAACGACAGGCGAGGCTGGGACATCGGTGGGTCCTTCTTGCGGTTGCCCGCATGCTGCATCGGTGCGGCGGCTTTGACCAGCCCCGCTCCACAGGTTAGGACATAAAGCCGGGTGCCAGAAAGTAAAACCCGTACGCGACGATCAGCGCCGGAACTGCGGAGTAAAGCGTCGCCAGAACCGCCGCGCGCGGGTTGAGCGCAATCGCCGGAAACAGCGCGTCGCCATCGTTCGAAATCGCGTTGCCCATCAGCACGGAGAACGGAACCACCCCGTTGATGTAAAGCGTCGTCACCAGGATCTGTGGGCCGCAGCCGGGAACAAAGCCTATCAGGATCCCGATCAGGGGCATCAGGGGCATGACCGTTTCGAACAGTGTTGTCAGGTCCAGCCCGGCGAACGCGACTGCGTATTCATAGGCCATGAAAGCGCCGATGACCCAGACCGAGATGAAACTGGTTTCCTCGGCCATGCGTGTAAGGGGCGTGTCCTTTGGATTCGTCATCGCATGAACCGGCGAGGCGGCCCAGATGGATAGTCCCACTGCGGTGCCGCCAAGGCCCAGCAACAGAGGCAGCGTGTCCCCGAATACAGCCCCAATATCCACATTTGCCAGATCGGCAACACCGATGATCAGACCGGGAAGCACGATCAGCAGGTAGACAAGGTCGCGTGCCCGGCCCTTGCCGATAAGATGAGGCGCGTTGCATGCGCCGCCCGGCACGGCGTTCAATTCGTCACCGCGCAGCCAGTCGATCAACCATCCGGCGATGACGCCGGCAGTCAGTGATATTGGCAGCAGGACCGCAGCCGCATCGGGACGGGTGGCGATCAGCAGGAATGCCGCGTCGCCCATTGTCGCGGTGAGGGCCGCGACCACTGCACCAAACCGCACGTTGCCCGATGAATAGGCCGCCACGACGATCACTGCCCCACCGCAGCCAGGTGTTGCGCCCATCAATGCGGCGATCGGCGCCTGCGCATGCCGCGTTGCCTTTAGTGCCTCGCCAATATCGAAACGGAACACCCTTTCCGATCCGTAGAACAGCAGCAGCGTCGCCGCCACGAACACCGAGACGCCGAGATAGGCATCGACCATGAGTTCTCGCGTCACCGCGCCCAGGTCGCCGGGGGCCAGAGCCGCCAGGAGCAGAGCGGCCGCGATAAACAGTCGCTTCGAGCGCAATGGTGCGCGGACCGTCAAGACCGGCGGCGCGACGCGTGTCAGTTCCGCAGTGGTGGCGACGGTGTTGTCTGTTGGCGGCATCATGACCCTCTCGGGTGATCAAGTTGGATTGCGAATGATTATCAATAACGGAAAATAGCACTTGCATCCCAAAAGGCAAGTCCGAATAACTCGGGCGAACCCGGCATAGGAGTCCGCGCGATGACCAAGGGTCTCGACAAAACCAAGATGGCGCGCCAGTTCACCGAGGCGATTCCCCATGCCAAGGCCCTGGGGATGACTTTCACGCACCTTGCTGATGGCGTTGCAGAGATGCAGTTGCCCTATGATGAACGGTTCATCGGGGACCCCGAAACCGGCGTCATGCACGGCGGCGCGGTCTACGCGCTGCTTGATACTTGCTGCGGAGCTGCAGTCATGAGCCATCCGGCGAATCCGGGCGCGACCGCCACGATCGGGCTGAGGGTGGATTACATGCGCGCGGCAACCCCCGGCCAGGCCATTCGGACGCGCGCGGAATGTTATCATTTGACCCGTTCGGTCGCATTTGTGCGGGCCACGGCCCTTGATGATGACGATGATCGCCCGGTTGCCACCGCGACAGGCACCTTTACCGTGGAGGGCACGTAATGGCGCGTCGTCGACCCGAACCCGTCCAGGTGGTCAAGCAACGCCGCGACGCGGCCTTGCGCGCGCTGGTGCATGGGGTGCCTTACATCCAGTATCTCGGGATCGAGTTCGATCGTCGTGGGGACGAGCTGACGGCTGTGCTGTCTTTCGACGAGCAACTGATCGGCAACCCGTTGTTGCCCGCTCTCCACGGTGGTGTCACCGCTGCCTTTCTCGAGGTGACAGCCGTTATCGGGCTCAGTTGGGCAACCCTTTGGGAAGAAATCGAAAGTGGTCAACTTGATCCGGAGCAACTGATCGGTGGCCAGTTGCCGCGCCTGCCCAAGACCATCGATTTCACGGTCGATTACCTGCGCTCGGGGTTGCCGCGCGATGCCTATGCGCGCGCGCAGGTCAACCGCTCGGGCCGGCGCTATGCGTCGGTTCATGTTGAAGCCTGGCAGGACAACAAGCACCGGGCCTTCGCGCAGGCCACCGGCCATTTCCTGATGCCAGCGCGCGATGGCTGAACCGCTCGCGGCTCCGCCTTCCGATATCACGCATGCGCGGGTTCTCAGGATCGCGCTTCCTATCGTTCTGTCGAACGCGACTGTGCCCATCCTCGGCGCGGTGGATACTGGCGTGGTCGGGCAACTGGGTCAGGCGGCCCCGATCGGTGCGGTTGGTCTCGGGGCGATCATCATCACCGCGATCTACTGGATCTTCGGTTTCCTGCGGATGGGCACAACCGGCCTGACCAGCCAGGCACAAGGCGCCGGGCACCGCGCCGAGGTTGCAGCCCTTCTGACCCGGGCGCTAATGATCGGCATGGTGGGCGGTCTTGTTGTGATCGCCTTGCAGGTGCCGATATTCTCGGGCGCGTTTCGCGTCGCGCCCGCCAGCGCCGAGGTCGAAAAGCTTGCACGCGGCTACATGGGCTTGCGGGTGTTCAGCGCCCCTGCTGCGATCGCGATCTACGGGGTGACGGGTTGGTTGATCGCGCTGGAGCGCACGCGCGCCGTGCTGGCCATCCAGGTCTGGATGAACGGGCTGAACATAGTGTTGGACCTGTGGTTCGTTCTTGGTCTTGGCTGGGGGGTGCAGGGGGTGGCGCTGGCCACCGTGATCGCCGAATGGTCCGGTCTGGCGCTGGCGCTATGGATGTGCCGCGACGCGTTTCGGGTGCCCGCTTGGCGCGACTGGCCCCGTGTGTTCGAGCGCGTGGCGCTGACCCGGATGGCGGCTGTAAACACGGATATCCTCATTCGGTCGCTTCTGCTGCAAGCGGTTTTCGTATCGTTCATGTTGCTTGGGTCGGGTTTCGGTGACGTGACGTTGGCCGGCAATCAGGTGTTGCTGCAATTTCTTCACATCACCGCTTATGCGCTGGATGGTTTTGCCTTCGCGGTGGAGGCGCTGGTCGGGCAGGCCCTGGGCGCACGGAACGCGTTCAGCTTGCGTCGAAGTGCGGTACTGACCAGCATGTGGGGCGGTGGCAGCGCGCTGGCGCTGGCGATGGCTTTCGCCGTGGGGGGAGGCACGATCATCGACACCATGACTACGGCCGAAGGGGTGCGCGCCGCCGCACGTGTCTACCTGCCCTACATGGTAGCGGCCCCGATCGTCGGGCTCGCGCCCTGGATGCTGGACGGCATTTTCATCGGGGCCACCCGATCGCGCGACATGCGCAACATGATGGCGGTGAGTTTCCTAGTCTACATGGCATGCGTGCTGGTGCTGGTGCCGCTGATGGGCAATCACGGCCTTTGGTTGGCGCTGTTGATCTCGTTCGTCGCGCGCGGACTGACGTTGGGGCTCCGCTATCCGGCGCTGGAACGGTCCGCGCGATAATCGCGGTATCCCCAGCTATGGCAATGGGCCGCTCGATCAGCCTTGGCCGGTCGGCCATGGCGGCAATCAGGGTCTCCGGGTCGTCGCGCACACAAAGACCCATGGCCACGAACTCGGGTTCCGAGGTGCGCCTCATGTCGATCGCTGGCAGGTCGAGCATTTGGATCAGGCGTCGCAATTCGGTCGCATCGGGGGCATGTTCGAGGTAGCGCCGCACCGATACGGCATACCCTTCCTGCTCAAGCAGATCGAGCGCCGCGCGCGACTTGGAGCAGCGCGGATTGTGCCACAGGGGCATCACTGCCAGTCCGCCCGGCCCGTTCCCACGGCCTCGCTCACGTTTGCAAAGCCGTCGCGCTCCAGCAACTGATCGAGCCCGCGCGCGATATCTCCAATCAGCGAAAGCCCGCGATAGACCAGTGCCGAGTAGAGCTGCACCGCGCTGGCCCCGGCGCGAATCTTCTCATAGGCATCCCCGGCACTGCCGATGCCACCCACACCGATCAGCGGGATTTCCCCGTCTGTCAGCGCCGACAGACGGGCCAGCACGCGCGTGGATTGTTCGAACAACGGTGCGCCGGACAGGCCGCCCGCCTCACGCCCCCGGGGGCTGTTCAGTCCATCGCGGGTCAGCGTTGTGTTGGTCGCAATGATGCCTTGCACACCGGATTCACGTGCCACGGCAGCGATATCGGCCAGTTCCGCATCGGACAGGTCCGGCGCGATCTTCAGGAACACGGGAATCGGGCGGGGCAGGGCGGCTTGCGTTTCCATCACGCCCGCCAGCAATCCGGCAAGCGCCGCACGCCCTTGCAGATCGCGAAGCTTCTCGGTGTTGGGCGAGGAGACATTGACCGTCGCAAAATCCAGATGTCGCCCGCAATGTTCCAGCACGCGGGCGAAATCGGCCGCGCGGTCATCGCTATCCTTGTTGGCGCCCAGGTTTAGACCGATCACGGCGCTCTCGGGGCGATTGGCCAGTCTGGCGCAAATGGCCTTCATACCTTCGTTGTTGAAACCGAACCGGTTGATCACAGCGCGATCTTTGGTCAGGCGAAACAGCCTCGGGCGCGGGTTGCCGGGTTGCGGGCGCGGGGTGGCAGCGCCCACTTCCAAGAAGCCGAAGCCAGCACGTGACAGCGGTGCAAGGGCTACCGCGTTCTTGTCGAACCCCGCCGCCAGCCCGATAGGGTTGTGCATATCCATTCCCGCCACGTTGCAGCGCAGGCGCTCGGAGGTAATGACACCCGGCAGCGGAACCAATCCCAGCCGCAAGGCGCCGATGGCCAGCCCATGCGCGCGCTCGGGGTCGATACAGCGCAGGACGGTGCTGCCGATCTTGTCAAGCGTACTCATTCCATCTCCTCTGGAAATCGATGCGCTCCTTCGCACAACGGTAGAGGAGTCCACCACGCCACCTCCGACAGTGTCAGGCTTCGGTAAAGATGGGGAAACAAGGCGCCACCACGGGAAGGCTCCCATACCAATTCGGGACCGAGCCGCTCGGCATCCAGCGCGGCGAGCATCAGATCATCCGCGTCGCCGAAGTGCTTTGCGGCCGTCTCGGGGGCCTGCGCGGCCGTGGACAGGTGAATGAAACCGTCTTGCAGGTCGATAGCCGCACCAGCGGTAAAGCCTTCGCGCTGGAACTGCGCCCATTCATCGGCGCGGAATAGCTTGTAGATCAACATGCAATCCCAATGCCCCCCGCGCATGCGGTGGTCAAGGGGTCAGGGGGAGAGGGTGGCATCGAAAGACAGGGCGTTGCGCCCCTCGGCGGTTCCGGGCGCGATGCTGATCGTGGCGTTCTCGATGCCGGACCCGGAGAACTGAAGCTGCTGGCTTTCCAGTTCGGTCATCGGCGCCATCACCTGGAAACCCTCCTCTTCGAGGGCTTCGCGCCAGCGGTCCAGCAAATCGTTGGCGTCTTCCTCGGTCGAGATCAAGAAGACACGGATCGAACTGCCAATCTCGCGGTCAGTCACGATTTCGGTGTCGGCAGGCATTTCCAGAACTTCGGGTATCCAGTCTTGCTTTTCGAACTCGGACTCCGCTTGCAGGGGGGATGCGAGCATGAGCAACGAGACGGCGACCGGAAGGAGATAGGCAATCATTGGGTGTCCTCAGGTTGTTCAACATCAATGCTAGTGATCCGCTGTTTGTAATTCAAGCAGCCAACGGCGCGAAGGCGTTGTCTTGCCCATTCGTTGTCCCCTGAGTGGTATTTGCTCTTGTCATGGGGTCGGCACCCGCCATATAGAGGGCAGCGCGCGGGTGTAGCTCAATGGTAGAGCAGAAGCCTTCCAAGCTTACGACGTGGGTTCGATTCCCATCACCCGCTCCATCACTCCTCGTATTCGCCGGGTCTGCCCGCATTGTTGTTCACACACGCCAGTTCAGCAACCGGCGTTCAATCCATGCGATGCCGGAACTTGTCAGCACGCCAAGCGCGGACAGGATCACCACGCCGGCAAAAAGGCGCTCCAGATCGTAAAGCGATCCGGCCTCGAGGATGTAGGCGCCGATACCGTACTGGGCGCCCAGCATTTCCGCGGCGACAAGCAAAATGATTCCTATCGCGATGCTCACGCGCAAGCCCGACAAGATGCCCGGCAGTGCGCCGGGCAGCACGATCTTGCGCACGATGGACCA
>JAABTI010000044.1 GCA_011389955.1 Paracoccaceae bacterium | reverse complement strand
CTTCTCTCAGCAGCATCCCGCACCCTCAGCCTGCGCTCTATCTACAAGCCAGGAGAGGAAGCGGCTTACCAGACATTCTCCGAAATGCGCAGGCAGCCGCCAAATCGCCGCCGCGTGGGGGCGCGTCGGCGATGCACGGCGGCCTGCGGCCTTGTTCCGCTTCCACGCGGGCAAATGGCCGGTGACGGCTCTTACCCTGCATGCGCCGCAATTTGCCTGAAGGTCCGCTGTCGTGAGCCGGCCGGGACTGTGCAAACTCCGCTTCCTGCGCATAGCTGTCGTTGGTGTTCATTACCGCGACGGTCCACGCTCACCAACTGCGTCTCGCGCCTCTGCCCATGCCGCGCCCTCTGCAACGGGCCGTTCGCCCCCCCGGCCTTCCGGCCCGGCCGGTTGGCAGCACGGGGGCAACCGTACGGTTTTCCCGTACAAAACGTACGTAACGTACGAAACCGAGGGGTCGCTGGCGCGGGGAAAATCCCGGCCAGCGTGGCCGGGGCTAGAGCGGTTCGATATCGCCCTGTCGGTAGCGCGCCTCGAATGCGGCGCGGAACTGTTCGAACCGCCCGGCCCTGATCGCGCTGCGCATTTCGGCCATAAGGTCTTGGAAGAACTGGATATTGTGCCAGCTCAGCAGCATGCCGCTGATCATCTCGCCGGAGCGAAAGACATGGTTCAGATAGGCCCGGCTGTAGCCCCGGCAGGCCGGGCAGGCGCATCCCTCGTCCAGCGGTCGGGGGTCATCGCGATGGCGCGCGTTCTTGATGTTGACCATCCCCCGCCACGTCCAAGCCTGCCCCGTCCGCCCCGACCGCGTCGGCAGAACGCAATCCATCATGTCGATCCCCCGGGCGACGGCACCCACGATATCATCGGGCTTGCCCACCCCCATCAAGTAGCGCGGCTTGTCCTCAGGCAGCATTCCGGGCGCGTGGTCCAGAACGCCGAACATTGCCTCCTGCCCTTCACCGACCGCCAGCCCCCCGACGGCATAGCCATCGAATTCGATCGCCCGAAGCGCCTCGGCGCTCTCGGCGCGCAAGTCGCGGCTCACGCCGCCTTGCTGGATGCCGAACAGGGCGTGTCCAGCCCGATCTCCGAATGCCTCTTTCGAGCGCGCGGCCCAACGCATGCTCAGCCGCATGCTCTCGGCCAGAGCCTTTTCGGTTGCCGGCAAGGCCGGGCACTCATCGAAGCACATCAAGATATCGCTGCCCAGTTGACGCTGGATTTCCATGCTGCGCTCGGGGGTCAACTCGTGGATCGCGCCATCAATGTGGGATTTGAAACGCACACCTTCCTCGGTCAGTTTGCGCAGACCAGCCAGGCTCATCACCTGAAATCCCCCCGAATCCGTCAGGATCGGGCGCTGCCAGTTCATGAACCGATGCAGCCCTCCCAGGCTCTCCACACGCTCGGCGCCAGGCCGCAGCATCAGGTGATAGGTGTTGCCCAGAATGATATCGGCACCGGTTGACGCCACGCTTTCCGGCAGCATTCCTTTCACCGTGCCCGCCGTGCCCACCGGCATGAAGGCGGGCGTGCGCACCTCGCCACGTGGCGTCTTGATTACGCCAGCGCGCGCAGCGCCATCCGTGTGATCGAGAGTGAACTGAAATCCTCGCGGCATCGCTTGTCCTTTCGCTTTCTCCCCTATCCGACAGTTTATGCCGCTTGCCAAGGGGGGCCGCCCGATTTCGGCGCGGACACTGGACGTTGGCTACCGATATCCTTATATGTTCACTCAGGTAAGACCGACGGAGAGCCGAAATGACACAAAACGCAGAGCCTCTCGAAGGTGCCCCGCTGATCAAGCCATCGAGCACCGATCATCCCCTTCACGAACAGATAGTCGAGGCCTGCCGTAGCGTCTATGATCCCGAGATCCCGGTAAATATCTTTGATTTGGGCCTCATTTACACGATCGAGATCAACGACGAGAACGAAGTGCGCATCATCATGACCCTCACTGCACCAGGCTGCCCGGTCGCCGGGGAAATGCCCGGATGGGTCGCGGACGCTGTCGAGCCGCTGGAGGGCGTTAAGCAGGTTGACGTGGAGCTGACATGGGAGCCGCCTTGGGGCATGGATATGATGAGCGACGAAGCCCGGCTCGAACTGGGTTTCATGTAATCCTGCGCGTAGATCATTTCAGAGGGTGAAACGGCCTGTGCGCTTTGACCCTCTGGGCCATAGCACCTACGTTCAAAGTGGGAACCCGGCACCACATCTTAGACCGGGGCGCAACAGACAGGATGTAGATCATGTTCGGAGTACCCGGAAAACAGGCTGTCAAAATGACGGACGCGGCAGCCCGTCAAATCGCGAAACTGATGGAACGCGAAGGGCACAAGGGCCTGCGGATCGGTGTGAAAAAGGGCGGATGCGCGGGCATGGAATACACCATGGACTATGCCTCGGACGTCGATCCCAACGACGAGGTTGTAGAACAGGACGGTGCGCGCGTGATGATCGCACCGATGGCGCAGATGTTCCTGTTCGGCACCGAAATCGACTACGAAGTGTCGCTACTTGAATCGGGGTTCAAGTTCAACAATCCCAACGTGGCGGATGCCTGTGGTTGCGGCGAGTCCATCAAGTTCAAGGATGTGGAAGAGTTGACCGCCGAGCAACGCCAGGAATGATTATCCACAGCGACCCTGCGCGTTAATGTGTCGCTGAGGGACAACAGGCTTGGGCCGGCGGGCCCGTTGTGGCATTAAGATTGGATGGACTGAACAAATCCAGACAGAGGAAATCGCCCATGGCCCGCAAGCTCGCCGCCGGAAATTGGAAAATGAATGGCAACCGTGCCGATCTGGACCAAGTCACGGCATTGGCTGCTGCCCATCGCGATCCCGGCGTGGATATCTCCTTGTGCCTGCCAGCAACCCTTATTTCAGAGGCGGCAACTCAACTCGCCAACTCCCCCATAATCATCGGTGCGCAAGACTGCCACAGCGCCCAGTCCGGTGCGCATACCGGTGATATCGCGGCACAGCAATTGTCGGATGCCGGGGCCCGCGATGTGATCCTTGGCCACTCGGAGCGGCGCATCGATCATGACGAGAAGGACGCATTGATCCGGAGCAAGCTTATCGCGGCTTGTAAGGCAGGGTTGCGACCAATTCTGTGCGTGGGCGAGTCCCTTGCAGAGCGGGATTCAAACCAGACGCTGGAGCGAATCGGCACGCAGATCGATGGTGCACTTGAGAGTCGCGACAGCCTGCCCTGTGGGCTTGTAATCGCATATGAACCGATCTGGGCAATCGGAACGGGGCGCACCCCGTCGCTGGAGCAGATAGGCGAAGTGCATGATTTCATGCGTGATAAGTTGGGGGCAAGATACGGTGACGAAGATGCCGATAGCGTGCCGCTGCTGTATGGCGGTTCCGTCAAGCCGGGCAATGCCGCCGATATTTTCGCCGTATCGAACGTGGATGGTGCGCTGGTCGGCGGCGCGAGCCTGAAAGAGGCCGATTTTTCGCCCATCATCACGGCCTTGTCGATGTCCTGACACACGCGGCTTGGCAGGGCATGACACGAATGGGGCGCCGGCGGGCGCCCCGTGTCTATTTTCAATTGGTAATGAGCTCGGGCCCCATGAAGGTCGTTGGCAACCAGATCGAAATGGCCGGGATATAGGTCACCATGATCAGGAACACGAACAATACCGCAAGAAATGGCAGCGCCGCCCGTACCACGCGAAGCATCGGCATGCCGGCGACGCCGGAAGTCACGAACAGGTTGAGACCCACCGGCGGTGTGATCATGCCGATCTCCATGTTGACAACCATGATGATACCGAGGTGAATAGGGTCGATGCCTAGTTCGATCGCGATTGGAAATACCAGCGGCGCAACGATCACGATCAAGCCCGACGGCTCCATGAACTGACCACCAATGAGCAAGATCACGTTGACGATCACGAGGAACATCACCGCACCAAAACCCGCCGCCAGCATCGCGCTGGCGATCTGCTGCGGAATTTGCTCGTCAGTAAGGACATGTTTAAGGATCAGGGCGTTGGCGATGATGAACATCAGCGTGATGGTCAATTTTCCGGCCGCGTAAAGAGTATCACGCGTGTCACGATGGAAGAACGCCGTGATGAGAGCCAGCGGCTTGTTGATAAGGGTCAGGTTTTGCTCGCCCTCTGGTCGGGAAAGCGGTCCCATGTCGCGATACACGAAGCTGGCGATGAAGAAAGCGTAGACGGCAGCAACCGCAGCCGCCTCCGTCGGGGTGAAGATACCACCATAGATCCCGCCAAGGATGATGACGATCAGGAACAACCCCCACGCGGCATCGCGGGCGCTGGCGAAAACCTCGCCCCATCCCAGCCACTCGCCCTTGGGTAGATCACGCACCCGAGCGATGATGTAGATTGTGCTCATAAGCATGGTCCCGGCCATGAGGCCCGGGATGACGCCTGCAAGGAACATGCGCCCCACCGATACGTCCGTCGCACTGGCATAGACGACCATCACGATGGACGGCGGGATCAGGATGCCAAGGGTGCCCGCGTTGGCGATCACGCCAGCGGCAAAATCTCGGCTATAGCCGACCTGCCGCATTCCGGCGATGACGATGGAGCCGATGGCGACAACGGTGGCGGGGCTGGACCCGGACAGTGCGGCAAACAACATGCAGGCAAACACCCCCGCAATCGCAAGACCACCGTGGAAATGGCCAACCACAGCAATCGAGAAGCGAATTATTCGCCGAGCAACGCCGCCCGTGGACATGAAACTTGACGCCAGGATGAAGAACGGAATCGCCAGCAGCGTGTAATGTCCCGCCATCGCCTGAAAGAAGGTCTGCGCTATCGAGGCCAGCGAGGTGTCACCGAGCACCAGAAGAAAGACGATGGACGAAAGCCCGAGGCTCACAGCAATCGGAACCCCGATAAGCATCATCCCCACCACCATCGCGAAAAGAATGGCGACATCCATGGCTTAGTCCTCTTCGTTCAGGTGGCGCGCGTCCGAAACGGCGTCTTCGGCTTCATGACTGACGATCAGGCCGTTGGCATTTCCACGAACCAGGCGAATGGCGGCCTGCACGAAACGAAACATCAGCAGGGCTGCCCCGATCGGCAATATCGCATAGGGGATGAAACGTGGGATCTTCTCGTACCGCTCGCCTTCGTTCATGATTGGTTCGATCCAGCGTAGCCATTCGGGAAAGGGAATATCTATGACCTCGTACCAAGCACGATAGGATGTGCGGCTCATCTCCTCGATCCCGGTTGGGAACCATCGGCCCGTGGTTTGCGGCAGGTTGGCGAAATTGGCCCAGTAATCCCAGGCGCCCTTGAGCAACAAGGCTGCATAGGCAAGACACAGCGCCACCGCGACCAATCCGACGACGCGACGCAGCGGTGCTGAAAAGTAATTGATCAGAGCATCCACCCCGAGGTTTGCCGTGATCTTGACGGCATGGCTGACACCGAACAGGACAAGCCATGCGAAAAGGAAGGTTACGGCCTCCAGGCCCCAGATAAGGCCGGTATTGAACCCGTAGCGCAATACCACGTTGGTGAACGTGATCAGGGTCATAGCGCCGAGGATCGCAGCGATCACGGTGCGTTCGAATTCATCCACGATGCGACCGAGCTTGGTCTCCCGGTAATCTGAGTGAACAGCCATGAGTGTACGCCCTCTTGGGGATATAGCAAAACCCCGGCCCAACGGCACGTCAGGCATTGGGCCGGGCTTGGTGGCTATTGCCAGGTTCAGTGCTTGGCGTTGATGGCCTGCGCCTCGGCGATGTTTTCTTCGCCTACGTCATCCTTGAACTGCTCCCAGACCGGTTTCATCGTCTCAACCCACTTGGCGCGCTGTTCGGGCGTCAGGGTGCGAACGGTGCCACCGGCATCAATGATCGCCTGCTTGGCCTCCTGGTTGACCTTGTAGGATTCGGCGTTGCGCGTCTGCGTCACCTCGTCGGCGATGGTACCCAACTGTTCGCGTACGTCGTCGGGCAGGCTGTCCCACCAATCGGTCGATGTCACCAGCATGTAGTCGATGATCCCGTGATTGGTTTCGGTCACGCCGTCCTGCACTTCGAAGAATTTCTTTCCGTAGATATTGGACCAGGTGTTTTCCTGCCCGTCCACAACGCCGGTTTGAAGGGCGCCGTAAACCTCGGAGAATGCCATCGGCTGCGGGCTGCCGCCAAGCGCTTCCATCTGCGCCTTGAGCACCTCGGAATTCTGCACGCGGAACTTCAGCCCCTCTGCGTCACTGGGCTCGATCAGCGGCACGTTGGCTGACATCTGCTTCATCCCGTTGTGCCAGAAGGCCAGCCCCAGAAGGCCGCGGCGCGTCATTGACTCCTTCATCGCCTGACCCGTTTCCGAGTTCTGGAACTCGTCAACCGCGTCGATGTTCTTGAACATGAACGGCAGGTCGAACAGACGGAACTTCTTGGTGAACTGCTCGAACTTTGACAGAGAAGGCGCGGCCATCTGCACGTCACCTTGCAGCATCGCCTCCAGCACCTGATTGTCGTTGTACAGGGTCGAGTTCGGAAAAACCTCCATACAGGCCTTGCCGTCCATTTCCTCGTTGACGCGCTTTTCGAGCAGCGTCGCGGCGATCCCTTTGGGGTGCTTGTCAGTGTTGGTCACATGACTGAACTTGATGACGATTTCGCCATCTTCGCATGACGCCGTTGCGGCTTGTGCGGTGACGCCAAGGGCCAGAGCGGTTGCGGCGGTTGCCAGATATTTCATCTCGGTCTCCTCCCAGAAATTGAGACAGTTGATAGGGCCCGTTAAGGGCGCGGCATGACCATGATTCCGAATCGTGCTGCTTGGCTCAAGGAAAAGCCTTGTTGCCTTGGTTTTGTTGGAAAAGCGCCGCGTTCAAAGGGAGTTAGCTATGCCAAAGGCGCAAACCCGCTATGTCACGGGACAATGTTGTGCGGAATTTCGCACATGGCTGCCGTCGGGGTGTGCGGCTTTCCGCACATGGTGCCGCGACAAACATCTCTAGCGAAACTCCTCAGGGCGTAGCCCGTAGCGGGCGAGCTTGTCATAAAACGTCTTGCGCGGCAGCTTCAGTACCTGCGCAGCCCGAGTTGCCCGCCCCTTTTCACGGCGCAACGCGGCGATCAGCAAGGATCGCTCGACGCGGGCCATTTGCTCCGACAGGCCCGGCTGGTCTCCTTCCGGGGTATCCACCCCGACACCCTCGCTCAAACCGAGGGCGAACCGCATGGCGGCACTCATCAGGGCACGCGCGTTTCCCGGCCACTGCCGCGCCATCAGGTCGGCCAATACGTCCGATGTAATCTCGGGCGGAGTCAGCCCGGCCTGCTCGCTGGCCTGCGCAACGTAATGCTTGAACAGCACCGGGATATCCTCGGGTCGCTCATGCAGGGCTGGAATGCGCACCTGCATGACCTCGAGACGATAGAAAAGGTCGGGATGGAGGCCCTCGGGCGCCGGACGCAGGGCAGCGGTGCTACCAGCCAACAGGCGCGTGGCTGCGCCTTGCTCCAACCCGTCGAGAATTGCAAATTGCACCTCGGGGCTTAGCTGCGCCACCTCGTCCAGAAAAAGGCTGCCGCCGGCGGCCTCGTGCAACACGGCGGCAACCATTTCGACCCTGAGCCCCGAAGCGGCACGCTTTATGAACGGCCCCTTGGCCACGGGCGAGAGCAGATGGACCACCTCTGCGATCTTGGAAATGCCCGTGCCCGGCTCGCCGGTCACAAGAACGTCCGTCTGCGCCTGCGCGGCGCACCGCACCTGCGAGCGCAGCGCCTCGGCCTGCGGAGATTGCCCGAAAATGAGACGGGCTGCGGGATCTCCCGCGCGCAACTGCGCCTTGAGCCGACGGTTTTCCAAAACCAGCCGCCGGGTATTGAGCGCGCGCTCAACCTCGGCCACCAGGGTGGCCGGTGCACATGGCTTTTCCAGGAAGCCAAATGCACCCTTGCTCATCGCGCTGACGGCCATCGGTATATCCCCCTCGCCGGTGAGCAGGATAACCGGCAATTCCGGATCAATCGCGGCCGTATGATCGAGCAAATGAAACCCGTCCCGCCCCGGCATGCGAATATCGGACAGGATGACACCCGGAAAATCTGCCGCGATATGGTCTTTGGCCACAACGAACGATCCTGTCACGACTGGTTCAAGATCGGCCAGATCCAGAGTTTGCGCCAAGGCCTCACGAACGGCAGCATCGTCATCGACAACAAGAACCCGGCGGATCATGCGACCTCCGACCGTGGCGATGCGTCCTGCGCATCAGCCGCCACCAGTTCCACGATCATCACAGCGCCCCCCTCCGCGTGGTTACGCCCCCGGATCACCCCTCCGAAGCTCTGCACCAAGCCATAGGATATCGACAAGCCCAAGCCCATTCCCTCTGAGTCTCCAACGATCTTGGTAGAATAAAACGGATCGAACATCTTTTCCGGTTCTTCGATCCCCGGGCCTGTATCCTGCACTTCAAGCTCGACGCGGTCGCCGTCACGGCGAACCCCGATATCGATGCGCCGCGTGTCTTGCGCCGACATCGCATCCACGGCGTTGCCAATCAGATTGACCACCACCTGGCTCAGGCGCACCTCCCCGCCTGTCACGAAAACCGGAGTCCGAGGTTTGCTCCAGTTCACCGCAACCGCTTCCGTGCGCAGCCTCGCTTCGCTCAATTCCAGCGCACTATCGACGACGTTCACGAGGTCAACCCGAGAGACAGCCTCACTTTCTTGCCGGGCAAACGCACGCAGGTTCCGGATGATTCTCGCCATGCGGCGCGCCATCGAACCGATGCGTGACAGGTTTTGCGCTGCGGGCCCGACCTTGCCTCGGTCCAGGAACAACGCGCCATTCTCGGCATATTGCTGGATCGCCATAAGCGGTTGGTTCAATTCATGGCTGATTCCGGCACTCATCTGTCCAAGCGCCGACAGCTTGCCAGCCTGCACAAGGTCATCCTGCGCTTTCTTCAGCGCCACTTCGGCAGCGCTCCGTTCAGCCACCTCGCGGCGCAACGCCGCGTTGGCGTCGGATAGTGCCTCCGTACGCTCTGCGACGCGTCCTTCCAGACGCGCATTGGCCACAGCCAGGGTCCTGCGCCGCTCGGTCACCACAAACAGGATAGCCCCGAACGCCAAGCATACAGCCGCGACCACAGCCGCCTGCAACCAGGCAACCCGTTGCGCCGGTCCGACATCGATCAGCGCCTCGGCGCGCATGCCGATCCGGGGCAGATCCCGTGACAGGTGCAAAGCGGTTTCAGGTATGTAGGGGCTCCAGTCTTCGCGCCAGATCTCGTGGGATCGTGTGCTTGTGCTCTCGAACCGTGGTGCCGGACCACGGGGCGGGACCAGCCCGGCGCTGTCAGACGCTCGCCGCCAATACAGCAGTTCGGAACGGTTCGTGATGAAAACCTCGCCGCCGCCGTCAGTGAAAAACACCACGGGACGCGCGCCCCGCCATTCGGATTCGACCTTTTCGATATTCGCCACAACGATCAGTGCTCCGATGACCTTCCCGCCATCATCGAACCTGGGCGCCGCGAAATAGTAGGCACGCTGCCCAGTTGTGGAATTTGTCCCGTGCGCCTCGCCCAGGGCGCCTTGCAACGCGCGGCGAAAATACTGCGTGTCAGCGACATCTTCGGGGGCAGAGTCGGTCGCGGAAACCTCGACGCGCCCCTGCCTATCCGCCAGCACGACATCCAACGCAGCGGTCTTGTCTGCCGATTGCATCAAAAGCGCGCGCCTCGCCGCTGGGTCTTTGTCATCAAGAGCGGGGTGATCCGCCATCAGAACCGCAAGCTGCTGGTACAACTGCAACTGTCCGGTCAGCCGATCAGCCGCCAGCGTTAGGTCAGACTCTCCCCGACGTGCCAATTGGTCGAGCGCCTGGTTGTAGCCAGTGCGCCAAACGATCGCGGCGAACGCGCCAACCGCCACCAGGAAGAGGCCAAGGAATATGGCGCGCCGCGCATCAGGTCGTTTCATGTGCGGCACAATAGTTCGGGACGCGGCGACTGGCCATAGGCAAGCGCTGGCCTACAGAGGTAGTGCGGTGGTTGATTTGATCTCTTCCATGGACAACAGCGCAGTCACATTGTGCACCTTCACCTCACTGATCAAGGCCTGGTAGAATGCGTCGTAAGCCCGCGCGTTCTTGACCCGGACCTTCAGGATGTAATCGATTTCACCGGCCAGTCGGTGCGCCTCCTGCACTTCCGGGCGGCTGCGGAGCGCCTCCAGAAACCGCACCTGCCATTCGGCTTCGTGCTCGGACGTGCGTATCAGAACGAAGAAACAGGCTTCGAAGCCAAGTTTCTCGGCATCCAGCACAACGGTCTGCGGCCCCGCAATGCCGGCATCGCGCATCTTGCGAATCCTGTTCCAGACAGGCGTCTTGGATGACCCCACCTTCTTTGCGATCTCGTCAAGCGATTGCCCGGCGTCGCGTTGCAACTCTGCCAGGATTTTCCGGTCTGTCGCATCCAGCCGAACCGTCATGAAGCTACTCCCTGAGCATACAGAACAATATTTCGTATTTGCCGCATATACGGCGACAAAATCCATAAGGTTGAATTCAATCTCCTCATATGCGAAATAATTTCCCAATCTGGCGGCATCGTCAAGCAGGCCATAAATACCTGCCCCAAAAGAAGGGTATGTTGCCGAACCTATGACGATCCGCCGCGCACTCCGAACTCGCGAGCACCTTTCAAAGCCGCGACAAACAACTTATGATCCGCGCCACCGCGCAGCCAAAATGCGAGATGCAAACCGTGACCGAACAATCCGTGCCCAAAGTTCCCACCCTGCCGGATGCGCAGACCGTTACCCATGTCAAACATTGGACGGATCGGCTGTTTTCCTTTCGGGTGACGCGCCCGCGCTCTCTCAGGTTCAGATCGGGGGAATTCGTGATGATCGGCCTGATGGGCGACAATGGAAAGCCGTTGCTGCGCGCCTATTCCATCGCCTCGCCAAGCTGGGCCGACGAACTGGAATTCT
Source organism: Paracoccaceae bacterium (assembly GCA_011389955.1). Classification (GTDB taxonomy): domain Bacteria; phylum Pseudomonadota; class Alphaproteobacteria; order Rhodobacterales; family Rhodobacteraceae; genus Sediminimonas. The sequence goes on along the minus strand of JAABTI010000044.1, from coordinate 1,311 downwards.
ATTCGATCAAGGTTCCGGACGGGCCGCTGACTTCCAAACTGCAACACATCAAGGAAGGCGACGAGATCATACTTCGGCCAAAACCGGTGGGCACTCTGGTTCTGGATGCCCTTCTGCCCGGCAAGCGCCTTTGGCTCATGGCCACGGGAACCGGGATTGCACCCTTTGCCTCGCTCATCCGTGATCCCGAAACCTATGAGCAGTATGACGAAGTCATCATGATGCATACATGCCGCGAAGCAGCCGAACTGGAATACGGCAAGCAACTGGTCGAAAGCCTGCCCGAAGATCCGCTGATCGGAGAGTTCGTCGGCGATAAGCTGCGTTATTACCCTACCACGACACGCGAGGAAACCGCCCAGATGGGCCGGATCACCGACAATCTGACGTCAGGCAAGGTGTTCAGGGATCTCGGATTGGCCGAAGGGCTATCACCAGAAACCGACCGCGCCATGGTGTGCGGAAGCCTCGGCTTCAACATGGATCTGAAAACCATCCTCGAGGATTATGGCCTGCATGAAGGGGCCAATTCCGAACCGGCCGAATATGTCGTGGAAAAGGCCTTTGTCGGATGATGCCGGGGACGATGGTCGCGTCGAAGACGCCGGCGGCCCTACCCACCCTGGATAGGGTCAAGCGCGCATTTCGCGCCGCTGCCAAGGCGATTGCACCTTGAAGTGATCGAATGGCAAGAGTAGGTTGTCACTCTGAAATTTGCCAACAACTGAAGGAAGAAAGCCATAGCCCGCAGACCTCATAACGCGCCCCCGACGCGCGACACCGGACCCAGAGTGAACGAACGTATTCGCGCCCCGGAAATCCGCCTTATTGGCGCGGACGGGGAAAACGTTGGCGTTGTCACGCCTGAGCGCGCTATGGAAATGGCGGAAGAGGCCGCACTCGATCTGGTCGAGATTTCGCCCAATGCCAACCCGCCCGTGTGCAAGATCATGGACTATGGCAAGTTCAAGTATGAACAGCAAAAACGCGAATCCGAAGCTCGCAAGAAACAGAAAACCATCGACATCAAGGAAGTGAAGTTCCGTCCCAACACGGATACGCATGACTACGAAGTCAAGATGCGCAATGTTTTCAAGTTTCTTGAAGCCGGTGACAAGGTCAAGATCACGCTTCGCTTCCGCGGGCGTGAAATGGCGCACCAGAACCTTGGTCGAGAATTGCTCGAGCGTGTGGCCGAGGACACCAAGGAAGTCGGCAAGGTTGAGAACTTCCCCAAGATGGAAGGCCGCCAGATGATCATGCTGATAGGCCCGACCTCCAAGTAATGCTATACCGGCGGATCGCTCCGGG
>JAABTI010000043.1 GCA_011389955.1 Paracoccaceae bacterium | reverse complement strand
ATTTATAGTCGGACCCGTAGGTGTGCATCACGTCCCATGTCGGGGTGACCTCGCCCCAACGGCGCCGGTTGTCACGCCACACCCCTTCATACAGGCAATTGTGGAAATAGTAATGTTCCAGGTGCTTGAATTCCGAGCGGGCGGCCGAGAACAGTTCCTCGACCAGTTTGATATGCGGGTCCATAGAGCCGCCCACGTCGAGAAACAGAAGCACCTTCACGGCATTGCGCCGCTCGGGGCGGGTCTTGACGTCGAGATAGCCGTGCTCCGCCGTGGCGCGGATGGTGCCATCGAGGTCCAGTTCGTCATGCGCGCCGTCGCGGGCCCATTGGCGCAGACGCTTGAGGGCCACCTTGATGTTGCGCGTGCCCAGCTCGACGCTGTCGTCAAGATTGCGGAACTCGCGCTTGTCCCAGACCTTGACCGCGCGCTGGTGGCGGGATTTTTCCTGCCCGATGCGCACGCCCTCGGGGTTGTAGCCATGCGCGCCGAAGGGCGAGGTGCCGGCGGTGCCGATCCACTTGTTGCCGCCCTGGTGGCGGCTATCCTGTTCCTTGAGCCGTTCCTTGAGCGTTTCCATCAGCTTGTCGAAGCCGCCAAGCGCTTCGATCTCGGCCTTTTCCTCTTCGGTCAGGTGCTTTTCGGCCATTTTTTCCAGCCAGTCCTGCGGTACGTCCACCGCATCGAGCACATCACCGAGCTGGATGTCCTCCAGCCCCTTGAAGGTGGCGGAAAAGGCACGATCGAAGCGATCGAGGTTGCGCTCGTCCTTCACCATGGCGCTGCGCGCGAGGTAATAGAACCCTTCGACATCGTAGGTCACCAGCCCGGATTTCATCGCCTCCAGGAATGTGAGGTATTCGCGCAGGCTGACGGGGATGCCGGCCTCACGCAGGTTGTCGAAGAAAGGAAGAAACATCGCTTCACACCACTGCGGCGCGGTGCAGGATCAAGGTGACGAAGAGACCCAGAAGGGCGAAGATGACAGCATAGACAAAGGCGTATTGCGCGATGTCAAGTTTGTTGCCCTTGCGCCGCGCAGCCAGCGTGCCGCCGATCAGGGCGCCCAGAATCGCCCCCGCCAATACGATCATGATTACCCGCCGCTCCTGTTTATCGGGTTGAGGGCGCTGATTTCGCGCAGTTTGGCGCGCACCGCCCATTCAGCGCCCAATCCGTAGCGCGCCCAGCCCAGACTGTCCACCCGCACGGACCGCGCCGCGGCGGGACGGTCGGACAATTCCAGCGCCTCGGCGCGCAGCATCATCAGCGTGGACAGGAGCATGGCGTTTTCCCCCCGCGCGGCGGTTTCCAGCGCCGGGCGTATATGGGTCAGGGCCTGCGCGGCGTTGCCGCGCGCAAGGGCGTAGGCGGCGAGGTGGCTGGCCACCTGTGCGCGATGCAGGGCGGTATCGGGGCTCTGGGCAAAGATCCGGTCGGCGGTGATGAAATGGCCATAGGCGGCATCGGAATCGACCGCCTGCAACAGCCGCCCGAGCACGTAATGCGAAAAACCGGCGCGGTGGTCGGCCCAGCCTTCGGCGCGTGCGATCGCCATGGCGCGATGCGCCGCGCGGCGACGTTCCGACGCGCCGGTGCCGGGACCGAGCGCGGTCTGGATCGTGTCGATCCAGGTGCGCGGCGCGGGCGGCAGCATCCGGGGCGCGCGGCCCTGTCCGACGGGATTGAGCCGCGCCAGCAGGCCGGGCAGACGGCGCGCCACCTGCGCGCGGCTCATGCCCGAGCGCAGTTCGGGCGCGTAATAGACGCGCAGGATCAGCATGTCGAACCCGGTCAGGACGGTGTGCACGTTGTCGTCGTTGAACACCGAATCGGGTTGCCTGTAGAGATCGTTGAGCGGTCCCAGGGCCTGCGCCAGTTCCTCGTGCAGGCAGTCTCGCATTTCCTGGGGGGCGGCATCCTCGGGCAGGAACACCGCCACCTTGCGGCGTTCGGGCAGGCGTGCCCAGTCGGTCTCGGGGTTATTGCGCCGGCCGCGGTATTCGGAAAGACGCGAGATGCCGGGCACCACGAAACAGGCGGCCTGCGGCAGGAACTGGCGAATCCGCTGTCCGCTGACGGCGGCGATCGTGAGGTTGGGCGCCTCGTTCGGCCCGGCGATCGCGATGTCGATGCCCGCCTCGCGCCGCAGCCGCGTCAGCAGGCGTTCGAGATCGGCGTGCAGATGGGCGGGTGCCGCCCCGGTCACGCCGATGCGAATCGGGCCCTCGAACCGTGTCAGGCGCGGCAGGGCGCGCCCCGATTCGAGCATGAAGGACAGATCGAGGAAATCGCGCGCGATGTCGGCATTGGCCTGCTGGGGGGGGCTGGGATGCGGGGTGGCAAAGGATTTCATCGGCGGCAGCGCCGGCCCCGTGATCGTTGCGGCACGGGTGGGCGCGTCGGGCGCGGTGCCGCTGGTGGGCATGCAGGCGCCCGCCAGCAACAGGCCGGACGCCAGCAACGCCATGCGCGCCACGGGGCGAGGGAATACGCTCTTGACCGCCTGGATCATTGGTTTGGTTCACTCGTTCAGCAACAATGAGGTCGGTTTGGTAGCCAGACAGTGCGGCGAAAATATGGAGGTTGCAACTTGTGGTGGCGGTTTCCGGCCATCCGCGCGGATGGCCGGATGCCGCGCAGACCGTTCAGCTGCGGCGCCGGGCCATGAAGGCGAGCCTCTCGAACAGGTGCACGTCCTGTTCGTTCTTGAGCAGGGCACCGTGCAGTTTCGGCAGCGCATTGGGCCCGTCACGCTTGAGATCCTCGGGGGTCAGATCCTCGGCCAGCAGCAGCTTGAGCCAATCCAGCACCTCGGAGGTGGAGGGCTTCTTTTTCAGGCCGGTTTGTTCGCGCATCTCGTAGAACTGCGTCAGCGCCGTGGTCAGAAGCTGCTCCTTGATGCCGGGGTGATGCACCTCGACGATGCGGCGCATGGTGTCGGGCTCGGGAAAGCGGATGTAGTGGAAGAAACAGCGCCGCAGAAAGGCGTCGGGCAGTTCCTTTTCGTTGTTGGAGGTTATGATGACGATGGGCCGGTTGGCGGCGCGGATCGTCTCGCCGGTCTCGTAGACGTGGAACTCCATCCGGTCGAGTTCCTGCAGCAGATCGTTTGGAAACTCGATATCGGCCTTGTCGACCTCGTCGATCAGCAGCACGACCTTCTCATCGGCCTCGAACGCTTGCCACAGCTTTCCCTTGCGGATGTAATTGGACACGTCATGCACGCGCTCTTCGCCAAGCTGGCTGTCGCGCAGGCGGCTGACGGCATCGTATTCGTAAAGCCCCTGCTGCGCCTTGGTCGAAGACTTGATGTTCCATTCGATCATGCGCAGGCCGAGCGCGCCGGCGACCTGGCGGGCGAGTTCGGTCTTGCCGGTGCCCGGCTCGCCCTTGACGAGCAGGGGACGTTCCAGGGTGACCGCCGCGTTGACGGCGACAGTCAGGTCATCGGTGGCCACGTATTCGGCCGTACCTTCGAATTTCATGGGATCTCCAAGCTGTTACGCGCTGAATTTGCGGCACAGTAGCGCGATCGCATTTTAGCTGCAACGCGATGCGGATGGGGTAGTGACAATCATTGGCCCGTGGGGTATCTGACCGCCCAAAGAAGGGGGTGCCACATGTCAAAGGATATCTTGATGACAGAGGTTGGCCTTGATGGGGGAGCGGATATGAAACCGGAATCCTTTTTGCCCGACGATTACCGCCCGGCAGAAGACGAACCATTCATGAACGACAAGCAACTGGAATATTTCCGTCGCAAGCTGTTGCAATGGAAAGAGGATATTCTGGAAGACAGCCGCGACACCATCGAGGGGTTGCAGGACGGGGCGCGCAACATCCCCGATGTGGCAGACCGGGCCAGCGAAGAGACGGATCGCGCTCTGGAGCTGCGCACGCGGGACCGCCAGCGCAAGCTGGTCGCCAAGATCGACGCGGCGCTTCGGCGGATCGAGACCGGCGAATACGGCTATTGCGAGAAGACCGGCGATCCGATCAGCCTCAAGCGGCTGGACGCGCGGCCGATCGCGACCATGACGCTGGAAGCGCAGGAAAGCCACGAGCGGCGCGAGAAGGTGCATCGCGACGACTGACCCCGGCCACACAGTGCGTGTGCGAACACAGGAACGCCGGGGCCTTTGCGCACCGGCGTTTTTTTTATGCGAAGGGCGACCCATGAAGACCGAGGGTATCAAGGCGATCGTGATCGGGGGCGGGATCGGCGGACTGGCCATCGCGCGGGCGTTGGCGCTGCGCGGGGCGCGGGTGACCGTGCTGGAGCAGGCCGAGACCATCGAGGAGGTCGGCGCCGGCCTGCAGATCAGCCCCAATGGCGCCGCGGTATTGCGGGCGCTGGAACTGGAGCAGGGGCTGCGTGCGGGCGGTGCGGTGCCGGCGCGCGCCGTGGCCCTGCACGACCAGGCAGGGGTCGAAGTGCTGCGTCTGGATCTCGGGCGGGCGCGCGCGCAGGGGTATTATTTCGTGCATCGGGCCGATCTCATCGATCTGCTGGCGCAGGGGGCGCGGGACGCGGGCGTGCGGATACGGTTGCTGCAACAGGTGGACCGGGTGCACCCCGGCCCGAACCCGGAGGTGGTGATGGCCAGCGGCGCGGTTATGCGCGCCGACCTGGTGGTGGGGGCGGATGGGCTGCATTCGCGGCTGCGTCCGGTTCTGAACGGTGCGGACAGGCCGTTTTTCACCAACCAGGTGGCGTGGCGCGCGGTGATCCCGGCATGGGGTGACAGCGCCCCGGAGGCCCGGGTGGACATGGGGTCGCGGCGGCACATGGTCAGTTACCCGCTGCGCGGTGGCCGGGCGCGCAACATCGTGGCCGTCGAGGAGCGCCGCCAATGGACCGCCGAGGGCTGGCACCACCGCGATGATCCCGACGCGTTGCGCGCGGCGTTTGCCGATTTCGGGCCGCAGGTGCGCGATATGCTGGACCAGGTGGAGGCGGTGAACCTGTGGGGGCTGTTCCGGCATCCGGTGGCGCAGGTCTGGCAGAAGGGACATTGCGCGCTGCTGGGCGATGCGGCGCATCCGACGTTGCCATTCCTGGCGCAGGGGGCGTGCATGGCGCTGGAGGATGCGTGGGTGATGGCCGACGCCCTGTCAGGGTCCGAAGATATCGCCGAGGGGTTGCGGGCCTACCAAAAACGGCGCGAGCCGCGCGTGCGCCGGGCGATCGCGGCGGCCAATGGAAACGCGTGGAAATATCACCTGCGCCCCGGTCCGTTAAGAATGGCCGCGCACGCGGCGCTGCGCCTGGGCGGGCGTTTGGCGCCAGGCGCGATGATGCGGCAGTTCGACTGGCTGTATGAGCACGACGTGACGCGGGCCGGGTGACGCTCGCGCGGGCCTGCAATGACGGGCCGGAGCCCGAACTGTTGGAGGCAGCGCGTTCAGCGAATGTCGGTTGTGTGGGGTAGTCTTTCGACAGATGGCAATGCGCTTGCACGTACAGGGCTTCAAAATCCCATGGGGTGGCTAATGATACGATACCTCGGATCGGAACATTCTAACGGTGGAAAGCGCGGTTGACGGCCGCGCGGCCTTAGCTCACCAAACTATGTCGATCACTCTCCCGTCGCTGTGTTGGCAGACGCCGACGCCGCCTGCAGTCGTCAAGCCGCTGGAATCTGCATATTGGAGCTGGCAGGAAAGCGTCGATCCCTTGTTGCCGATCAGGGTGGCCACGAAATCACCTGTATAGCTGGAACCAAACAACGTAGACGTGCCGAAAGCGGTGTTTGTACCTGCGGTCATCGTTCCAAAGGCTGTGCCAACAGTTGTGGAAGCCCCCCGCATGACTGCCTTGCCCACAAATTCTTCGCCGTCGATATCCGCGGTCAGACTGTCGCTCGACATACCTTGCTCATAGGTAAAAGTGACCGGGTGTCCTGTACCGCGCACCACACCCTGCATAGTACCGCCACAAGAGGAAAGGGTAGCGATTAGGATCGCTCCTAATAGGATAGATTTCGCTCTCATTTTAACCCCGTCAAATTCCGAGAGTTTTCACTCGTTCATGTCCGGCGACAATATTTATTCGCCTGTCCCCATGAACTGTAACATGTCGAGTAAGTGATGGAGAGGCAACTCAGCCAAGCGGCGTAATCGTCAAAATTGCAGATTTATGTATTGTTCTTGGAATCTCGCATTGGCACCTAGACCGCATATGACCCCTCCGCCCCGCATTGCAGGGGTTGCGATTGGTTCCTATCGGATGCGATAGGGCGCCCTTGACGCGCGACGCAGTATTTTTGGAGAGCTGCGTTTTAGCCTTTAGGACTACCCGTACATCGCGCGGCTGCGGCGGAAGCTGAGCAACTGGCGGGTTTCCTCGTCCCACAGGTGGCGGCGCGCGCAGGCCAGGCTTTCGCGAATCGTCAGCTGTTGCGCGTTGGCGAGATCGCTGTGATCGCGCAGCACCTCGGGCAGGCGGTAGAACGGTATCCGGCTGTAGAGGTGGTGCACGTGGTGCACGCCGATATTGGCCGTGAACCATCGCAGCAGCCCGGGCATCACGTAGTGCGACGAGCCGTGCAGCGCCGCCTCGTGCAGGTTCCATTCGTGGTCCCGGTCCCACATGGTATCCTCGAACTGGTGCTGCACGTAGAACAGCCACACACCGGCTGAGGCCGCGACCAGCACGGTCGGGGCGAACACGGCAAACAGCACGCCCCAGCCGCCCAGCCACAGGATCAACAGCGTGGCCGCGACCAGCAGCGCGTTGGTGGTCATCGCGCTGAGCCAGTAGCGCCAGCCGGCGCGCATAAGCCCCAGCGGCAGGCGGTTCTGGACCACGAAAAGGTATGTCGGGCCCAGACCGAACAGCACAAGGGGGTTGCGATACAGCCGGTAGATCATCCGACGATGCCACGGCAGGGCGCGGTATTCGGCTACGGTGAGCGTGTGCACGTCGCCCATCCCGCGCTTGTCGAGGTTGCCGTGCGAGGCGTGGTGGATGGCGTGGGTGCGCCGCCAGACGTCATATGGCGTCAGGGTCAGCACGCCCAGGCCGCGACCGACCCATTCGTTGACATGGCGGTTGGCGAAGTAGGCGCCGTGCCCGCAATCGTGCTGGATCACGAACAGCCGCACGAGGAAGCCGCCGTTGATGACGGCCAGAAGCAGCGAAACCAGGGGGCTGAAGGACATTGCCCACCACGCCAGTGCCCAGATTGCCACCAGCGGCAGCAGGCTGAGCGCCAATTCGGTCAGGCTGCGCCACAGGATCGGTTCGCGGTAGCGCGCCAAAGTCCTGATCCAGTTGCGGGCGGGGGTGTTCGGATCGGCCTGGGCCGTTTCGGTCGAGTGCATTGGCACGATCGGCTTTCGCAAGGAGAAGTAAGGTTCCGACAGGGGAACTGCGACTTCAGCGCAGGCCTTGAAGGAACGTGAAAGGCAACATGGGGCGGATCAGTGCCCGCCGCAAGGGCAAACCGGTGCGTTCAGTCCTTCAGGCGGATTAATGCGTGCCGTTTCTTGCCTGCCGACAGCTTGACCGCGCCGGCCAGATCCCCGGCGGTCAGCATGAGGCCCGCATCCGACAATGGCGCGTCGTCCAGCCGCGCGCCGCCTTCGGCGATCAGGCGCTTGGCATCCTTGCCCGATTTCGCCAGCCCGGTGCGCACGATGGCCTGCACGACCGACAGCCCCTCGCCCAGTTCCTCGGCGGAGAGCGTGAGCGTCGGCAGGTCGTCGCCCGCGCCGCCATGTTCGAACACCTCGCGCGCGGTGGCTTTCGCGGCTGCCGCCGCCTCGGCCCCGTGGCACAGGGTCGTTACTTCGTTCGCGAGCACGATCTTGGCGTCGTTGATCTCGGACCCGGCCAGCGCGCCGAGGCGTTCGCATTCCTCAACCGGCAGTTCGGTATAAAGCTTCAGGAACCGGCCCACGTCGGCGTCGGCGGTATTGCGCCAGAACTGCCAGAATTCGTAAGGACTGCGCATGTCGGCATTGAGCCAGACCGCGCCATCGGCCGATTTGCCCATCTTCTTGCCGTCGGCGGTGGTCAGCAGCGGCGAGGTGAGGCCGAACACCTGATTGTCGATCACGCGGCGGGTCAGGTCGATGCCATTGACGATGTTGCCCCACTGGTCCGATCCGCCCATCTGCAACCGGCAGCCGTAGCGGCGGTTGAGCTCCATGAAGTCATAGGCTTGCAGGATCATGTAGTTGAATTCGAGAAACGACAGCGACTGTTCGCGGTCGAGCCGCGATTTGACGCTTTCGAAGGACAGCATGCGGTTGACGCTGAAGTGCCGGCCCACGTCGCGCAGGAATTCGAGGTAGTTCAGATCGTCCAGCCATTCGGCGTTATCGACCATCACCGCGCCCGTGGGGCTGTCTTCGTAGGTGACGTAGGCGGCAAAGACGCGCTTGATCCCGGCGATGTTGTCGTCGATCTGCTCCGGCGTCAGCAGCGGGCGCTCGTCGGCGCGAAAACTGGGGTCGCCGACCTTGGTGGTGCCGCCGCCCATCAGGGTGATCGGCTTGTGCCCTGTCTTTTGCAGCCAGCGCAGCATCATGATCTGGATGAGCGATCCGACATGCAGCGACTTCGCGGTGGCGTCGAAGCCAATATAGCCGGGCACGATACCTGCGCACAAAGCCTCGTCGAGGGCCTGGTAATCGGTGCAGTCGGCCATGAAGCCGCGCTCGATCATCACCGACATGAAATCCGATTTGGGGTGGTAGGTCATCGCTGTTGTCCCTTGGGCTTTTGCGCGGCATGTATAGGCAGGCTGACAGCAAAGGAAAAGGCCATGTTGAAGGCGCAGGTCGTCAGGGCGCTTGGCGCGATGTCGGGAACGTCGCTGGACGGGGTCGATGCGGCGGTTGTGGAGACCGATGGCGACCAGATCGCGGGCTTCGGCCCGGTGTGCTACCGCCCCTATGACGCGCAAGAGCAGGCATGCTTGCGCGCGGCGCTCGGGCAATGGCCGGGGGGAGACGGCGTGGCGGCGGCGACGCGGGTGATTCAGCGCGTCCACGCGCAGGCCCTGGCGGGGTTCGAGGACATCGACGTGGTCGGGTTCCACGGTCAGACGCTGGCGCATGATCCCGGCGGGCGCGGCACCCATCAGGCAGGCGATGGCGCGGCGCTGGCGGATCGGCTGCGCGTGCCCGTGGTGTGGGATTTCCGCAGCGCGGACATACGTCTTGGCGGGCAGGGCGCGCCGCTGGCGCCGTTTTTCCACCATGCGTGTGCACGCTGGATCGGGGCGGCGGGTCCGGTGGCGTTTCTCAATCTCGGGGGGGTGGGCAACCTGACATGGGCGGACCCGTGCATCGTCCGGCCGGAGGCCGAGGGTGCGTTGCTGGCGTTCGACACGGGGCCGGCCAATGCGCCGCTCAACGATCTGATGATGCAACGCCGGGGGCTGAGCCATGACGCGGGCGGCGCATTGGCTGCGCAGGGGCAGGTGGCCGATGGCGCGTTGGAGATGTTCCTGGACGAGGGATATTTCATCAAGATGCCGCCCAAGTCGCTGGATCGCGACGCGTTTGCCGGCATGCTGGAGCTGGTGCGCGAACTGCCGGACGCCGACGCCGCCGCCACGATGACGGCGATGGCGGCGACGGCGGTGATGCGCGGGATGGAGCATTGCCCGATCCCGCCCGAGCGGCTTCTGGTGACGGGGGGCGGGCGCCACAACCCGGTGATGATGGAAATGCTGCGCGCCGGTCTGGATTGCCCGGTGGGTCCGGTCGAGGATGTCGGCCTTGACGGCGACATGCTGGAGGCGCAGGCGTTCGCCTACCTCGCGGTGCGGGTGCTGCGCGGGCTGCCCACCTCGTGCCGTGCGACCACCGGGGTGCGCGCCGCCGTGGCGGGCGGCACCATTTCGCGGCCGGGCAGCGACAGGGCGCGGTAGATCACCCCGAGCAGGAGGCCCCGCCAAGCACGCAGAACTTGGCGCAATGCGGATGGTTGAGGGAGACGTCGCGCTCGGCCTCGGCCAGGGTTTCGCCCAGTTCGAATTCGGGCGCGTAGGGCAGAAGGGTGCAAGCCTGAACGGTGGGTTTGTCGGCGCCCTTGCGCTTGACCACCATGCGCGAGGAGGCGCACATCACGTCGCGCGGCGATTTGCCCAGGATCGACCAGCATTCGGTCGTGATCTCGGGCACCTCGACGGACTCGTCCATTTCCGGGAACAGGACGGTCACGGCCGGGTTCCGGGCGTCGATGTCGAAGTCGTGGCGTGCGTAGAGCGCGGCATAGCCGTCGCGGCTCTCGTTCTCGGTCTCTTCCCAGGTGGTGCGGCCCGCGACCGCCATGCGCGCGCCCTGGTCCCTGAGCCATTCCATGCCTTCGAGCGTGCGTGCGAAGGCGTTGCGCCCACGTTCGGCGTCATGCATCTCGCGCGACCAGTGATCGAGCGAGATGCGCAGCGTAAGCTTGTCGCCGAACGCGGCGATCAGCGGCGCAAGTTCCGCCTGCACGCGCTTGCGCATCATCGGGCGCATTGCGTTGGTCAGGATCAGAACCTCGTACCCGCGCGACAGCGCGTCGCGGGTCATGGCGATCATGTCGGGGTTCATGAACGGTTCGCCCCCGGTGAAGCCGATCTCTCGCACCGGCCATCCGCGGGTTTCGATCTGGTCGAGGTAATCCGCGACCTCGGCGGCGGTGATGTAGACAAGCGCATCGTTGCTGGGCGAGCTTTCCATGTAACAGTTGGCGCAAGTGATGTTGCACAGGCTGCCGGTGTTGAACCACAGGGTTTCGGCCCGCTCCAGCGTGACGGAGGCGCGGCGGCTGCCATCGGCGGTGATGTCGGGATCGGTGAATTTTCCGTGGTTGGCGCTCAGGTCTTTCATGTCTCACCCATGTCGTGGCGTTTGCGCAGAGGCTAGCGTGATGGCTGACCGGGTAGAAGGGGCCAATCGGTGCCTGACACCATTGTGATCATATGGCAGCAAAGGTATGTTCGCGCTAACATTTCAATAGGTGCTTACACCGCTGCGCGCGGGTATCAATGTGGGCAGCAAGCTACACCGAAAGGGCGCGTGACATGGCATCTCGAATCATTCCGGTCGATCCATTCGATCTGGTTGTGTTCGGCGGCACAGGCGATCTGGCCCGTCGCAAGATCCTGCCGGCGCTGTTTCGCCGCTATTGCGCGGGACAGATGCGCGACGGCACGCGGGTGATCGGTGCGGCACGGGCCGACTACGACAGTGACGGCTACCGTGCGTTCGTGCGCGACGGGCTGGTCGAGTTCGCCGGCCCCGCCGCGCAACAGCCCGAGCAGGTGGAAGGTTTCCTGGACATCCTCGATTACGTGGCGATCGACGCGGAAGGGGCGCTGGGCTGGTCCGAATTGTCGGCGATGCTGAGCGAGGAGCGCGTGCGCGCCTTCTATTTCTCGGTCGGGCCGGAACTGTTCGGGCTTCTGGCCGAACGACTGCACCGTCATGGCATGGCCGATGGCGAAAGCCGGATCGTCGTGGAAAAGCCGTTTGGCCGCGACGTGGACAGTGCCAGACGTCTGAACAAGACATTGGCCGAGCATTTCGCCGAGAATCAGATCTACAGGATTGATCATTACCTGGGCAAGGAGACGGTGCAGAACCTGATGGCGATTCGGTTCGGCAACATGCTGTTCGAGCCGCTGTGGAACAGCCAGTACGTCGATCACATCCAGATCACCGTGGCGGAAACGGTGGGCGTGTCCGGCCGGGGCGAGTATTACGACCATGCCGGCGCGATGCGCGACATGGTTCAGAACCACCTGATGCAGTTGCTGTGCCTGATCGCGATGGAACCGCCGGCCAAGTTCGATCCCGACGCGGTGCGCGACGAAAAACTGAAGGTCATTCGCGCGCTCGATCCGGTGCCGCGCGAGGATATCGTGCTGGGGCAATACCGGGCCGATGCCACCCGGCCGGGATACCTCGAGGACGTGGGCAACCCGGACAGCAAGACCGAGAGTTTCGCGGCGCTGCGGGTGCATATCAGCAACTGGCGCTGGGCGGGGACGCCGATCTACATGCGCACGGGCAAGCGGCTGCGGGCGCGCACGTCGGAAATCGCGGTGGTGTTCAAGGAAACGCCGCATTCCATCTTTGGTCCCGACGCGGGGCGGCATCGCAATATCCTGACGATCAGGTTGCAGCCCAACGAGGGAATCGACCTGGACATGACCATCAAGGAGCCGGGGCCGGGTGGCATGCGGCTGGTGGATGTGCCGCTCGACATGACGTTCGCCAAGGCGCTCGGCCCCGAGGCCGAGGACGTGCCCGACGCCTATGAGCGGCTTATCATGGACGTGATTCGGGGCAATCAGACCCTGTTCATGCGTGATGACGAGGTCGAAGCGGCCTGGGCCTGGATCGACCCCGCGATCATGGCATGCGAGCAAACGGGGCGCGCCCCTTTGCCCTATGACGCGGGCAGTTCCGGCCCCGAAGAGGCGCTGGCGCTGATGCATCGCGACGGGCGCCGTTGGCGGGAGATCAAACCATGACACTGACAGAATACGCCGATTCCGAGATGATGGCGATCGACCTGGCCAATGTCCTGGCCGGGGAACTGGGCGCGGC
>JAABTI010000004.1 GCA_011389955.1 Paracoccaceae bacterium | reverse complement strand
TATTTTGGGAAGCACGAGAGCAAATCTATAAGAATGTGCTACCGCCGGCTGGTCACGGTCTGTCAGTGACTGTTGACCCTGAAAATGGGACGCATGCATTTGTGCCGCCGAAAACAGACCGGGTTGAGTACATTAAAGGGATCGAGTTTAACGGGGTCGCCACCGGGCAAGAAGCCATCGATGCCGCCATCGACTATTGCGAGGGGCGCGGCATCGGCAAGGGGGTGACGCAATACCGTCTGCGCGACTGGGGCCTTTCACGGCAGCGCTACTGGGGCTGCCCGATCCCGGTGGTGCACTGCTCCGATTGCGGCGTCGTGCCCGAGCGCAAGGAAAACCTGCCCGTCCGCCTGCCCGATGACGTCAGCTTTGATCAACCCGGCAACCCGCTGGACCGCCACCCGACATGGGCCAAGGTTCCCTGCCCCGCCTGCGGCAAACCGGCCCGGCGCGAAACCGACACCATGGATACCTTCGTTGATAGCTCGTGGTATTACGCGCGCTTCACCGCGCCGCGGGCCGACACCCCCACCGACATGGCCGAGGCGGAATACTGGATGAACGTCGACCAGTATATCGGCGGAATCGAGCACGCGATCCTGCACCTGCTCTATTCGCGCTTCTTCGCCCGGGCCATGCACGAAACAGGTCACCTGCCCGCCAAGAGCCGCGAACCGTTCGAGGCGCTGTTCACCCAGGGCATGGTCACGCACGAGATCTACCTCACGCGCGACGCACGCGGCCGGCCCGTCTATCACCTGCCCGAGGACGTCGAAGACGGCAAGCTGAAGGAAACCGGCGACCCGGTCGAGGTGATCCCCTCCGCCAAGATGTCGAAATCGAAAAAGAACGTCGTCGATCCCGTCTCGATCATCGAGCAATACGGCGCCGATACCGCGCGCTGGTTCGTGCTGTCTGACAGCCCGCCGGAACGCGACGTGGAATGGACGGCCGCAGGCGCCGATGCCGCGTTCAAGCACCTCAGCCGCGTCCACCGCATCGCGTCCGACATCGCCGACAACCCCAGGGCCGAGGCCGCGACGCCGGATGCCGACGAGGCCCTGCTGCGCGACATGCACAAGACCATCCACGACGTGACCGGCGGGGTCGAATCCTTCGGTTTCAACGCGGCCATCGCGCGGCTCTATGCCTTTACCAACACGCTGGCCAAATCGCAGGCCGGCGGCGCGGCAAAGACCCGCGCCGCGCGCGCGTTGGCGCAGCTGATGTCGCCCATGACCCCCCATTTCGCCGAGGAACTTTGGGCGCTGCTTGGGGGCGAGGGCCTGATCGCCAATGCGCCTTGGCCGGTCGCGGACGAAAACATGCTGGTGGACGAAACCATCATCATGCCCGTGCAGATCAACGGCAAGCGACGCGGCGAAATCAAGGTGCCGCACGACATGGACAAGGCAGAGGTTGAAAAGATCGCGCTTTCGCTGGATGCTGTCGAAAAGGCGCTGAACGGGGCCGCGCCGAAAAAGATGATCGTCGTCCCCGGGCGGATCGTGAATGTGGTGGTCTGATCGCAGAACCCTGGTTTTCGGCCTGTGCGCTCTGACGCTGGCAGGCTGTGGCTTCGCCCCCGTCCACGGCCCGCAGGGCGCGGGCGGGCGGCTGCAATCGACGGTGCGGGTGCAGGCGCCCGATACCCGCGTCGAGCAGCTCCTCATCCAGCGCATCGAAGAGCGCCTGGGCCGCGGCTCCCGTTACGAGCTGTCCTATGATCTCGACATCAGGCGCCAGGAAATGGCGGTCGATCCCAACAACGTCTCGACCCGCTTCAACGTGGTCGGAAACGTCGCCTACGCCCTGCGCCTGCCCGGCGCGGATGCCCCCCTGATCGAGGGGCGCACAACCGGGTTCACGGGGTATTCCACCACCGATTCAACCGTGGCAACCAGCGCGGCCGAGCGTGACGCGCATGCGCGCCTGGCCACGATTCTGGCCGACCGCATGATCGCGCATCTTTTGGCCGCCGCCAGCGACATGCCGGAATGAAGCTCAACACCCGCGACGCCAACAGGTTTTTTGCCCGGCCCGACCCGACGCGGGCCGGGTTGCTGATCCATGGCGCGGACGCGATGCGCGTCGCGCTCAAGCGGCAAGAGGTGATCGCCAACCTGATCGGCCCCGATGGCGAAGGCGAAATGCGCCTCAGCCGCCTGTCCGCCGGAGATCTGCGCCGCGATCCGGCGGCGCTTCTGGACGCGGTCAAGGCACAGAGTTTCTTCCCCGGCCCCCGCGCCGCCTTTGTCGAGGACGCCACCGACGGCCTCGCCGACGTGATCGCTGCCGCGCTCGCCGATTGGCGCGATGGCGATGCGCAGATCATCATCACCGCCGGGCAACTGCCCGCGAAATCCAGGCTGCGCAAGCTGTTCGAAGGCCATGCCAATGCCTGCGCCGCCGCGATCTACGACGATCCGCCCACCCGCGACGAGATCGAAGCAGAGCTTGCCGCCGCCGGCCTGCGCGACATCGCCACCGAGGCGATAACCGACCTGACCGCGTTGTCACGCACGCTGGACCCCGGCGATTTTCGCCAGACCATCACGAAGCTCGGTCTTTACAAGCTTGACGACGACAGCGCGTTGACCTCGCAGGACATTGCCGCCTGCGCCCCCGCCTCCGCCGAGGCCGAGCTTGACGATATTCTCAACATCGTGGCCGAGGGCCGCTCGGCCGAGATCGGGCCGGTGATGCGCCGCCTTCAGGCCCAGGGCACGCAACCCGTGGGCCTGTGCATCTCGGCGGCGCGCCACTTTCGCGCGCTGTACACCGCCGCCTCGGACCCCGACGGCGCGGCGCAGGGCATCGCGCGGATGCGCCCGCCCATTTTCGGCCCCCGGCGCGACCGTATGCTGCGGCAGGCCCGCGGATGGGGCGCGCCGCGTCTGGAACAGGCGCTGACGTTGCTGACCGATACCGACCTCAAGCTGCGCTCGGCCGCGCAGCACGCCCCCGCCATGGCGCTGGTCGAACGCGCACTGATTCGCCTGTCGATGCTGGCCAAACGCTAGCGCGGGCCACGCCGGGGACGGCGGCGCTCACACCACCTGGATCACATCCTTGTCCACGGCCAGCATGTAACCGCGCCGCGCGATGTTGCGCACCAGCAATTCGCTGACCAACTGGTTGCCCAAAGTGTCGCGCAGCCGCTTGATCCGCGTTGCACCGGCCGATTCGTCGCACTCGGCCGCCACGCGGCCGGAAACGATCGCCTCGATCTCGGCCCCGGACAGGATGTCATCATCCAGCCGCGCCTCGGCCAGCACCGATAGCGTCTCCATCGCCGCGCCGGTCAGGCGAAACCCCATGTTGTTGAGGTAAACCGTGTTCTCGCCCCGACTTATCATCAGCGATGACACCTGGATGCCCGATTGCTCTATCTGCGCCATGCGCCGGTTGAGCGCCACCAGCATCACCAGCAACACGAAGGTCGCCACCATCAGGGTGGTGGCGAATATCAGCAATACCAGGATCACCATCCGATATCCCGACAACGTGTCTGAAAACGCCGTTCCCGACTGCGCCAGGATCTCCAGAAGCTTGATTTCCGCCTGCGTGGTCAGGTCATCGTTTTCCACGAACAACTTTTCCACCCGCGCGTTGAACGCGTTGGCGTCCGGCAGGTTGGTGAGCAGCCATACCGCCAGCAACGCCAGGATCAGGACGATCCCCGCGATCCCCAATGGCACCAGCCACCCGGATGCGCGCCGGACCTCAGAAGCGGAGGTAGAATTTTCCTGCACTGTCCTTCCTTTCGCTCAGACCCGACTCGTCAAAAACCGACAGCACGTTCAACAGGGTCCAGCCGCCCTGCTCGAGCCGGGCAGCCACCTCTGCACGCGCGGCGGCCCTGGAACACGCGCCTGACAACTGCATCACACCGTAATGCAACTGCAACGGAGAGTCGCGCTTGGCCTTGTAGTCGGCATAGCACTCCGCGGCCTGCACCGGAAATGCCTGCGCCAGAAGAAAGACGGCGGCGATGGGGGCAAGGATCTTTTTCATGGCCCCACAATGCGCATCGGCCCGGTGATATACAATATCCATGGCGGGTCCGGCGGGTTGTTATCGGATAACACGACCGCGTTATTGCTTGTCTTTCGTGCCTGCGCCCAGTGTCGGACCTGTCCATCGGCGTGGCCCGGTCATGCGTCGATCTCCGAAATGCACAGGAAAGGAACCTGCCATGTCCCGCCCATTCATAGCCGTCGTCGTCGCGGCCTCCCTCGCCCTTTCGGGCCTGTCTGCAACAACCGCGCAGGCGGGCAATCGCGATGTCGCACGCGCCATCGCCGGCATCGCCGCCGTCGCGATCATCGCCGGCGCGCTAAGCGACCGCAACAACCGCCGCACTCATGGCCAGGTCACCCGCCGCTATGATCCCGCGCCGGTCGTCACGCCACGCCCACTGCCGCGCCGTGCGCAACGCCGCGCGCTTCCACGCCATTGCATGATCCGCGCGCAAAGCCGCCATGGCCAACCGCGCCGCGTGTTCGGGGCGCGCTGCCTGAACCGTAACTACACCTTCACCGACAGCCTGCCGCGCGCCTGCGCGGTGCGGATCAGCGGCCAGGGCCATCGTGGCAACCATCGCCACGGCACCCGTGACCGCGCCGGTTACTCCGCCGGCTGCCTGCGCCAGCACGGCTATCACCTGGCGCATCGCTGATCCTTTGCCATCCATTGTCAGGGGGCCGGGCATTCCCGGCCCTTTTTCGTTGCGCACACAGCCGATCCGCGCTTTACCCGGCGCATGAACGAACCCGATTTCACCATCGAACGCACGGCGATACTGGCCGGCACCCCCCGCATCGCCGGGGTGGACGAGGTTGGCCGGGGGCCACTCGCCGGGCCTGTTGCTGCCGCCGTTGTGGTGCTCGATCCCGACAACATCCCCGATGGCCTGAACGATTCCAAGAAACTGACCGCCAGACGACGCGAGGCGCTGTGCGCCACGCTGCTGAACTTAGCCGAGGTCAGCATCGCCCACGCCACCGTCGAAGAAATCGACGCGCTCAACATCCTTCGTGCCAGCCACCTCGCGATGATGCGCGCCATCGCCGGCCTGCGCGCGCCGCCCGATCACGTGCTGATCGACGGTCACATGATCCCCGACGGTCTGGGCATTCCGGCACAGTGCGTGATCGGCGGCGATGGCCTTTCGCTGTCGATCGCGGCTGCTTCTATCGTGGCGAAAACATGGCGTGACGCGCACATGCGGGATTTGGCGCAACAGTTTCCCGGCTACGGATGGGAGCAAAACGCGGGCTACCCGTCCAAAAGCCATAAAGAGGCGCTTCAAAATCTTGGTGTCACCCCACACCATAGGCGTTCGTTCAAACCGGTGCACAATATCTTGTATCAACATAAAAATGTAAGTCACTGATTCAAAAAAGAAATTGACCGCGAATCGGCTTTGACTCATCTTTGTCTGCGAACATAGAGCGCATCAAAAGCGCCAGCTCCAGAGGCAGAGAATGACAGCAATGACAAAGACCACGGGCGTGGATGCGCTCCCCCTCAATACGATTCTGGATGGCGACTGCATCGAGGTGATGAACAGTCTGCCGGAAAACTCTGTTGACCTGATCTTTGCGGACCCACCCTACAACCTGCAACTCAAGGGTGACCTGCACCGTCCCGACAACAGCCGTGTCGATGCCGTCGATGACGCCTGGGATCAATTCGCCTCCTTCGCGGCCTATGACCGCTTCACCGAGGCCTGGCTGACCGCCGCGCGCCGCCTGCTCAAGCCCGGCGGCGCGATCTGGGTGATCGGGTCGTATCACAACATCTTCCGCGTCGGCGCCGCGATGCAGAACGCCGGCTACTGGATTCTCAACGACGTGGTCTGGCGCAAGACCAACCCGATGCCCAATTTCCGCGGCAAGCGTTTTACCAACGCCCACGAAACCATGATCTGGGCCAGCAAGTCGGAAGGCGCGAAATACACCTTCAACTACGAGGCACTCAAGTCCCTCAATGAAGGGATCCAGATGCGCAGTGACTGGGTGCTGCCGATCTGCTCGGGGCACGAGCGGCTCAAGAATGACGACGGCAACAAGGCCCATCCAACGCAAAAACCCGAAGGCCTGCTGCACCGGGTGCTGGTCGGCTCGACAAATGCCGGCGACGTGGTGCTCGACCCGTTTTTCGGCACCGGCACCACCGGCGCCGTGGCCAAGATGCTGGGCCGCGATTTCATCGGCATCGAACGCGAGGCCGCCTATCGCGCCGCCGCCGAGAAACGCATCGACGCCGTGCGCCGCTATGACCGCGAGGCCCTACAGGTCAGCGCCTCCAAACGGTCCGAGCCGCGCATCCCCTTCGGTCAGCTCATCGAACGCGGCCTGCTGCGCCCCGGCGAGGTGCTGACCTCCATCAACGGCAAGGCCGCCGCAAAGGTCCGCGCCGACGGAACCCTGGTCGCCGACGGCGTCAACGGCTCGATCCATCAGGTCGGCGCCGCGCTGGAAGGCGCGCCAAGCTGCAATGGCTGGACCTACTGGTGCTTCCGGCGCGACGGCAAGACCGTGCCCATCGACCTGCTGCGCCAGCAGATCCGCGCCGAGAAAACCGCCTGATCGCCATACTGTTACCGCCGGTGCCCGTTGCCTGACATCGCGGGCACCCGACTGGCCCCGCCTGCCCGGCGGGGCCCTTTTCATCTGGTTGCGACAGTCTCGTGCAAGGACCGGGCGCCAGCCACTACTGCGGCACGGGCGTCTGCGCCTTGTTGTAGGGACGCCAGTTCGTGATCTCGGGGTAATACATCTCGCGCCAGCGGCGCACGCGCGGGTTCATCACCCGCCGCCACAGCGGCGGGATCATCGCCAGCATGGTCATGATCGGATAGCCATAGGGCAACTGCGGCGCATCCGCCTCGGTATAGTTCTGCAACAGCGGGAACCGCCGGTTCGGTTTGTAATGGTGATCGGAATGGCGTTGCAGGTTGATCAGCAACCAGTTGCTGGCCTTGTGCGCCGCGTTCCACGAATGACGCGGCTGGACATGCTCGTACTTGCCCTTGCCCAGATGCTTGCGCGTCAGCCCGTAATGTTCGACGTAATTCGTCAGCTCCAGCTGCCAGACCGCGATGAACGCCTGCCACAAGAACAGCAACAGCCCGATCCACCCCCCCAGCGCCAGCGCCAGCAGCAGCATCGCCGCCTGCAACGCCCAGTATCGCCAGAACGGGTTGGCCCGGTCGGTCCACGACCGCCCCTTGCGCGCCAGCATCGCGGCCTCGGCCCGAAACGCCGAGACCGGCGATTCGCGCAGGACGCGGGGGAAAAACCGATGGAACCCTTCGTTATAGCGCGCCGTGACCGCGTCGCGCGGCGTGCCCACATGGGCGTGATGCACCAGCAGATGCTCGGACCGGAAATGCGAATACAGCACCATCGACAACAGGATATCGCCCAGCCAGCGTTCGAAGCGATTGCGCTGATGCATCAACTCGTGGCTGTAATTGATCCCGACAGTGCCGGTAATCACCCCCACGCCGAAGAACAGAACGATGGTTTCCAATGTGCCCAGGTGATCCGCCCGCGGCACGTACCATATCAGCCCGAACAGCGTGAAGAATTGCAATGGCGCCCAGATCAGCGTGATCGCGCGATACCACGTCAACTGTTCCTCGTCCGTCTCCGGGTCGGCATTTTCCAGGTTCAGGCCCAGCACCGCATCCAGCGCGGAAAAAAGGTACCACGTCACGACCGGGAGCAGGATCACCGTCCAGCCGCCCCAGAGCGCGCCCACCCACGCCACCGGGATCAGGCCCAGCGACATCCAGAACGGCACTGCATTTTGCAATCGGACGATTTGGGACGAAGAGATCATGGTCATGCTCCGTAATGGGCCGGCTCAGGCATCATTCCGGGTCATCGAACCCGTCCCGCGCCAGATCGAATACCTTGCGCATTACGGTCGGCATGTCCGAGGGCCGGAACTCCTGCGCCGGAATAAAGACACCCGTGCCCGGGTCCGCGTCAAGCGCAAGATCGGCGACATATATGCGCAGGCGCAGGTGGAAATGCGTGAAGGTGTGCCGTGCCTCGCCGGCCACCGCGCGCCATGGCGCTGCGACGGGCGGCGCCTCGGGCGGCAGCTGCGCATCGGTCCACTCCGACCCCGGCCAACCCAGCATCCCGCCAAGCAGCCCGCGCTCGGGCCGTCGCTCCAGCAGGTAGGCGCCATCGCGCCGCCGCGCCACATAGGCGCGACCGTGACGCACCGGCTTGGCCTTCTTCGGGGTCTTGGCCGGCAGGTCCGCCGCGCTGCCCGCCGCGCGCGCCGCACAGGGGGCGCACCAGGGGCAGATGCCGCAGGCGGGCTTCTTGGGCGTGCAGATCGTCGCGCCCAGGTCCATAACCGCCTGCGCGTAATCGCCCGGCCGCGCGTCGGGGGTCAGCGCCGCCGCCATTTCAGTCAGCACCGGCTTGGCGCGCGGCAACGGCGCGCGATGATCGTGCAGGCGCGCCATCACCCGTTCCACGTTGCCATCCACCACCACCTCGGACCGGTCGAACGCGATCGCGGCGATCGCGGCCGCGGTATACGGTCCGATCCCCGGCAACGCCTGCAATGCGCTTCGCGTATCGGGAAACCGCCCGTCATGTTCGGCCACCACCACACGCGCGCATTTCAGCAGGTTGCGCGCCCGCGCGTAGTAACCCAGCCCGGCCCATTCGGCCATCACCTCGCCATCCTCGGCCGCGGCCAGTGCCGCCACGTCCGGCCAGCGCGCCATGAAGCGCTGAAAGTACCCGCGCACCGCCGCCACGGTGGTTTGTTGCAACATGACCTCGGACAACCACACCGCGTAGGGATCGGGCCGCGCCCCCGCCGTACGGTCGGCAGGCGGCACCCGCCACGGCATTTCCCGGGCGTTGGCGTCATACCAGGCCAGCAGATCCGCCGCTCGCCGGGTAAAATCGGCATCGTCACGCAAACTTTATGTCCCCCGGGCACTGATATTGAATGGCAACCGTTTTCATGCCCACTAGAATAGGGCAAAAGAACGGGATGCAAGTAATGACCACCCCCCGGAAATCCAAGGGGTTCAAACGCACCTCCACGCTGCTACAGGGGCAGATCCGCCGGATCGGCGAATCGCGCGGTTTCGCGGTCACGCGGCTGTTGACCCACTGGGCGGAAATCGCCGGGCCGGACATCGCCACCATCGCCCGCCCGGTCGAGGTGAAATATGGGCGGCAGGGCTTTGGCGCGACGCTGACCGTCCTGACCACCGGTCCGCAGGCACCGATGCTGGAAATGCAGAAGGAACAGCTGCGCGAAAAGGTGAACGCCGTTTACGGCTACAACGCCATCTCGCGCGTGCGGATCACCCAGACCGCGCCGACCGGTTTTCACGATGGGCAGGTCAGCTTCGATCACGCCCGCCGGCGCGACCAAACCGATCCTGCGCCCGCCCCGCACCCTGCGGTAACCCGCGACGCGGCGCAGATGTCGGGCGACGTCAACGATACCGCGCTGCGACAGGCGCTTGAAACACTGGCGCGTAACGTGCTCTCCAGGAACAGAACTTGAGAAAGGCTATCACATGAACCGCAGAACCGCACTCGTCGCGCTTGGCGCCGGCATCCTCACACTCGGCGGCTGGTGGGCGATCCAGCAGCAGACCAGCCCCAAGCTGCCGCCGCTCGGCGCCGCCAACGCCCAGGATTCCGCCGCGGACATTGACACCTCCGGCGTCGTGGAAATGACACTGGGCGATGCCGACGCGCCGGTCACCGTGGTGGAATACGCGTCCTACACCTGCCCGCACTGCGCCACCTTCCACCTGGGACCGCTCAAGAAACTCAAGGCCGACTATATCGATACCGGCAAGGTGCACTTCATCTACCGTGACGTCTATTTCGACAGGCTCGGCCTGTGGGCCGCGCTGGTGGCGCGCTGCGATCCCGACCGCTTTTTCGGGGTGACCAACCTGCTCTATTCGCAACAGCGCGACTGGATCGGCGAGGGCGACCCGTCCGCCGTCGTCGAGAACCTGCGCAAGATCGGCCGCGTCGCCGGGCTGGACGATGAACGCCTCGACGCCTGCCTCGCCGATAACGACAAGGCGCGCACGCTGGTCGCATGGTACCAGCAGAACGCCGCGGCCGACGATATCGATTCGACCCCGAGCCTTGTCATCGACGGGCAGAAATACTCGAACATGTCCTACGACGAACTGTCCTCCATCATCGACGAAAAGCTGGCCGACGAATGACGAACGCACCACTCGCCGGGCTCAAGGTCATTGAACTGGCACGCATCCTGGCCGGCCCGTGGGCCGGCCAGACGCTTGCCGATCTGGGTGCCGAGGTCATCAAGGTCGAAAGCCCCGCAGGCGACGACACCCGCCAATGGGGCCCCCCCTTCGTGCAGCGTGACGAAGACGAAAGCGCCGCCTATTTTCACTCGTGCAATCGCGGCAAGGCCAGCGTCACGGTCGATTTCCGCACCCCCGAGGGGCAGGCGCAAGTGCGCGAGCTGGTCGCAGATGCCGATATCCTGATCGAGAACTTCAAGCTGGGCGGACTGGCCAAGTATGGCCTCGATTACGATAGCCTCGCCGCGATCAATCCGCGGCTGATCTATTGCTCGATCACCGGCTTCGGACAGGATGGCCCCTATGCCCACCGGGCGGGATATGACTACATCATCCAGGGCATGTCGGGCCTGATGTCGATCACCGGCGAGCCCGACGGCCAGCCGCAGCGCGCCGGCGTGGCGGTCACCGACATCTTCACCGGGGTCTACGCCACCACCGCCATCCTGGCCGCCGTGCACCAGCGCGCCCAGTCCGGCCACGGACAGCATATCGACATGGCGCTTCTCGACGTCGCCGTGTCCGTGACAGCCAATCAGGCGCTCAATTACCTGTCCACCGGCACGCCGCCCGGCCGCACCGGTAATTACCACCCCAACCTCACGCCCTACCAGGTGTTCGATTGCAGCGACGGGCACATCATCATCGCCACCGGCAACGATGCCCAGTATCAGCGGCTCTGCCGCCTGCTCGGGCTGGACTGGATGGCCGAAGATCCCAGGTTTCTGCGCAACCCCGACCGGGTGGCAAACCGCCCCGAGATGATCGCCCACCTGATGGCCGAAACCGCGCGGCGCACCAGGGCCGAGTTGCTGTCGGGTTGCGAGGAACACGGCATTCCCGCCGGTCCGATCAATGACCTGGCCGAGGTGTTCGCCGATCCGCAGGTGATCGCGCGCGGCATGCGCATCGACCTCGACGGTGTGCCCGGCGTGCGCGCGCCGTTCCGCTTCTCCGGGGCCGACCTGGCGCTCACCCGCCCCGCGCCCAAGCTGGGCGAGGACAACAGCGCCTGAGCAGTCCGGCCGCGCGTATCAGCGCAACGCATCCAGCGCCGCCGACAGCGGCGCGTCATCGTCCAGCCGCAACCGCACCGGCAGGGTGATTACCTGGGCGCGAAACCGTGGCGGCAGGCGCACGGCGTCCTTCTCCGTCGTTACCAGCTGCGCGCCGCGCAAACGCGCCTCGTGCTCCAGCCGCGTCAACAGGGCGGGCGTCAACGCCTGGTGATCGTCCAGCGCCTCGGCCCGGATCAGTTGCGCCCCCAGGCTGCGCAGCGTGGCAAAGAATTTCTCGGGGTGACCGATCCCGGCAAAGGCCAGGAACGGCGTGTCGTCCCAGGACATGCCGGTCTGCAACGGCTCCAGCGCGCCGGTGACATGATGCGGGACGGCCGCCAACGCGTCGCCCCAGTCGCGCGTGAACCGGTCCTGCGCCTCACCCGGACCGATCGACAACACCATGTCCGCCCGTGCCAGCCCCGCCGCCACCGGCTCGCGCAGCGGTCCCGCGGGCAGGCACCGGCCGTTGCCGAACCCTTTGGCCGCGTCCACCACCATGATCGACAGATCCTTCTCGAGGTCCGGGTTCTGGAACCCGTCATCCATCACGATCACCTGCGCCCCGGCGCGCACCGCCTGCGCCGCGCCCGCGGCGCGATCCCGCGCCACCCACACCCGCCCGAACGCGGCCAGCAACAGCGGCTCGTCGCCCACCTGCGCGGCGGTATGGCGGGCGGGGTTCACCTCGACCGGGCCGGTCAACCGCCCGCCGTGCCCGCGCGACACGACATGCGCATCGACGTGACGGGTGCGCAGCATCTCCAGCAGGGCGATCACCGTCGGCGTCTTGCCGGTGCCGCCCGCGTTCAGGTTGCCGACACAGATCACCGGCACACCCACGCGCGCGCCCTGTCCCCGCGACACGCGTCGCGCCGTCGCCCAACCGTAGAGCGCCCCCAGCGGCGCCAGCAGCCGCGCCTGCCACGCCGGCCGCCGCGGCGGCGTGTACCAGAACCCGGGCGCCCGCATCACACGCCACCCCCGCGCAAATCCAGCGCGTCCTGCGCCATGTCGATCACCTTGTTTGTCACTTCGGCCCCGTCCGTGGCCACCTCCCACGCCGCATGGGCCATGACGGCGGCCTGGTCCGGCGCGGTCAGATGGGTCAACGCGGCCGCCAGTGTCTCCGCATCCCTGACCACGCGCGCCGCGCCCGCCTCGGAAAACCGCGCATAGGCCGGGCGATAGTGCGTCACGTTCGGCCCGTGGAGAATGGCCGAGCCCAGCGCCGCAGGCCCGAACGGGTCACGTCCGCCATGGCCGGGCTCCAGCGAACTGCCCATCAGGGTGACCGGTGCCAACCGATACCACAGGCCCAGGTCATGCCCCCCCGTATCCGCCAGCAGTATCTGCGTCGTCTCCTGCGGCATCTCGCCCACCGACCGGCGTGCAACGCGCCATCCTTGCGCGCGCAAACTGTGCGCCATTTCCTCGCCTTCACCGGGATCATCCGGCGCCAGGATCAGCAGGCGCCGATGCGCCGATCTCAACGCGGCGCGATGCGCCTCCGTGATCGCAGCCAACTCGCCCCGCTGCACCAGTGCCGCCAACCATGTCGGTCGTCCGCCTATCGCCGCCTCCAGCGCCTCACGATCCTCTTCGTTGCACTGAATGGCGCTGGTCCCGCTCTGCATGGTGCCGTTGACGCTGATCCGCTCGGCCGGCACGCCAAGGCGGATCAACCGGCGCGACGCGGGGCCGGACGCGGCCATGATGCAGTCGAAACGGCGCAGCACCGCGCGCACGGGGTCGGGCCAGGGACGCCCGCGCACACCCTCGAATCCGGTCTCGCCCGCATCGACCAGGAACAGAGGAATGCCCGCCTCGGCGCTGCACTCGATCAATGCCGGACGCAGATTTCCAACCGTCCAGATGCACAGATCGGGGTGCCAATGCTCCAGGAACGCCTCGACGGCCGGTAGCGATTCGGGTGGCACCGTCTGCAAGATCACACGCTCCGGCAGATCGGGCAGGCTCTGCTCGGCCTGCCCTATCGTCAACAACATGCGCAGGCCGGGGCGCTGCATCGCCAGTCGCTCGGCCAAGTCACACAGCGCCAGAATCCGCCCCGAGCTGCCGGCATGGCCCCAGACAAGTTCGCCTTCGGGGCGTTGAGGCGCCTCGCGCGTCTCGACGGGCGCGGCGCCATGCGCCATCGCCATGTAGGCCGGTAGCCCCAGCAGGCGCAGAACCATCGCCCGTCAGCCCAGTTCCTCGGTCGGCGAAGCCTCTGTCTCCTCGTCGCGCAGCCGGTGAAGATGGGCGATGAAATACCGCATGTGGGCATTGTCCACGGTGCGTTGTGCCTCGGCCTTCCACGCGGCATGCGCGCTTTCGTAATCGGGAAAGATACCGACGACATGGATATCATCCACGTTCTTGAACGTGTTGGAGGACGGGTCCACCAGTTCACCGCCAAAAACCAGGTGCAGGCGCTGTGTCATGGGTCTTATCCTTTGGTTTGTCTCGCCGGGCTCAACCTAATGCGCCAGAGCGCGATTGTGAACCAAAGGAAAGCACATGCTGACCGTCGGCACGTCCGCGTTTCGCCGGTTACGGGCGCAACGCCAACCGTGAATGGCGCGTGCGCCGATGCTCAGGTTTCGTCCGCATCCGCATCGTCGGGGCGCAAACCGGCAAGCAGCGCGGCATGAACCGACGGTGTTCCCGCCAGCACCCCGCGCGCCTGCGGCCATACCTTGTTGAAGACCAGTGGCGCGCCCGCCCTGTCGGTCACGACCGCGCCCGCCTCTGACAGGATCAGCGCGCCGGCGGCGATGTCCCATTCCCAACTGTCACGCAAGGTCAGCATGGCATCGAACCGGCCCTCGGCCACCAACGACAAACGATAAGCCAACGATGGCCTGTGGTGCCGTGTCACCCGCGGCGCCCCGATCCCGCGCCAGTGCTGGGCGTCGAAGGCCGGGCGCGCCGCAAGCACCGTCGCCCCCTCCAGGTCCGCACGCCCGGACCGGCGTATTGCCTGCCCATTCAGCGCCGCACCGCCCCCCGTCCGTGCCGTGTACATCCTGTCCTTGAGCGGCAAGAACACGACAGCCGCAGTTACCTCGCCGCCCCGCACAACTGCCAGGGAATGCGCCCAGGCGTCCGAGCCCTCGATGAAGCTGCGCGTGCCATCGATCGGATCGATGATGAAACCCGCCTCCCGTGTCAGGCGATCGGCATCGTCCGGGCTCTCCTCCGACAGCCAGCCATAGCCGGGCCGCGCCCCGCGCAACCGCTCTTCCAGAACCGCGTTCACCGCCAGGTCGGCCGCGGTCACAGGCCCCGCACCGCCGGGTTTGTCCACGATGTCCAGGGCCCCGCCCACATAGCGCGTGGCGATTTCCGCAGCCGCATGCGCCGCACCGATCAGCAGATCGAGGTCGTCATCACTCCCCGGCAAGGGTCATCCCCTCGACCAATAGCGACGGAACCACCCGCGACAGGTGCGTCCGCGCATCGTTGGCCGGCGTCACCCGCATCAACATCTCGCGCAGGTTGCCCGCGATGGTGCATTCGTTGACGGGATAGGCGATCTCGCCGCCTTCCACCCAGAACCCGCTGGCGCCGCGCGAATAATCGCCGGTATTGGGGTTGATCGTGCTGCCGATCATCGACGTCACCAACAGGCCGGTGCCCATCTCGCGCAGCAAATCCTCGCGGCTCTGACCGCCTTGCGTCAGCGCCACGTTCCAGTTCGACGGCGACGGCGGCGCCGCGGCTCCCCGCGCCGCGTTGCCCGTCGATTGCAGATTCAGCTTGCGTGCCGTCGCCAGGTCCAGGGTCCAGCCGGTCAGCACCCCGTTCTCCACGATCGCGCGCCGCCGTGTCGGCAGGCCCTCGGCATCGAACGGGCGCGACCCGGCCACGCGCGGCCGGTGCGGATCCTCGATCAGCGACAGCGCCTCCGGCAACACCGCCTGCCCCTGCGCATCGCGCAGCCACGACGCCCCGCGCGCAATCGCGGTGCCGTTGACGGCGGCCAGAAGATGCCCGATCAGGCTTGCCGCCACCCGCTCGTCATACAAAACCGGAAACGCCCCGGTGCGCGGTCGCCGCGGCGACATTCGCGCAACCGCCCGCTCGCCCGCGCTGCGGCCGATATCTTCGGCCGTGCGCAGATCGGCCTGGAAAATGCGCATGTCCGCGTCGTGGTCACGCTCCATGCCGGTGCCGGTGCCGGCGATCGCCACGCAGTTCAGCGCACGATCGGTGCGCCCGTAACCGCCCGAAAACCCGTTGCTCGCCGCCAGGTGAACATACCTGCGCCCATAGCCCGCGCTGGCCGATTGAACCTGGCTTACACCTTCCACGCCCAACGCTGCCGCCTCGGCGCGCCGCGCATCTTCTTCCAGCATCTCCGGCCCCGGCTCCGCCGCTGCATCGCTCAGCTCCAGCGCCTCGATATCCCATTCCTGCACCAGTTGCCCCGGCTCGGCCAGGCCCACGGTCGGGTCTTCGGGGGCTTCCCGGGCCATCGCCACGGCGCGGGCGGCCATCGCCTCCATCGTCTCGGCGCGCGTGTCGGACGCCGAGACGCATGCCTGCCGCCGGCCCAGCATCACCCGCAACCCGATATCGGTGCTTTCGGCGCGCTCGGCCTGCTCCAGGACGCCGCCACGCACATCGATACTCAGCGAGGTGTCGCGCACCGCCATGGCGTCGGCGGCATCCGCGCCGGCCCGGTTCGCCGCCTCCAGCAGGGCCTGCGTCAGGGCTTCAGGTGTATCGGTCATGGGCTTGGGCCTTTCACTATAGCACCCAAGGCAGGTAGCCCGCATCACACCGCCTTGCAAGCGCACCACCTCAAGGTTCCCACGGCCGAAAATGGCCAACCGGTCCGGGGGGCGGCGCCCCCAGAGGCTCCGCGTCACATCAGCCGCGGCGCGACCTGGTCGCGCTATCTGATCCGCTCGCCGTTCGCCAGAACCTTGCCGTCGGGCGTGACCTTGACATCCGAAGTCAGCACATCATCCCCCGCCGGGGTCGAGAACAGGCCCAGCATCATGCGCATGCCGGTCACCTGTTGTTCCGGCATCAGCCCCATCGCCGTCAGCTTGTCCAGCAGGGCATGCGCCCCCTCCAACCGCAGCGATATCTGGCCCTCGGGGCGCGGCATGCCATCGAACGTCTCCAGATCGGAATTGTCGAAGGTAAACCCGCCCTCGCCGGTCAGTTCGACACCGGCCACCGACACTTCCAGCGCATTGAGCGTTGCATTATGCAGCTTGCCGGGGGGCTGATCGAGGCTCTCCATCTTCTCGGCGTTCATCATGTCCTGCTCTACCGTCACGCTGCCGCCCAGATCGACACGCACCGTCGCCGGGTCATGCGGCAACTGTCCACCGGGATCGACCATCGCCCACATCTGCTCGGGCACGGCCAGCTCGCGCAGGGTCAGTTTCAGACCGAAGTCCTGCCGCTCGTCGCTGCGGCTCACCGGCACCGTCAGGCCCAGGTCCATCTCGGCCAGGCTCAGGGCAACGGGAAACGGCATTTCCGAACTGGTCATGTTCACGACCATGTCGCGCGCGCCCACGCCATAGCGCAACCCGTCCTTCGACATGGCGAATTCCAATGTCCCGCCACCGGACTGCGTCATGCCCTTGCTCTGCACCCCATCGGCATTCGTCGAGAACTCGCTGCTGCCGCTTTCATAAGCCAGCGTGCCCGCCATGCCGAAACCCGCGCGCATCGCGCCGGCCATGTCCTCGCGGTAATCGACGGTTTCGGGTATGCGGCCCTCGCCCTCGCTGCTCAGGTCGTTCAACTGGCCCTCGAACCTGACAAAACCGTCCTCGCTCTCGGGATCGACGACATCGATGTCATAGCCCAAAGAGCCAACCGTCACGTCCGAGGTGTAGGCGCGCATGGCGCCGGTCACGATCTCGCTGACACCGGCGATGTTGTTCAGGCTGATCATCGCTGTGCCGACATCCTTCGGCTCTCCGTCCACCAGAACGCTATTGAGCCGCAGCGACGTTTCCGCCGCCGAATAGGCATAGTTCATGGTCTCGCCGGGATTGCCCGACACGATCGTCGAAAACCCCGTTTGCGCGTGCTCCAGGGTGATCTCGACGCTCTCTTCGTCGGCGGGGTTCACAAGGACGGTGATCGGCATCACGTTCGGCAGGCCCAGCTCGACAGTGCCATCGCCGACATTCGTCAGCGACAGCCCCGGCACCGTGATCTCGACGGTGCCCTCGTCTTCGGGCAACTGCATGCGCATCACCATGTCGCGCACGCTCAGCCCCCGCGCCGAGGCTTCCTCGGTGGCGGTCATCACGATGCCCATGTCCGCATAGGTCGCCTTGAAATCCTGCCAGACCTGTTTGGCGGTCACATCCGCCACCGCGGGGGTCGTCCATGCAAACGCGGCCATCACGACCGCACGGCTCATCCAAAATCTGGTCATCACGCCTCACCCTTGATGCAAATGTCCGACCCAGCTTCTTCGCATGTCCGCGCCGCGTCAAGCGATCAACATGCTGGACCACTCCATCCGCGCAGTCTAACACGGGATCTGAACACGGAGGAGCCAGATGATCGACCTTACAGGAAAAACCGTTCTGATTACCGGCGCCAGCCGCGGCATCGGCGCCGCCAGTGCCCGTATCTTTGCCGAGGCAGGCGCAAATGTCGCTCTCGCGGCGCGCAGCATCGACGCCACCACCGCCCTGGCCGAAGAAATCGGCGACAGGGCGCTGGCGCTTGCCTGCGATGTCAGCAACTACGCCGATGTCAACGCCGCCATCGCCGCCTGCATCGACAGGTTCGGCGCGCTGGACATCCTGATCGGCAATGCCGGCATGATCGAGCCGATCGGCCCCCTGGCCGAGGCAGACCCCGATGAATGGGCGCGCGCCATCCAGGTCAACCTGACCGGCGTGTTCAACGGCATGCGCGCGGCGATTCCCGTGATGCAGGCGCGCGGCGGCACCATCATCACGGTCAGCTCCGGCGCCGCCCACAACCCGCTGGAGGGCTGGAGCGCCTATTGCGCCTCCAAGGCGGGCGCGGCCATGCTGACGGCCTGCGCCGACCGCGAGGAACGCAGCGCCGGCTTGCGGATCATGGGGCTATCCCCCGGCACCGTCGCCACCGACATGCAGCGCACCATCAAGCAAAGCGGCGTCGGCCCCGTGGCGCAGCTGGACTGGTCCGACCACATCCCGCCGGAATGGCCCGCGCACACCCTGCTGTGGATGTGCAGCCCCGACGCCGACGACTGGATCGGACGCGAGGTGTCGCTGCGCGAACCCGGCATCCGCAAGCGTGTGGGCCTGGCATGATCGGGCTGGACCGCGCCGATGACGGGCTTTGGACGATCACGCTCGACCGGCCCGACAAGGCGAATTCGCTCACTCCCGAAATGCTTCAGGAACTTGTGCGCATAGCCCGCGATGCGCAGCAGGCCCGCGCCGTGATTCTCACCGGGCGTGGCCGGGTGTTCAGCGCCGGCGCGGACCTGGACGCCGCACGCGCCGGCCTCGCCACCAGCCCGCTGTGGGAAGAGCTGTCATCGGCCATCGCTGCATTGCCGGGGCTGACCATCGCCGCGCTCAACGGCACGCTGGCCGGCGGCGCAATGGGCATGGCGCTGGCCTGCGATCTGCGCCTCGCGGTGCCGGGGGCCAGGTTCTTCTACCCGGTGATGAAGCTGGGCTACCTGCCGCAACCCTCCGATCCGGGGCGCATGGCGGCGCTGATCGGTCCCGCCCGGACCAGGCTGCTGCTGATGGGCGGGCAGAAGATCGACGCCGATACCGCGCTGACCTTCGGCCTGGTCGATCGCGTCTGCGACCCGGCCGGACTGCTGGACGAGGCCCGCGCCATCGCCGCCGATACGCTGGCCGCCGATCCGCGCATCGCCCAGGGGATCAAGGCGCTGTGTACAGCCGAGCAACAGTGAACATTCGCCCCGGCCCGCGGGCCGGGCGCTCGGGGCCAACACGCCCCGCCCCGCATCGGGCACCGCGCGGCACATGTAGTGACATCGTTGCGGCGCCCACCGTCCTACCGCTTGCGCCGCGCGCCGGGGGTCCGGGAATGGAAATCGGGCGGTCGCCTCGCCACCCAGGCGATGAACCGCGCCAGTCGCGGATGCGCGCGCAACGCCTCTATGGTGTTGTATGCGCGCGCCAGTTCCGCCTCGGTCAGCGTCGCATGGATCTCGTTGTGGCAAATCTGGTGGAGCCGCACCACCGGCCCGCCCTTGCCCCCCTTCAGCTTGGGTGTCAAATGGTGCAGGCTTTGCCTGACATGCGCCGGGATCGGACGACCGCACAGCGGACATTGCACATCCTTCGTCCCGTCGCCTGTCATACCGCCGCCCCCGTCATGCGCCTCACCGAGACCAAGAATAGAAGCCCCGCTTGCCGCAACAAGATCCATCGCCCATGACCGTTGACTGCGACGCGCTGGTCGTAGGCGCCGGCCCTGCCGGCCTCATGGCGGCCGAGGCCATGGCCCGCGCCGGTCGAACCGTCCTGATCGCCGAGGCCAGGCCATCCGCCGCGCGCAAGTTCCTGATGGCGGGCAAATCGGGCCTGAACCTGACCAAGGATGAACCGCTGGCCACCTTCCTGCCCCCCTATGCCGAGGCCGCCAAGGCCCTGCGTCCCGCGCTCGCGGCCTTCGGTCCCGCCGAGGTGCAGCAATGGGCGCGCGATCTGGGTCAGCCGGTTTTCACGGGCTCCTCAGGGCGTGTATTCCCCAAGGCGATGAAGGCCTCGCCGCTGTTGCGCGCCTGGTTGGCGCGGCTGCGCGGTCTGGGCGTGCGGCTGGAAACGCGCTGGCGCTGGACGGAATGGACCGATGCCTTTGTCTTCGACACACCCGGCGGCGCCTGCCGGGTTGCCCCCCGTACCGCCGTTCTGGCTTGCGGCGGCGCCAGTTGGGCGCGCCTTGGCTCGGACGGGGCATGGGCGGGGCTGATGGGGAATGTGCCCCTTGCGCCGTTCCAACCCGCGAACATGGGCTTCGCCGTCAACTGGTCGGCGCACATGGCGCGCCATTTCGGCACGCCGGTCAAGAACGTCGGCCTGCGCGCCGGGCCGACCACCCTGCGCGGCGAATTCGTGATCTCGCGCGACGGGGTCGAAGGCGGCGGTATCTACGCCCTGTCGCGCCCCCTGCGCGAGGGCGCGCAACTCACCCTCGACCTGGCGCCCGACCTGTCACTGGACGCCATCCGCGCCCGCCTTGCCCGACCGCGCGGAAAAACCAGCCTTGCCAACCACCTGCGCAAGACCCTTCGCCTCGATCCGGTCAAGCAGGCGCTGCTGATGGAATTTGCCCGTCCCCTGCCGGACGACATCGCCCCGCTGGTCAAGGCGCTGCCGGCCCCCCTGATCGGCCCGCGCCCGATGGATCAGGCGATCTCGACCGCCGGGGGGATACGCCTGGACGCGCTCGATGACCAACTGATGATTCGCGCCCGTCCCGGCATCTTCGCGGCCGGTGAAATGCTGGATTGGGAAGCCCCGACAGGCGGCTACCTGCTGACCGCCTGTCTGGCCACCGGCCTGTGGGCCGGGCGCCATGCCGCCCACTGGCATTGAGCGTCGCGGCCTACTTCCCCGCCGCGCGCTTGAACGCCTCGCGTTCGCGCATCGCCTTGCCATAGGTCAGCAGGCGCTCGTCCTCGACAGGGAATTTCGCGCCATACGCCCAGTTCAGGCAATGCGCCGCGACGATATCGGCGATGGTCATCCGCTCACCCATCAGGAACGGCCCTTCGATCCGGTCAGCCAGATTACCGGCGTTTCGCGCAAACTCCCATTTCAGGCTGTCTTTCACCTGCGGCACGCGCTGGTCCTCGGGCAATACGAAACTGTGCCGCGCAGCGGTCCACAGGACCGCGTCCAGCTCGTCCAGCGCCGTATGCGTCAGGGCGTCTTGCAGCGCGCGCTCCACCGTTCCCGCAGGGTAGGTCAGCTTGCCATGCTTGTCGGCCAGGTAAGTCAGGATCGCGGTGGAATCGGTCAGTACCGCATCGCCGTCGCGCAGCGCCGGGATCTTGCCCGACGGGTTCGCACGTCGCGCCTCGTCGGAATGCGGGCTCACATCCGTATGGGTATAAGGCTCGCCCAGTTCCTCCAGCATCCACATCACGCGGAATGCGCGGCTCTTGGCGCTGCCGATCACGTCATACATGGTCTTCCTCCCTGTTCGCATGTCTGGCGCTCTTATGGCCCGCCAACCCGGCCGATGACCAGCGCGCCGTTGCGTCGTAACGGCAAAGACACCGGCGCGAGGTATCTCCGGCGAGAGGCGCGATCAGGGGCGCAACGTGTCGCCATAGCTGATGGTGGGCGTCAGAACCACGGCGTTTTCGGTGGGTTCTTCGTCCCTGCTGCGCGCCACGACGATCTCGGCGGCGCGGCGCCCGATCTCCGAGCGGCACGCGTCCATCGTGGCCAGCTTGCGCGGCAACCCCTGCAACAGATCGACACCGTTGAACCCCGCCAGACCGATCTGCCCGGGAATGTCATAGCCCTGCTCGATCAGGTACAGCAGGCCACCCGCCCCGATCATGTCGTTGGAATAATACAGGAAATCCAGATCCGGGCTGCGTTCCAGGATGGCTTTCGTCATCTCCCGCCCCTTGGCCAGGGCCGACCCACCCGAGTAAAATTCCTGGTCGGCGATCTCGATCCCGCCCTTGGCGAGCGCCTGCGTGAACCCCTCGAACCGTTTGCGCGCGCGGTGATCCAGCGGCATCTTCGTGCCCAGGAACGCAATTTTTTCATACCCGGCCTTGAGTATCGCCTGCCCCATCTCGCGCCCCGCGCGCCGGTGGGAGATGCCGACCATGGCATCGACGGGATGGCCATCCACATCCATGATCTCGACCACCGGGATACCGGCCGCGCGCAGCATCGCGCGCGATGCATCCGAATGCTCCAGCCCCGCGATGATAACCCCCGAGGGCCGCCAGGACAGCATTTCGTAGAGAACCTTCTCTTCCTTCTCCGGCAGGTAATCGGTGATGCCGACTACCGGTTGCAGGTCGGTATCCTCCAGTACCTTGCTGATACCGGTCATCACCTCGGGAAACACCATGTTGGACATCGACGGGATAATCACCGCCACCAGGTTCACCCGCTGGCTGGCCAACGCGCCGGCAATCTTGTTGGGCACGTATCCCAGCGCCTTGGCCGCCGCCAGAACCCTGTCGCGCGTGGCGGGCGACACGTCACCCTTGCCGCGCAGGACACGGCTGACAGTCATTTCCGACACCCCTGACGCTTCGGAGACATCGCGCAGGGTCAGCGGGCGGGCAGGGTGTGAGGTCACGGCAATTCGTCCTGAAAATGCGTCGGACCCGATGCTAGCGTGAACCACCGACCTTGTTCAAGCGGCGCGCAGCCGCTAAAGAACTCCGGCGTGGCCCCGTGGCTCAACTGGATAGAGCAGCCCCCTCCTAAGGGGCAGGTTGCAGGTTCGAATCCTGCCGGGGTCGCCAGCCTGCATTCCGGCCGTGAAATCAGCTGCCGACAAAGGGCGCGTCGTCGCCCCATAGTTGGCGCACCCGCGCGTCCCGGCCGCAGCCCTGCCGGTATTTCTCGTAGGCTTTCGCCCGCGTCGTGGGGCCGAAACGGGTGAACAGGACCACCTCCTGGCTCTTGTAATAGTCCTGGTGATACTTCTCGGCCTTGTAGAATTCCTTCTTCGGCAGCACCGGCGTGACGATGTCGCGGCCCAGATCCGCCTCGGCTTCGGCGATCACCTTCTCGGCCAACGCGCGCTCCTGCGCGTCCTCGACGAAGATCGCCGTGGTGTAATGCGCCCCGCGATCGCAGAACTGCCCGCCCGCATCGGTCGGGTCGATCGAGCGCATGAACATCTCCAGCAGCGTCTCGCGGCTGACCTTCGCGGGATCGAACATGATCTCGACCGCCTCCAGGTGGTCGGTGGCGCCGCGCGACACCTGCTTGTAGGTCGGGTTCTTCACCGCGCCGCCGGTATAGCCCGAAACCACCTCGCTTACGCCCTCGACCTTCTCGAAATCCGCCTCGACGCACCAGAAACAGCCGCCCGCGACGGTCAGAGTCTCTTGCGACTGGGCCTGAAGCGGGTTCACTTCGACCAGCAAGCCAATGGCAATCGCCATCGACAGGATGGCCATCTTGGTGTTTCGAAATCTCTCGAACATAACAATTCCCTTTCGGACGTGTTTGGATGATCCTGCCCCACGCCGCTGCCCACGCCAAGCCACCCTGCGCCGCCGTCACGCAAGCGTGACACGCCGTGATGACGACCGACCCGGTTTCCATCCTCCCGCGCCCGCCCTACTGTGACGCCCGATATGCGAAAGGGCCGCCATGACCGATCACGTCACCACTCACCAAGCCGAAGACGATGTCCGCAACGACTCCATCCTGATCTGGCTCAACGGCCAGCTCGTGCCGCGCGAACGCGCACTTGTCAGCGTCTATGACAGCGGCTTCATGCTGGGCGACGGCGTGTGGGAGGGGCTGCGCCTGCATGACGGCAAATGGGCCTTTTTGGACGATCACATGGATCGCCTGTTCCAAGCGGCCCGCGCCATCGACCTCGATATCGGCATGACCCGCGATCAGGTGATCGCCGCCCTGCTCGACACGCAACGCGCCAACGCCATGCATACCGATGCCCACGCCCGCCTGATGGTGACGCGCGGCGTGAAATCCCGCCCGTTTCAGCATCCGGGCCTGTCGCGTCAGGGTCCGACCATGACCATCATCATGGAACATTCGCGCCCCTCCATTCCGCGTCCCGTTCGCCTTGCCACCGTGCCCCACGTTCGCGGCCTGCCGATGAGCCAGGATCCCAAGCTGAATTCCCATTCCAAGCTCAACTGCATCCTGGCCTGCATCGCCGCCGAAAAGGCCGGCGCGGACGAGGCGCTGATGCTCGATGTGCATGGCTTCGTGAACACCACCAATGCCTGCAACTTCTTCATCGTCCGCCGCGGCGAGGTCTGGACCAGCACCGGCGACTACTGCATGAACGGCATCACCCGCGCCAAGGTGATCGCGCTGTGCCGCGAAAACGGTATCCCGGTGCATGAGCGCAACTACTCACTGGTCGACACCTACGGCGCGGACGAAGCGTTCCTGACCGGCACCTTCGGCGCGCAAACCCCGGTCGCCTCGGTGGATGGCCGGCAGATCGGCACCGGCGAAATGGGCCCTGTCACCGCCCGCCTGCGCGAACTTTACAAGGCCCTGATCCAGCGCGAAACGGCGTGATGTCCCGACCCATGCCCCATGGCGCCGCCGGTAATGGCCCGCATCCTTGACATCCCTGACGACGGAGCATCGCAATGCACATCGCCATGTGGTCCGGCCCCCGCAACCTGTCGACGGCCATGATGTATTCCTTTGCCGCCCGCGGCGATTGCGCGGTCGTGGACGAACCTTTCTATGCCACCTATCTTGACCGAACCGGGCTGGACCACCCGATGCGCGACGCGATCCTGGCCAGCCAGCCCACCGATCCCGCCAGGGTGGTGGACGTGCTCACCGGTCCCGCGCCGACCGGCAAGGCGCATTTTTACCAGAAACACATGGCGCAGCACATGATCCCCGGCATCCCGCGCGAGTGGATCACCCGCGTCACCAATGTTTTCCTCATTCGACATCCCGCCCGTGTCGCCGCCAGTTTCTCGGCCAAGTATGACAATCCCGTGCTTGCCGACATAGGATTCACTCAACAGGCAGAACTTTACGATCAGGTTAACGCCGCGGGCGGGCGCCCTGTCGTGATCGATTCCTCCGATATCCGCCGCGATCCCGAAACCATGCTGTCGCGCCTGTGCGATGCGATCGGCCTGCCTTGGGATGCCGCGATGCTGCACTGGCCCGGGGGCGGCCACCCGGATGATGGCGTCTGGGCCGGCCATTGGTATGGCGCGGTCCACCGATCCACCGGCTTCGCCCCGGCCGAGGGTCCGCTGCCCGCGCTGGGCGGTCCCGCCGCTGATCTGACCGCGGCGGCAATGCCCGCATACGAGAAATTGCGCGCCGTTGCGATCTGAGCGGCGCGAACCGTACGTTTCAGGGCGCGAACCGCCCGTTACGTAAGTTTGTTAACCGGATTTAACCTTTCAGGCGGCGGTCCCGCGCGGCCAGCAGTTTCAACCGCAGCGCATTGAGTTGGATGAACCCCGCCGCATCCTTCTGGTCATAAGCGCCGGCATCGTCCTCGAAGGTCACATGCGCCTCGGAATAAAGGCTGTGCTCCGACCACCGCCCGACAGTCCGCGCCAACCCCTTGAACAGCTTCAATCGCACCGTTCCGGTCACATGATCTTGTGATTTGTCGATAGCAGCCTGCAACATCTCGCGTTCGGGGCTGTACCAGAAACCGTTGTAGATCAGCTCCGCATAGCGCGGCATAAGCTCATCCTTCAGGTGTGCGGCACCGCGATCCAGCGTGATCTGTTCGATCCCGCGATGCGCTTCCAGCAGCACGGTGCCGCCGGGTGTTTCATAAATCCCGCGGCTCTTCATTCCGACGAAACGCCCCTCGACCAGATCCAGCCGCCCGATCCCGTGTTTGCCGCCCAGTTCATTGAGCTTTGTCAACACCTTGGCTGGGCTCATCGCCTCGCCGTTGATACTGACGGCATCGCCTTTTTCGAACTCGACCTCGATGAACTCGGGCGTGTCGGGCGCATCCTCGGGATTTGTCGTGCGCTGATATACGTATTCCGGCGCATCATGTGCCGGGTCTTCCAGGACCTTGCCCTCGGACGAGGTGTGCAGCAGGTTGGCATCCACCGAAAACGGCGCCTCGCCCCGCTTGTCCTTGGCGATCGGGATCTGGTTTTTTTCTGCAAAATCAAGCAGTTTCGTGCGGCTCGTCAAATCCCATTCGCGCCAGGGCGCGATCACCTTGATATCGGGGTTGAGCGCATAGGCCGCCAGTTCGAACCGAACCTGATCGTTGCCTTTGCCCGTCGCACCATGCGCCACGGCATCCGCGCCGGTCTCCTCGGCGATCTCGACCAGCCGCTTGGAGATCAGCGGACGCGCAATCGAGGTGCCCAGCAAATACAGCCCCTCGTAAACCGCGTTCGCGCGGAACATCGGGAACACGAAATCGCGCACGAATTCTTCCCGAATATCCTCGATATAAATATTTTCCGGTTTTATTCCAAGCAGTTCCGCCTTCTGGCGCGCCGGGTCCAGCTCCTCGCCCTGCCCCAGGTCGGCGGTGAAGGTCACCACTTCGCACCCATATTCGGTTTGCAACCACTTAAGGATGATCGACGTATCCAGACCACCGGAGTAGGCCAGCACGACTTTCTTGGGCGCGGACATCATGTTTCCCCTCGTATTCAAGCTTTGCAGCGCGATTAGCCGGTTTTCCCGCGCAGGGCAAGGTCGGGGCTTGCGCAACCGTCCCGCCTGGGCCAGACAATTCCGATGAACAGTTTTCGCGCCTCCGCCCGTTCCGCCACCTCCGCGATGCGCGAGGTATTTGCGGCCACGCCGCTGCAACGCAATGCGCATCTGTCGGACCGCTTCGGCGCGGATATATGGCTCAAGCGCGAAGACCTGTCGTCAGTGCGATCCTACAAATTACGCGGCGCGTTCAACGCGATGCGCAAAGTGCTTGAAAACGAACCCGAAAGACGGCTTTTCGTCTGCGCCAGCGCAGGCAATCACGCACAGGGCGTGGCCTTCATGTGCCGCCATTTCGGTGTGCGTGGCGTGATCTTCATGCCCGTGACCACACCGCAGCAGAAAATCCAAAAGACCCGCACGTTCGGTGGCGACTCGATCGAGATCCGCCTGACCGGCGACTACTTCGACGACACGCTTGCCTCGGCCAAGGCGTTCTGCGCGGAGCAGGCGGCGCATTTCCTCGCCCCCTTCGACGATACCGACGTGATCGAGGGGCAAGCCTCGGTTGCCGTTGAAATCAAGGAACAACTGGGCGGCCTGCCTGACCGGATCATTCTGCCCGTGGGTGGCGGCGGACTGTCAGCCGGCGTGCGCAGCTATTTCGCAGACGGATGCGACTACACCTTCGTCGAACCCGCAGGCGGCGCCAGCCTCGCCGCCGCGCTTGCCGCCGGGAAACCTGTCAGGCTGGACAAGGTCGATTCCTTCGTGGACGGCGCCGCCGTTGCCTGCATCGGGGCGCAGCCTTTCAAACGGCTGGACGATGTCGATCCCGGTGATGTGTACACCGCCCCCGAGGACCGGATTTGCGTGACAATGCTGGAAATGCTGAACGTGGAAGGGGTCGTTCTGGAACCGGCCGGGGCACTTGCGGTAGACGTGTTGGTTGACATTGCCGAACAGATCTGCGGCAAGACGGTTGTCTGCGTCACCTCGGGCGGGAACTTCGATTTCGAGCGCCTGCCAGAGGTGAAGGAGCGTGCGCAGCGCTACTCCGGTGTCAAGAAATACTTCATCCTGCGCCTGCCCCAGCGCCCCGGTGCCTTGAAGGAATTCCTGAACATACTCGGGCCTCAGGACGATATCGCACGGTTCGAATACCTGAAAAAGTCGGCACGCAATTTCGGCTCGGTCCTGATCGGGATCGAAACGCGCGACGCTGGCAATTTCGAGGTTCTGTTCTCCAAGCTGGACCAGGCTGGCTTCACCT
This sequence comes from Paracoccaceae bacterium, assembly GCA_011389955.1. Classification (GTDB taxonomy): domain Bacteria; phylum Pseudomonadota; class Alphaproteobacteria; order Rhodobacterales; family Rhodobacteraceae; genus Sediminimonas. Next base: position 6,128 of record JAABTI010000004.1, on the reverse strand, counting down.
ACCGCGATATCACGGATGATGCGATACTGGCCGAATTCCTGATCTGAGCTGAGGGCGGCAAGCTGTCCTCGAGCCCGGACATGAACGCAGCCTGGGAGTCGTCATAGCACGCGAGTATCCTGGCCAGGTCAACACTGTCCGCGCGTCCGCATTCGGCTTCGTTCTCGCCCTCCTGGCACATCTCCGCGAAGCGCTGGAATCCAAGGTTCATCGCGCTGCCCTTGAGAAAGTGCAGGTCACTCGCAAGTTCGGCTCGAACAGCGTTATGACGAAGCCGTGCGACAACCTCGGAGACCTCCTCCAGGAACAGGGCAACTACATCTGCAAAATCCTCTGCCCCGATTTCGTCGCTCAGTTCCGCGATCCGATTCCAGTCGATCATATCGCCCTCCTACACGCGATCGGTCTGGAGTCATCCTCATGCTCAGCCGTTAAGAGAAGGTTGAAGCTGGCGGAAAAACGCCTTCAATTCAACGCTTCATATGTTCTTAATCCGAGCGCTTCTAGTCTGTGCGAACCCTGAATACCTCATATGTGATGCGGAGTGCGCACCGTTGGTTGCCCCCGAAACAGACCCTTCTTTCAACGCCGCTTCCGTGCAGGATGTCCGCGATGTCCTGGTCGTCGACGACAGCAAGTTGCAGCGGCGCATCCTCGTCGCGTCGCTTTCACGATGGGGGTTTCGCGTCACCGAAGCCGCCAGCGCCGCCGAGGCGCTGGATCATTGTCGCGCATCCCCACCGGATATCGTTCTGAGTGACTGGATGATGCCCGAAATGGACGGGTTGGAATTCTGCAGGGCGTTCCGCGACACACCGCGCGATCAATACGGGTATTTCATCCTGCTGACCTCGAAGGCCGAAAAGGACGCGGTCGCGCGGGGTCTTGATTGCGGCGCCGATGATTTCCTGAACAAACCGATCAATTCCTCCGAGTTGCGCGCGCGTATCAACGCCGGGGCCCGCCTTCTGCGAAGCGAACGGGAGCTGAAGGAAAAAAACCGCCTGATCAGCAGCACCTTGCAGCAATTACAGGGTCTATATGACGCACTCGACCGCGATCTGATCGAGGCCCGCAAACTCCAGCAATCCCTGCTGCGCGACAGGCACCGGAATTTCGGGGCCGCGCGTGTATCACTGGTGTTGCGGTCCAGTGGCCATGTCGGCGGTGATCTTGTGGGGTTCTACCCGATCAATGACTCGCATTTCGGCCTTTTCGCCATTGATGTCTCCGGCCATGGAATCAGTTCGGCCCTCATGACGGCGCGGCTTGCCGGCTATTTGTCTTCGGCCGCGCCGGAACACAATGTTGCGCTGCGAAAGACCGCGGACGAGACCTACGTGCCGCTGCCACCGGCACAAGTCGTCGAAACCCTAAATCGCCTGGTTCTCGATGAAATGGAAACGGAACACTATTTCACCCTTTTGCTGGCGGATGTGAACATGCACAGCGGCGAGGTCGTGTTCGCGCAGGCCGGGCACCCGCACCCGATACTACAACGCAAGGACGGATCGGTCATCACGATCGGGGATGGCGGACTACCCGTCGGCCTGATCCCCGGTGCCACCTTCAGCCAGACATCCGTGAAACTGAACCCCGGCGACAGGCTGTTGATCCAATCGGACGGGATAACCGAGTGTACCGCGCCTGACGGCGCAATGCTGAACGATGAAGGGTTGATGCAGATGCTCGGACGGATGCACGACATCTACGGGCAGGAGTTGCTCAGCACCCTGTTGGAGAGCCTGCAAACCTATGCCGGCCAACGCGATTTCTCAGACGACGTTTCGGCCGTGCTGCTGGAGTTCTGACATCGGCCGTCACATCCACCGGGCAACGAAGTGGCGATCCCCGGCATTGCCGAGCATGCGTGCCGCAACCGCTGCGGGCTTCCATACCGCTGTGTGTCCTGCCTCGGTCGGGGCGTGAAGCTGCCGAACCGGACGCGCGACGTAAACCAAGCATATCTTTTCGGCGAACAGGTCGTATTCCGGCATGTAGGCAAATCGCCGGAACGCTCCTATCCGTCGCGGCGCGGCAATCTTCCAGCCGGTTTCCTCTGCCACTTCCCGATGAAGCGCCATGACTGGCGATTCGCCCGGGTCTATACCGCCGCCCGGCAATTGGAATTCCGGCCAGGGCGATGATTGATGCGTCAGTAACAACGCCCCATTCAGCGGTAAAATCGCGTACGCTCCCAAGCGCCGCACATATGTCTGGTCGTGGCAAGGGGGTTCACCGAAACGTCTGATCATTGGCTCCTCCGCTGCCTTGGTCCACGACTTGCCCCGCCTATATTGAACCGGTATGCCAAAACAAGGCGCATAAGGATACTCAATGACACTTGGTTCGAAACTGGCTTGGGACGACTCGGTATTGCCGTTCCAGCTCGACAATTCAGACATTCGCGGGCGCGTTGTCCGTCTCGACAACGTCCTCGACGGGGTCTTGAAGCAACACGACTATCCGCCCGCTATCGAGGCGCTTGTCGCCGAAATGTGTCTGCTCACGGCCCTGATCGGGCAAACCATCAAGTTGCGATGGAAACTGTCGTTACAGGTGCAGTCCAAAGGCGCGGTGCGCATGATCGCGACTGACTATTTCGCCCCCTCGAGCGAAGGCGAGCCGGCCCGAATCCGCGCCTATGCCAGCTTTGACGCCGACAAACTGACAGACGCGCGCCCCTTTGATCAGATCGGCGAAGGTTATTTCGCCATCATGTTGGATCAGGGTCGCGACATGAGCCCGTATCAGGGGATCACGCCCTTGGCTGGCAATTCGCTCGCGGCCTGCGCCGAGGCCTATTTCGCACAGTCCGAACAACTGCCGACGCGCTTTTCGCTGAGCTTCGGCAAATCCAGTGAACCGGGTGTGGCGGAATACTGGCGCGCCGGCGGGATCATGGTGCAGCACATGCCGAAGACATCGCCCGCAGCCAAGGGAGACGAGGCAACCGGCGAAGAGGGCCTTTTGCATGCGCGCGATCTGGTGCAGGGTACGGAAAAAGAGAACTGGAATCGGACCAACATCCTGCTGGATACTCTGGACGAACTGGAACTTATCGGGCCGCACGTAGCACCAACCGAGCTGCTGGTTCGCCTGTTCCACGAAGATGCGCCGCGCGTTTTCGAAACGCAGCCCGTGCGCTTTGGCTGCACCTGTTCCGAGGAACGTGTCCGCAACAGCCTTTCGATATACTCGGCCCGAGATATCGCCACCATGACGACGGATGACGGAATTGTTACCGCCGATTGCCAATTCTGCGGTGCGCATTACGAACTGGACCCGTCGACCCTCGGATTTGACGCGCGGAAGGGCTCGAGTGACGAAAGCTGATCCATTTGCAAGGGTCGTGGCGGCATTGGCACATGCGGACACGGCCTCTTCGGATTTCGATCTGAACCCGGGCGTTTCCCTTCCGCCCGAGCGCAAGCTGCGTCCCGCAGGTGTGCTTGTCGCCATGCATGAGGCGACGGACGGACTGAGAGTCATCCTTACCAAACGATCCTCGGGGCTGAAGCATCACCCCGGGCAGATCGCTTTTCCGGGCGGCAAACAGGACACCGGTGACAAGGACCTCACTGAAACCGCCCTTCGTGAAGCCCATGAAGAGATCGCGCTGCCCCGCGAGAATGTCGAGGTGCTGGGCCTGCTTCCGCCCCATGAGACGGTCACCGGCTTTATCGTGACACCGGTCCTGGCAAGGGTTCATCAGCCGTTTCAGGCAATCGCCGAACCCGGTGAGGTCGAAGAAGTGTTCGAGGTGCCGCTTGCGCACGTGGCAAACCCGTCGCTCTACCATGTCCAGTCGCGCAGATGGCGCGGTCAGGAACGGCGCTACTACTCGGTTCCCTACGGTCCGTATTACATCTGGGGCGCAACCGCGCGTATGCTGCGCACCCTGGCCGATGGAATGGCTAAAAACGATGAAGCTTGAGGCGGAATGGATAGGCCGAACCGAGACGCAGCGCGTCTGCGCCGCGCTGACAGAGGCGGGATACCAGGCATGGTTCGTGGGCGGCTGCGTGCGCGACACGCTGCTGCAACAGCCGGTATCGGATATCGACATCACCACCGACGCACGCCCCGAAAAAGTGCTGGAGCTGGCACGTGACGCGGGTTTACGCAGCGTCCCGACAGGAATGGAACACGGCACTGTCACGATAATCTGCGCGGGCGTACCACACGAGGTCACAACCATGCGGCGAGACGTCGAAACCGACGGGCGGCACGCGGTCGTCGCCTATGCCGAAACGGTCGAAGAGGATGCACACCGCCGCGATTTCACAATGAACGCGATCTATGCCAAGCCCGACGGCCAGCTGCATGATCCGCTTGGTGGCCTGGTCGATCTTGCAGCACGGCGCGTGCGTTTTATCGACGACCCGGATCAACGGATCAGCGAGGACTTTCTGCGCATCCTGCGGTTTTTCCGCTTTCATGCCTGGTATGGTGATCCAGCGACCGGGCCCGATCCTGATGCGCTCGCCTCGATAGCCGATCATGTGGAAGGGCTTGATACCCTGTCGCGCGAACGCATCGGCGCGGAGATGCGCAAGCTCCTGGCGGCCCCCGACCCGGCACCAGCCATCGCCACCATGCGCACCCTCGGCGTCTTGGCGCATGTCCTCCCCGGCGCGGAGGACAGCGCCCTGGCGCCCCTCGTGCATCTTGAGCACCAAACAGCCAGCGCTCCGGATGCGATGCGGCGCCTGGCGGCAATCGGCGGCGATGACCCGAAAAACAGGCTCCGCCTGAGCCGCGCGGAACTCCGGACATTTGCCCAACTGCGCGACGCCGTGGGAAACCCGGACAAGGCGGCCGCCCTTGGCTACCGCCACGGCGCCGAGCGTGCCCGTGACATCCTTTTGCTTCGCGCGGCCATGTTGCAAACGCCGTTCGATCCTTCGGAACTCGCCGCTGCGGAACGCGGCGCAAAGGCGCGCTTTCCCGTCACGGCGGCCGACCTGATGCCTGCGTTCAAAGGTGCGGAACTGGGCCACAAACTAAAGCAGCTGGAGCAGCGCTGGATCGACTCGGACTTTCGCCTGACACGCGAAGAACTGGTCGGCTGAACCCGCATCACCGGGCGGCGTTGTGCTGACAAACGGTTTGTCGCCGACAGCCCAGTAACCGCTTTATGTGCGCTTTGCGGCGGTATATTGCTTTGCCATGGAAACACACAGGATCAATCGGCTCGGCCTGCATGGCGACGGAATCGGCGAAGGCCCGGTCTACGCGCAAGGCACGCTGCCCGGGGAACTCGTCACCGGCATTCGCAGCGATAGCAGGCTTGAGCAGATAAGGATCATCGAACCCTCATCGGATCGGGTAAAAGCGCCCTGTCGCCACGCGAAATCTTGTGGCGGCTGCCAACTGCAACATGCCAGCGATGCGTTCGTCGCCAACTGGAAGCAGGACGTCGTCAAGCAGGCGCTCGCCGCCCACGGGCTGGATGCACCGTTTCGTTCGATCTCCACCTCGCCGCCGAACTCGCGCCGGCGCGCGACGCTGTCGGCACGGCGCACGAAATCCGGAACGCAGGTCGGCTTTCATGCGCGCGGCTCCGATACCGTGGTGCAAATTCCCGATTGCCAGTTGCTGCATCCCGACTTGCTGGCCGCCTTTCCCGTGGCCGAACAACTGGCCCGTATCGGCGCGAGCAGAAAAGGCGAGCTGAGCATACAGGCGACCGTATCGAATGGCGGGCTGGATATCACCGTGCAGGGTGGCAAACCGCTCGACGCGGCCCTGCGCACGGCGCTTGCCGCCGAAGCGGGCAATCACAAACTGGCGCGGCTGACCTGGCAGAATGAGTGCATCGCAATGCGGACCCGCCCTGAGCAACTCATGGGGAAATGCAAGGTCACGCCACCGCCCGGGGCCTTCTTGCAGGCCACCCAGGAAGGCGAGCAGGCATTGCTTGCCGGCGTTCGCGAGGTGCTGACCGGCAGCCCAAAAATCATCGACCTGTTCGCCGGCTGCGGCACCTTCACCCTGCCTCTCGCCGAATCGGCCGAGGTGCTCGCGGTCGAAGGGGATGCCGCGATGATTACCGCGATGGACGAAGGATGGCGGCACGCCAGCGGTTTGAAACAGGTTACCGGCGTGACACGCGATCTGTTCCG
>JAABTI010000042.1 GCA_011389955.1 Paracoccaceae bacterium | reverse complement strand
GACGACCTGGATCTTCGCGCGTTCGCTGATGAATGCGGCGATCCTGGGATACTATTACGGGATCGCGGGCACCCTGGCCTACACGGCCTATTACGGGTCGTTCCTGAGTGGCGCAGTGGTCGTGGACAGGCTGAGGGCAGCGGGGGCGGGATCGGTTCAGGATTGGCTGCACGCGCGGTTCGGCGGGGGCGGCGCGGCGGCCTACAACGTGGTCGTCGCGCTGCGGCTGTTGTCCGAGGTCTTTGCCAACCTGCTGGTGGTCGGCCTGATTTTCGGGGCGGTCCTGCCCGGCGGGGGTAGCTGGGCGATCCTGGCGGTGGCGGCGCTCGGGCTGGCCTATTCAGCCTGGGGCGGGCTGAGCGCGGCGTTGCGCACCGACGTGGTGCAGATGGTGCTGTTCGTGGCGGTGTTCGCAGTGGCCTTCGCCGCGCTCGTGGGCGACCCCGAGTTCGACCTGCGCGCGATCATGAACGCCGAAGGCGTGGCGGGCAGCGCCAATGGCTGGATCCTTCTGGCGGTGGCGGCGTTGCAGGTCTTTTCCTATCCCGCGCATGACCCGGTGATGATGGACCGTGGTTTCCTGGCCGACAGGTCGGTGACGCGGGCATCGTTTCTGCATGCGTTCTGGATCTCGGCGGTGCTGATCCTCGGGTTCGGGTTTTTCGGCATCCAGGCCGGGCTGAGCGGCGCCGCCTACGAGCAGGAGTTGATCGGCACGTGGGCGGGGATGTTTCCGCCCTGGATCTTCGCCGCGCTGATGCTGAGCCTGCTGATCTCGGCGTTGAGCACGCTGGATTCGGCGTTGTCGAGCGCGGCGCGGCTGGTGGTCGAGGAATTGCGCCTTGCACCACGAAGCCTGATGGGGGGACGAGCGGCGATGCTGGTGTTCATGGCGCTGGGCGCGGGGCTGACGCTGTGGGGCAACCAGACGCTGTTCGACGCGGTCGCGGTCAGCGGCACGGCGTCGATGTTTCTGGCGCCGGTTCTGGCGGTGGGGCTGATCGGCGGCCGCGATATCGGTCGCGCGGGATACATTGGCGCCTTTGCCGCGGCGATGTTCGGGGCGCTGGCCTATTTCCTGCGCGATCTGCCATGGGTTGCGGCGCTCCTTCCCGAGGGGCACAAGTACCTGCAACTGCTGGTGATTTGCGTTGCGGTCCTGGTAGCCGGGTTTGCCAGTGTCCTGAGCAGCCGGGTCAGGGTTGCAGGGCGCGGGGGAGGCTGCTAAACGGCGATCCAATCCCGATCAGTTTGATCGGAAACAGCCCGGAGAACCAAGTGCCTTCTGCCCCCGCTGTGCCCCGGTTGGAGATTCGTGACCTTGTTCGCCGGTTCGATGGTCAGGCGGTCGTCGAACACGTGTCGCTATCGGTGATGCCTGGGCAGGTGACCTGCCTGCTGGGTCCGTCGGGCTGCGGTAAATCCACCACCCTGCGCATGATCGCCGGCGTCGAGATGCAGGACGAAGGCGAGATCTGGGTCGATGGCAACCTGATCTGCGACACGGTGTTCCGCGTTCCCCCCGAGCGCCGGGGGATCGGCCTGATGTTCCAGGATTTTGCGCTGTTCCCGCATCTGAGCGTGGCCGAGAACGTGGCTTTCGGCCTGAAAGGCAGCCGCGCGCAGAAGCGCGCGCGCGTTGTCGAACTGCTGGAACGTGTCGAGCTGTTGCGATTCATCGACGCCTATCCGCATTCCCTTTCCGGTGGCGAGCAGCAGCGCGTCGCGCTGGCGCGGGCGCTGGCGCCACAACCCCGGATTATGCTGATGGACGAGCCGTTTTCGGGGCTGGACAACCGCCTGCGCGACGACATCCGCGATCAGACGCTGGAAATCCTGAAGCAAGAGGATGCCGCCGTGCTATTGGTGACGCATGAGCCGGACGAGGCGATGCGCATGGCCGATGAAATCGCGCTGATGCGCGCGGGGCGCATCGTGCAGCAGGGCGCGCCCTACAACATATACAACGCCCCGCTGGATCGACAGGCGGTGGCGTTCTTCAGCGATATCAACGTGATCCGCGGCCGGGTGCAGGGTGCGCTGACGGATACGCCGTTCGGGCAGTTCCTTGCCCCCGGGGTGCCGGACGGCGCGGAAGTGGAAATCGTGATTCGTCCGCAGCACATCAAGATCGATCTGGATCGTGGCGGGCGCGGCCCCAGCCCGACGCCGCAGGACGGTGTCGCCGCGCGCGGAGAGGTGGTGCGCGCGCGGTTCATGGGCAGCGAGAGCCTGGTTGAGATACGGATGGATTTCGACGGCTCGATCCTGAAGGCGACAGTGCCGAACGTTTTTTTGCCGGGGCCGGGCAAGCCCCTGTGGCTGATGATCCGGCGCGACCGCTGTTTCGTGTTTCCGGCCACCGATACGGCGCCGTGACGCCCGCGAAAGGGCGCCGGCACGGGCGTCAGGGGTGCGTTGAAGCGCGAAAATCCTCCCATGCGGCGCTTTGGTTCTTCCAACCGCCGCGGATCATCATTAGACACAGAAACCACGGTGTGTGCGGGGCCGCCTTGCGGCGACCCGCAGATTAGGGAGACATGACATGCTAAACAATATCGGACTGCCGGGCCTGCTGCTGATCGCGGTGGTCGTGCTGGTGCTTTTCGGGCGCGGCAAGATCAGTTCGCTCATGGGCGAGGTCGGCAAGGGCATCACCTCTTTCAAGAAGGGCGTGAGCGAAGGAAACAAGGAGCTTGAGGATCAGGCCGAAACCGACGAGGCGAAGGACGTGACCCCCGAGCAGGACCAAGAGCAAGACAAGGACAAGGTCTGATCCATGCTTGATCTTGGCTGGACCGAGCTGCTGGTGATCGGCACCGTCGCGCTGATCGTGGTGGGTCCGAAGGACCTGCCGGGGCTGTTCCGTGCGGTCGGCAAGTTCGTGGGCAAGGCCAAGGGCATGGCGCGCGAATTCAGCCGCGCGATGGATGACGCGGCCGAAGGGTCGGGCGTCAACGACATGGCCAGCACCTTCCGCGACGTGGCCAACCCCAAGAAGCTGGGCATGGACAAGATCAAGGACGCGACCGAAGGGATGACCAATTGGGATCCGGATTCGGAAACCGGGAAGCTGGCCGAAGATCGCGCCGAAGCCGCCCGCAAGATCCGCGAGTCCTCGGCCAAGAAGGCGCTGGAGCGCAAGGCCGCCGAAGCGAAAGCCGCCGAGAAAGAGGTGGCCGAGAAAGCCGATAGCGCGGAGTCGGGCAAGTCCGGGGCGAAGAGCAAGCCCAGCAAGCCCAACACGACAGGCAACGCAAGCAAACCGGCCGCATCCGGCAATGCCGGGGCAAAGCAGGGCAGCGGGGCGAAATCCGCGCGCAAGGCGCCCGCCGGCAAGGCCCGCGCGTCAAGCGGCGCAACGGCCAAGACGGCGACGCAGAAGGCATCCACGGCCAAGACTCCCGCAGCCAAGGGCGGAACCGCCAAGGCCGCCGCGCCCAAGGCGGACACGGCCAGGACAGCATCGAAAAAGGCGGCCCCCGGCAAGGCGGCGCCCAAGAAAAAGTCGTCCGGGGATAACGATAAATGAGCGACACAGACGAGATCGAGGAAAGCAGCGCGCCGCTGATCGAACACCTGGCAGAGCTGCGCAACAGGCTGATCCATTCGGTCGTGGCTTTCATCATCGGCATGATAATCTGCTTTACCGTATGGAACCCGATCTTCGATTTCCTGACCCATCCGCTGTGTTCGGCCATGGCCGATCGCGGGCATTCCGATTGCGGCCTGATCCTGATCAAGTTGCAGGAGGGCTTCTTCGTCGCGGTGTCGATCTCGCTTCTGGGCGGTCTTATGCTGTCGTTTCCCTATATCGCGTTCCAGATGTGGCGGTTCGTGGCACCGGGCCTGTATCGCAATGAGAAGGGCGCGTTTCTGCCCTTCATGATCGCCTCGCCGTTCATGTTCCTGTTGGGCGCGGCGTTTGCGTTCTACGTGGTCACGCCGCTGGCGTTCGATTTCTTCCTTGGGTTCCAGCAGCCGGGCTCGGTTCTGGGTGAAGGCGCGACAGACAAGAATGCCGTCGCCGGAATCGCCTTTCAGGGGTCCGCGCAGGAGTATCTCAGCCTGACGATCAAGTTCATTGTCGCCTTCGGTCTGTGTTTCCAGCTACCGGTTTTGCTGACGCTGATGGGCAAGGCCGGGCTGGTCAGTGCCGAGGGGCTGGGCGCGGTGCGCAAATACGCCGTGGTCGCCATCCTGGTACTGGCCGCGCTTGTTACGCCGCCTGACGTGATCACGCAGGTGATCCTGTTCGTGGTGGTGTTCGGCCTCTACGAGGTATCGATCTGGCTGGTGCGCCGGGTGGAACGAAAGCGCGAGGCCGAGTTGCGGGCACAGGGTCTGTGGTTCGAGGATGACGACGAGGACGAGGATTTCGAAGACCCGCTCATGGCGGAGTTCGACGAAGACGAGAATGATGATGGCGACGGGGACGCCAAGACGTGAGCGATGATCTGAACAGGATTGCCGCGGCGCTGGAGCGATTGGCCCCGGCGCCGCAGGCGGGGCCGGACTTCGATGCGACGGACGCGTTCGTGTGGCATGTCGATCCTGACCGCCTGGTGCCGGTGGCACGGGTAAACCGCGTCGACCTGAGCCTGTTGCTCGATATCGACCGGGCGCGCGACACGCTTCTGGAAAATACCGAGCAGTTTGCGCGTGGCCTGCCGGCGAACAACGCGCTGCTGTGGGGCGCACGGGGCATGGGCAAGTCCAGCCTGGTCAAGGCCGTGCACGGGGCGGTTCGAGCCAACGGCCTGCCGTTGAAGATCGTCGAGTTGCAGCGCGAGGACCTGCCGAGCGTGGGCAGGTTGCTTTTGCTGCTGCGTGACAGCGATGCGCGGTTTCTTCTGTTTTGTGACGACCTGTCGTTTTCCAGCGACGATCAGCATTACAAGAGCCTCAAGGCGGTTCTTGATGGCGGGATCGAGGGGCGGCCCGGGAACGTGCTGTTCTACGCCACGTCGAACCGCCGGCACCTGATGCCGCGCGACATGATCGAGAACGAACGCTCCAGCGCGATCAACCCGTCCGAGGCGGTCGAGGAAAAGGTTTCGCTGTCGGATCGCTTTGGCCTGTGGCTGGGCTTCCATCCCTGTGGGCAGGATGAATACCTGGCCATGATCCGTGGCTATTGCGATGCCTATGGGGTGGAAATCGACGAAGAGACGCTGCGTGCCGAGGCGATCGAGTGGCAAGCCACGCGCGGCGCCCGGTCGGGGCGCGTGGCCTGGCAGTATTTCACCGATCTGGCCGGACGGCGCGGCGTTGCGATCTGAGCAGCGCACCGCCCCGCGCCCGCCTGTGACCCCACGCAGCACAGGCAAGTGTTGCATTGGCCGGTTTAATTTGCGCTACTCGGCTCCGGCCGTTCATTCACCCGGGCATGTCGCATGACCGTCGAACAGATCATCATGGTGGTTCTTCTTGGCTGCGTGTTCGTCAGCTTCTTCAAGGAGTTCTATCCCCCCGAGGTGACGGCGATGGGGGCTTCTGCGTTCCTGCTGGCGACGGGGATCATCGACACGCAGGCGTTCCTGTCCGTGTTCAGTTCGCCCGCGCCGATCACCATCGCGATGATGTTCGTCATTTCCTCGGCGCTGGAGCGGACCGGGGTGTTGCAGCTGCTGGGCGATTTCCTGCGCCAGTGGGCGCGCGGATCGTATCTGCGAACGATGCTGATAATGATGTTCGGCACGATGCTGGCCTCGGCCTTCATGAACAATACGCCGGTGGTGATCCTGATGACGCCTATCATGATTTCATTGGCGGCGGGTGTCGGGGTGCGACCATCCAAGCTGCTGATTCCGCTGTCGTTCTCGGCCATCTTCGGCGGGGCGCTGACGCTGGTCGGCACCTCGACCAACATCCTGATGAGCGGCGTCGCCTCCGAATCCGGGCTGCAACCGATCACGATGTTCGAGATGACGCTTCCCGGCCTGATCTTTGCCACGGTGGGGATGCTTTACATGATGTTCGCCGGGCGATTTCTTCTTCCCGATCGCAGTTCCATGTCGAGCCTTCTGGGTCAGGGCGGCAAACGGCAATTCATGGCGCGCCTGCTGATTCCGGCGGGGTCGAAATACGAAGGCCAGACGCTGAACGATCTGCCCTTTGCCGCGGGACAGGCGCGTGTCCTCGACGTGATCCGGGGCGAGACATCGCTGCGCCGGGAATTGCGGGAACTGGTGCTGCGGGCTGGTGACCGGGTGGTCATCAAGACCGACACGGGCGAGATCCTGGGCCTCAAGGAAAACGGACAGGTTGAGTTCCGGGATATTTCGGGGCAGGGCTTCGAGCCGGTGGCGGCCGAACAGACCGTGTTGATGGAGGCCAGTGTGGGGCCGAACTCGCACCTGCGGGGTCGTGCCCTGGGTGATTTGCGGCTGAGGCGGAAATACGGCATCTACGTCATGGCGGTGCATCGCAACGACCGCAACATTTCCGACCGGATCGATGATGTCAGCCTGCAATTCGCGGACACGCTTCTGCTTGAGGGGCCCGCGGAAGGTATCCAGCGGCTGATGGAGGATGGCGGCATCATCAACCTTTCGGCCCCGGCCGAACGGCCTGTGCGCCGCGAGAAGGCCCCGATCGCAATCGCCACGATCCTGGTGGTGATGGGGCTGGCGGCGATAGGGGCGATGCCGATCGCCGGCCTGGCGGTGATCGGCGCAGTGGCGGTGATGCTGACCCGTTGCGTCGATCCGGAAGAGGCGTTCGACGCCATCGACTGGCGGATCCTGTTCCTGATTTTCGGGATGCTGGGGCTGAGCATCGGGCTGGACGTGACCGGCACCGCCGGGGTGATCGTGACCTCGATGGTCGGGTTGGTCGGCGGGCTGGGACCGCTGGCGATTCTGGCGGTGGTCTATGTCCTGACCAGCGTGATGACCGAGATGGTCAGCAACAACGCGGTCGCGGTGCTTATCGGACCGATTGCGATCGCTCTGGCACTGGAGCTGGGTCTGGATCCGCGCCCGTTCGTGATGGCGGTGATGTTCGCCGCCGGCTTCAGCTTCGCCACCCCGATCGGGTATCAGACAAACACCTTCGTCTACGGCGCGGGCGGCTACAAGTTCCACGATTTCATCAAGGTCGGTTTGCCGCTGAACGTGATATTCGCGGTGGTCGCGGTTCTGATAATCCCGCTGTTCTTCCCATTCTGAGGCGGCGGCATGCTTGATCTTCTGGCCGAGCGCACCTACCGCCACCTCTTCGCCGCACAGGTTGTCGCGTTGCTGGGCACCGGCCTGGCCACCGTGGCGTTGGGCCTGTTGGCCTATGACCTGGCAGGCAACAGCGCGTCGATGGTTCTGGGCACGGTCTTCACCATCAAGATGGTGGCCTATGTCGGCATCGCGCCGATTGCGGGTGCCCTGGCCGAACTGGTGCCGCGCCGTGCGCTGCTGGTGGCGCTGGACCTGGTGCGTGCCTGTGCGGCGCTGGCGCTGCCGTTCGTGACCGAGGTCTGGCACGTCTATGTCCTGATCTTCGCGCTGCAATCGGCCTCGGCGGCGTTCACGCCGACGTTCCAGGCGACGATACCTGACGTGTTGCGCGACGAGGCGCGCTATACACGGGCGTTGTCGCTGTCACGACTGGCATATGACCTCGAGAATATCCTGAGCCCCACGCTGGCGGCGCTGCTGCTGGCGGTGATGTCCTACGATGCGCTGTTTCTGGGCACGGTGGCGGGGTTCCTGGCCTCTGCGGTTCTGGTCGTGTCGGTGGTGCTGCCCAGCCCGCAACCATCGGGGCGGCGGGGGATGTACGACCGGACCACGCGCGGCATACGCATCTACCTTGCCACCCCGCGCCTGCGCGGATTGCTGGGGCTGAACCTTGCGGCGTCCGCGGCCGGCGCGATGGTGCTGGTCAATACGGTGGTTCTGGTGCGCGGCACGCTGGGGATGGGGGAAAGCGCGCTTGCCTGGGCGATGTTCGCGTTCGGGGCCGGGTCCATGACCGCGGCGCTGATCCTGCCGCGGCTGCTTGAGCATCTACCGGACAGGATGGTCATGCTGGGCGGGGCCGGCGTCATGATCCTGACCTTGCTGGGGTTGGCGGGGGGCGTGTCGAGCATCGGGCTGGGCTGGTATGGGTTGCTGGCCGCCTGGGTATTGGTGGGGCTTGGCTATTCGTCGGTATTGACCCCGTCGGGACGGCTGTTGCGTCGGTCGGCCAGCGCCGAGGATCGCCCGGCGCTGTTTGCCGCGCAATTCGCCCTGTCGCACGCGTGCTGGTTGCTGAGCTACCCGTTGTCGGGGTGGTTGATGGCGGCGCTTGGAACCGTGCCCGCCCTGCTGGGCCTGGCCGCGCTGGCCGCAGTTGGCGGCGCGGTCGCGCTGTTGCTATGGCCGGTGGGTGACGCCGTGGCGCACGACCCCTGACGCGCAATCCCTGGCACGGATGTTGCTCTGTAAGGCACGCCAGCGGATCGGGGCCGCCGCGGCGGGACGGGTTTCAGCGGGCGCAGACCCTACGCCTGCGCCTGTGACAGGAACCGCACCAGCACCCAGCCGGCCAACGCGATATGCGCAAGCGTGATGAGCACCGAGGCCCCGTGCAACCATTTGAAGCGGGTCTTCGCTCCGGTGTCGGTGGCGCGATTGATTGCGGGCATCAGAACCTGGCGCGTGGGCAGGGTGGTCAGGGCGATCACGGCCATGAGCCCCGCGCCAAAGGGGTCGCGCGGCCACAGCAGCAGGGCGGTCAGCGCTGCGCAGGCGATCACGAAAAGGTAGAAATGCGGAAAGGCGCGGCGAATTGTCGGCCCGGCCGTTTCGGGCGGCAGTGCGGTGAACAGGAAAGCGGCGAAGCCGAAGGAATAAAGCACCATGCCCCCGAACAGGAGCGCGGTGGCGAGCAGGGCGAGGGCGGATATCATGCGGCCTCCGGTTTGCGGGCAGTGCCCATGTAGAGGATGGTTTTCAGCGGGAGGCGCCCGAAGGTCGGATCGCCCCGGCGATTGATCCCGCGCGGCCCGAGGCCGGTCATCGGACCCGGCGCCAACCCGGCGCGGACCAGTCCCGCGCACAGCTCGGACGGTTTGATGTAGAGCGCCGGATCATGGGTGCCGCGCGGCAGCAGGCGCAGGATGTCCTCGGCCACGGTGATCGTGGCCAGACGCGCCAGCGGATTGCGGTTGATCGTGTCGAACAGGAACAATCCACCGGGGCGCAGCACGCGGGACACCTCGGCGAGAACCTGTTGCAGATCGCTGACATGTTCCAGCACGTCCACGCAAACCACCGCGTCGAAGCCCGCGTTGCCGTAGGGCAGGGCCTCGCCCGGGCCGGTGTCATAGGCGATGGCGCGGCCCGCTTGTGCGGCATGGGCGCGGGCGGCTGCGATAGCCTGTTCGGCGGGGTCAATGCCGGTCACGCGCGCGCCGCGGTCCTCCAGTGCCTCGGCCATGAAGCCGCCGGCGCATCCCAGATCCAGAACCTCCTTGCCGGTCCAGTCGATGTGCCGGTCAAACCACGACAACCGCCCCGGCACCAGGCCCTTGAGGGTGCGCACCCAGCGGATCTCGTCCGACCACCACTGGTCGGCGACGGTGTCGTAGATGGTCAGGTCGTTGCGCATTGCGTAGCCTCCTGCCGGAGTCGGGATGGACTTTCACGCATCGCTGCTTCCGAGGATGTCACGCGCGATGGCGGTGCCGCTATCCCACGCGGCCGCAACCCGTGCGCCGAGGCACCAATCGCCGCCCAGGTGCAGGGTGCCGGTGCCATCGCGCAGGAAGGGCCGGCCCAGCGGCGTGGTCACCCGGGCATAGCGCCAGCGATGGGCATCCGCGTGCAGCGCGGCGTTTGGGTCGGTGTCGATGGCCGCGCAAAGCAGCGGGAGCATACGGTCCGCGATCTGCGCCTTGTCCTCTTCGATGTGGGCTGCGGACCAGTCCGGGCTGGCCTGCGCGACCCAGGTGGTGGCGACCTGTGGGCGATCCGGCTTGCTGCTGTCGCGCACGATGAAGGCGAGCGGCCCGTTCGGTGGTGTGCGGCTGACGAAGGGCGCGGGGGTGCCGGCGGGGAAAGCGGCCATGAGCGTCACGCAGGGCGCCATTGCGACCGGGGACAGCGCGGGCACCAGCGGGTTATCGGCACCGATCAATCGCGCCACCTGCGGCGCGGGCACGGTCACGACAACGCGATCGGCGGCGAGGATATCCGCACCCGCCGTCACCTGCCAGCCGGTGTCAAACGGGCGGATCGCGGTGACCTCGACGCCGCTGGTTACGTCCAGCCCGGCGGCCATGGCGCGTGGCAGGCCCGACATGCCCGGCAGGCCCACATAATGGGGATGCGCGGCGCCATCGTCCCAGATTGCCGCCTCGGGCATACTCGCCAGCAGCGCGTCGAAGGCCGGGTCGCGGGCCGCGACGTATTGCGCGCCGTGGTCGAAGCGGAGCGCACCAGCCACCGTGTCCGCGCGCCGCGTCGCCATGCGGCCGCCGATGCCGCGCCCCTTGTCGAGCACGCGGACTGCCCGGCCCGCGTCGTGAAGCGCGCGCGCGCAGGCGATCCCGGCCATGCCTGCGCCGATAACGATGGTGCCGCTCATGTCAGCCCCGCTTGCTGGAGGATGCGGGGGATCTGTTTCTTGACTTTGAAGAAACCGGCAGTGGCATGTGGCCAGATCGCCGCGTCCCAGTCGCGCCGGCATTCCGCCAGAGTGATGCCGGCCTCTTTCAGTGCCGGAGCGGCCTGATCCAGCCAGTCGCGCAGCGGACCGGCCGGCACGTAAGCCGTCACGATCTGGCGCGCGCGCGCCCGTTCGGCCCAGCGGGCGAGGTCGCCGGGCATGCCCGCGCGCAGCGGCGTGGCCTCTACTCCGGCGTATGTGGCGGCATCGGCCAGCGCGGCGGCTTCGAAGGCGGCAACATTGTCCGACACGTCAATGGGAGAGCGCAGATGGCTGGCCGTCAGCGTGGCCGCCGCGCGGACATCCAGTGTCCGGGGCAAGAGTTCCTCGATGCGGCAGTCCTCCTCGGTGATGAGCAGAACGGTGGGGGCGTGCGGATCGGGTGCCGCTGGCGTGCGCAATGGCAGCACATCGGGCAGGCCGTCGGGCTCAAGGTGCTCGAGGCCCTGCACGTTGCTGGCGAGGTCGGAGTCGCGCGGGGCGAAACGGGCGTCGGTGAACCGGGCGATGTTCCACGCCTGCGCCTTGTAGGGTTTGCCGCGCGTGTGCAGCCCCGCGACCCAGCGCCAGCCCAGCGTGTTCGAGGCTGGATCCCCGTCAAGAAGGTGGCGGTAGAAGAAATCCGCGCCCATGCGCCAGGGCAGCCCCAGCGTGAAGATCCAGATCGAGGCGAACCACATCCGTGCGTGATTGTGCAGATAGCCCGTCTCGACCAGCTCTTGCGCCCAGGCGTCGAAGCAGTCCAGGCCCGTCCCGCCGGCTTCGGCGCGGTCGATATCGCGGCGCAGGCGGCGATCGGTATCGCGCGTGGTCAGATCATGCATCAACCCGTCGCGATAGCGTTCCCAGACCTGCGGGCGGCGTTCCAGCCAACCCTTGAAATAGCCGCGCCAGATGACCTCCTGCACGAATTTTTCGGACTTCGCGTGCCCATGTGCGCCAATGGCCGCGGCGACCGTGTCGCGCTCGGTCACAAGGCGGCGGCGCAGGTAGGGCGAGAGCGTCGAGACATCGTTATGCGCCCCCGGCCCGCGATCGAAATTTCGCCCGTTGGTATAACGGCGCCCCATGCGCGGGGTGAATTCGAACAACAGTGTCTCTCCCGCCGCGCGGGTCGCCTCTGGGTGCGGCATGGTGGTCTCCTCGGGTTGAGGGAAAGCTATCTCGCCACTGGAGAAAGACAATGCGCCGTGGCACGTTATCCGGCCCGCGTCAGCATGGCTGCGCGAGGTTTTCCGCATCCAGATACAGCCGGACGCCCAGGTTTCCGCTTTCGTTATGCACGGGATGCTTGCGCAAGGCGATTTCCAGCGCCGTGATCTCGGGGTGGGCGGCGCAGGCGCGTGCGATGCAGCTCATCAACCACTCCTGCGTGTCGTAATGACAGTCGCGCGCCAGCCGGATGATCTCGGCCACGAGCGGGTCGTAGTCGAAGACATGCGCCATGCCATCGCCCGCCACAAGCACCAGCGCCGGGTCGATATGCAATGTCAGGTCGAGCAGATGGGCCTGCGGGACGGTATCGCCGGGACCATAGGTGCCGATGCGGGTCGGCAAAACGAGGTCGTTCAGCTCGATCTGGGCGGTGGGAGGCATGGCGGATTTCCTGTCTGGACATACGTGGTCAGGACAGGATGGGCCTGTGACGTCCCGCGGCAAGGGGCGTAGTGCGTAAAGAGTGCGAATACCCTGATCGGCGCGGGCCGGGAGATATCGCGCCGCATGCGTTTCGGGGAACATCGCGAGCGCGCCCGCGTCGGGTCATCGAGATCGTGACGGGGCGATGCCAGATCGACCCTGCCGAGACAGCCCATTGCCGTGATGGGCCGGGCAAATGATCTGATCACGCAATACTGCGTGCTTTTGCTTCGAATGCCCGGATCAACTCATGAGTAGCAGTATGCAGAAAAGGCGCGCTTCCGAACCGACCAAAGAGCAACGGCGAAGGGGGGAAGTGGCAGCCCGTAGGGGAATCATTCGGCTAAATAGAGAAGTCTA
>JAABTI010000041.1 GCA_011389955.1 Paracoccaceae bacterium | reverse complement strand
GGTATTTCAGGATGCCGCCCTTGAGGTGATAGACCTCTTCAACGCCCTGACCCAGCAGGAAGTTGGTTGATTTCTCGCAGCGGATGCCGCCGGTGCAGAACATAGCGATCCGCTTGTTGTGAAAGCGATCCTTGTTTTCCTCCCACCACTGGGGGAAGTCACGGAAACTGCTGGTTTCGGGGTCTATAGCCCCCTCGAACGTGCCGATCGCGACCTCGTAGTCGTTGCGGGTATCGATCACGGCGACATCGGGGCTGCGGATCAGGTCGTTCCAGTCCTGTGGCGCGACATAACGGCCGGCTTTGGCGCGCGGATCGACATCGGGCTGACCCATGGTGACGATCTCGCGCTTTAGGCGCACCTTCATCCGGGCGAAAGGCGGCTTGCTGGCGGTGCTTTCCTTCCAGTCGAGATCGGCGCAGCCGGGCAGCGCGCGGATATGGGCAAGAACCGCGTCAATCCCCGCGCGCGATCCTGCGATCGTGCCATTGATCCCTTCCTGCGCGAGCAGAAGCGTCCCGGTCACGCCCTCGGCCTCGCACAGATCCCGCAACGGCGGGCGCAGGGCGGCGGGGTCCGGAAACAGGGTGAAGTGATAAAGGGCGGCGACGATATGCATGGGGCGCGATTTACGCCAGGCAGTGGCCCATGTGCAAGGGGCGGCATTGACGCGGCACACCCCCCCGCCTACGCCTTGGCATGATGCCGCGCAGTCGCGCGGGCTGAGAAAAGGGATGGACATGGTCGATATCGCCACGCGCGTCTGGAACCACCGCTGGAAGATCGACCCGGTGGTCCGGTCATTGATCGATACTGATTTCTACAAGCTGCTGATGTGCCAATCGGTGTTTCGGAACATGCGTGACACCAAGGTGACGTTCAGCCTCATCAACCGATCCGATCACGTGCCTCTGGCACGGTTGATCGACGAGGGAGAACTGCGCGAGCAACTCGATCACATCCGGTCGTTGTCGCTGACGCGGGGGGAGTCGACCTATCTGCGGGGCAACACGTTCTACGGCAAGCGGCAAATGTTCCGCCCCGATTTCATGGAGTGGCTGGAAGGTGTGCGCCTGCCACCTTATCACCTGGAGCGGGTGGGCGACCAATACGAGCTGACCTTCGAAGGGGCATGGCCCGAAGTGATGCTGTGGGAGGTGCCGGCGCTATCGGTGCTGATGGAACTGCGCGGGCGCACGGTCCTCAACCAGATGGGGCGGTTCGAATTGCAGGTTCTCTATGCGCGGGCGCTGACCAAGCTTTGGGAAAAGGTCGAATTTCTGCAAGGCGTGGAGGGTTTGCGTCTGGCCGATTTCGGCACCCGGCGGCGCCACAGCTACCTGTGGCAGGACCGTTGCGTGCAGGCCCTGATCGAGGGGTTGGGAGAAAAATTCGTCGGAACCTCGAATTGCCACATAGCGATGAAGCGCGATATCGAGGCGATCGGCACGAATGCGCATGAATTGCCGATGGTCTATGCGGCGCTGGCAGAAACGGACGAGGAATTGCGTGCCGCGCCATACAAGGTCATGGCCGACTGGCACGAGGAACATGACGGCAATCTGCGCATTATCCTGCCTGATACGTTCGGAACGCGGGAATTCCTGAAAAACGCACCCGACTGGCTGGCCGGATGGACAGGGATGCGGATAGATAGTGGCGACCCGGTCGAGGGAGCGGAGGCAGCTATCGCGTGGTGGCGCGCCCGCGGTGAAGATCCACGCGAGAAGCTGGTGATCTTTTCCGACGGCCTGGACGTGGATCGCATCGCGGAATTGCAATCGCGGTTTTCCGGGCGCGTCCGGGTATCTTTCGGCTGGGGAACCTACCTGACGAATGATTTCCGCGGCCTGGCGCCTGATGATGCGTTGGCGCCGTTTTCCCTGGTGTGCAAGGCAGTGTCGGCCAACGGTAATCCTACCGTGAAACTGTCGGACAACCCGTTGAAATCAATGGGGCCCGCGGACGAGGTTGAACGGTATCGCAGGGTTTTCGGTGTCGGCCCGCAACAGCAGATGGATGTCCCGGTCTGACATCCATTTTCCGCAAGGATGAAGCTGTTTCGGCTTGCGGTTGCAATTGATAATTCACTCAAACGATAAAGTTGTTTTGCCTGACAGCGAAAGAAGTGCGCACCAAACTTTAGTGTCAATTAATGACATGGAAGGTAAACTGTGTTCGGTCTTGGCGAGAGAAACCGGTATCTTTTCTTTTTCCTTGTTCGATCTGATAAGAATTAGATTGAGGAGGTGTCGGAATCCGGCATAGAGTCCCAGGTAATTGGAAGTGGCAAAAAGGATGCGAAAATGAATGCGGTTGACCTGGACAACATGTCACTGGAAGAGCTGAAAGAGCTGAAGAAGAAAGTGACGAAAGCCATCAATACCTACGAAGACCGTCAGAAACAGCAAGCGCTTGCCGCGCTGGATGAAAAAGCGCGCGAAATGGGATTTTCCCTTTCGGAACTGACGGGCGGACGCAAGGCGCGAAAGCCATCGGTGCCGAAATATCGCAACCCCGACGATCCCAGCATGACCTGGACCGGCAAGGGGCGTCAGCCCGAGTGGTTCAAGGCCGCGATCGCGGCGGGAAAAACACCCGAAGACATGGCGATTTGAGCGTTCCCGAGAGCGTGCTGTCGTGACAGGGCGCGCCACGGGTCCGGGTGCCGCGGCCGCGCCGGCGCCTTTGCGCATTCACTCTTTTCTTATGCGTCGAGAATGCGTATATAGCGCGCAGTTTCCCGACAACGGTAACCGGCCCCCCGCGGGTCAGCCTGCTCAAGGCATCGGGAGAGATTTGGGTCAAGGAGAGATGAAATGGCCAAACCGATCATGGCACGGGCGACCGCCGTCTGGCTGGTGGATAACACCACGCTGACGTTCAAGCAGATTGCCGACTTTACCGGCATGCATGAGCTGGAAATTCAGGGAATTGCCGATGGCGACGTGGCCGCCGGGGTCAAAGGGTTCGACCCGATTGCGAACAATCAGTTGTCGGCCGAGAACATCAAGGCAGCCGAGGCCGACCCGTTGGTCAGGCTCAAGCTCAAGCACAACCCCGCCGCCGAGGGCGAGGCCAAGCGCCGTGGTCCGCGTTACACGCCGCTGTCGAAACGGCAGGACCGGCCGGCGTCGATCTATTGGCTGGTCAAGTTCCATCCCGAACTGACGGATGCGCAGATCAGCCGCCTGGTGGGCACCACCAAGCCGACTATCAAGTCGATCCGGGAGCGGACGCACTGGAACATCGCGAATATCCAGCCGATCGATCCCGTCGCGCTGGGCCTGTGCAAGCAGTCCGAACTGGACGAGGTGGTGCAGAAGGCCGCGGCCAAGCGCGCCGCGTCCGGCGAGGTGATGAACGATGACGAGCGCCGCAAGCTGGTGACCACCGAAACCTCGCTGAGCATGGAAGACACTCCGCGGATGCCGACGGCCATCGAAGGTCTGGAGACATTCAGCCTGAAAGAGGACGAAAGCGAGGAGGGCGACAAGGAAGGCGAGGACGGCAAAGAAGAGTACGACGCCGACAGCCTGTTCAACCTGCCATCCGGGTCGGGCGACGACGAGGAAGACGAACAGCCCTGATCGCGCGCTTATGCGCATGATCCGGGTCGCCGGCGGACGGCGTGGACGTGAGTGTGTGAGGCACACCCACAACCACGAAAGGGCGTCTGCATGACGATCGCGCTGTTGATGTTTCTGTTCCCACTCGCCTACAGCCCCGGACCGGGCAACATGATCTTTGCCGCCAATGGTGCGCGTTTCGGGGTTGCGGCGACGCTTCCTGCGACGCTGGGCTATCATCTGGCGACGTGGGGCGTGACCTTTGCCATCGGTCTGGGCCTTGGCGGGATTATCGCGGCGGCTCCGGGCCTGGGCCGGGCAATGCAGATTGCCGGGGCGGTATACGTGTTTTGGTTGGCATTGCGCATGGCCGGTGCGGGGGCGGCCGCCGGCGCGCAGGCGCGGGTATTGGGCGCAAGGGGCGGCGCGCTACTACTGCTGCTGAACCCCAAGGCCCATGTCATCATCGCGCTGATGTTCAGTCAGTTCCTTGTCCGGCCCGACCCGGTGGTCGTGGCCTGGATCAGCACGGTTTTCACGCTCAACAACCTGGTTGCGTTCACATTGTGGACGTTGGCCGGTGACATGCTGGCACGGCAATTCCGCGACGAGGCGGCGGCGCGGCGCCTGAACCGGCTGTTTGCGGCGTTGCTGGCGGGGGTGGCCCTGTGGATGCTGGTGGCGTGAGCTGCGCGCGCGGTTACAGCGATTTGCGGGCGTTCAGGGCGGCGGTGATGGTGCCGTCGTCAAGGTAATCCAGTTCGCCGCCGATGGGCACGCCCTGCGCCAGCGATGTCAGTCGCACGCGGCCGTCAAGCTGATCGGCGATGTAATGCGCGGTGGTCTGGCCATCGACGGTGGCGTTCAGCGCGAGGATCACCTCCGAGATGTTCTCGGGCTCGATGCGGTTCATCAGGTGGGGGATGCGCAATTCGTCAGGACCGACCTGATCGAGCGCGGACAGCGTGCCGCCGAGCACGTGATAGCGCCCCTTGTAGACGCCGGATCGCTCCATCGCCCACAGGTCGGCGACATCCTCGACCACGCATATCATGCCGTTGGCGCGCTTGT
Source organism: Paracoccaceae bacterium (assembly GCA_011389955.1). Taxonomy (GTDB): domain Bacteria; phylum Pseudomonadota; class Alphaproteobacteria; order Rhodobacterales; family Rhodobacteraceae; genus Sediminimonas. Next base: position 8,019 of record JAABTI010000041.1, on the reverse strand, counting down.
GCGCGGTGCAGATATCGCAGGTTTCGGCGGTGCCGATATTGCCGCAGTTGCCGCATTCGCGGGCGGTGGCGGCGACGGTGTGCATCAGGTCGGCCAGCGGGGTCATGCGCAGCTCGCGCTTGCGGATCAGGTGCAGCACCGCCCGCCGCGCCGAGCGCGGCCCGAGGCCGGGCAGTTTCGCCATCATGTCGATCAGGGCGTCGATTTCGCGGGTGCTGCTCACGTGGTGGTGCCTGTGTTGATCGCGGACCGATGGGGGCGCGCCCCCACAGTTTCAAGCTATTGCGGGTAGTGCGAGGTTCAGAAGGGCAGGTTCATGTCCTTGGGCAGGCCCATGCCCTCGGTCAGTTTTCCCATTTCCTCCTGCGCCTTGTCCTGCGCCTTTTGCTGGGCGTCCTTGATCGCGGCGAGGATCAGATCCTCGACGACCTCCTTGTCGTCGGCGGAAAAGATCGACGGGTCGATATCAAGCGATTTCAGCTCGCCCTTGACGGAGCAGGTGGCCTTGACCAGCCCGGTGCCGGATTCTCCGGTCACCGTCATCTGCTTCATCTCTTCTTGCAGTTGCGACATCTTTTCCTGCATTTCCTGGGCGGCCTTCATCATCTTGCCCATGTCGCCCATCTGGCCGAGTCCTTTGAACATGTCGTGATCTCCTTGGCTGTGCGGCGGCGGTATCCGCCGGGTGTGCATGATCGGGTGAGGTGGTGCGCCGCGTGCGGCGCCGGTTCAGTCGTCTTCCTCGAACGGATCCCATTCATCCTCGACCTCGGGCAGGGCCTGCTCCTCGGCCTCGGCGGCAAGGTCTTCGCGGCTGCGGATCTCGGTGATCGTCGCGCCGGGGAAGGTGTGCAGGACGGCCTGCACCATCGGGTGATTCGTGGCTTCGGCGCGCAGGCTGTCCTGCGCGGCCTCGCGCGTTTCGGCAATGGTGGGCGCGCCGCCCTCGTTGACCACGGTCACGGCCCAGCGGGTGCCGGTCCAGCGTTGCAAACTGGCGCCGAGGCGCTGCGCCAGGTCGGCGGGGGCGCTTTCGCCGGGTTCAAACTCGATCCGTCCGGGCCGGTAGGCGGCCAGGCGCAGGCCGGTTTCGACCTCGACCAGCAGTTTGACGTCGCGCTGTGCGCGGATCAGATCGATCACCTGATCGAAGCGCGCGTAATGGGCCAGCGCCGTTTCCGCGTCCGGTGCCAATGCCGCCTGCGCGCCGCCACCACTGCCGCCCATGCCGGCGTGACCCGAACCGGCGGGCGTGGGTGCGGTGCTGCCGTGGGCCGAGGGCGCGGCCGCGCCTTGCGCCGCGCCGGTGCCGGCAGGCGCGCCACCGGTCGCCGGTGGGGCAGGCGGCGGGGTTTCATTGAGCTTGCGCAGCAATTCCTCGGGGCCGGGAAGATCGGCCACGTGGGTCAGGCGGATCACGGCCATTTCGGCGGACATCATCGAGTTGGGGGCCTGTGCAACCTCATCCAGCGCCTTGAGCAGCATCTGCCACATGCGCGTGAGCACGCGCATCGGCAGGGCCTCGGCCATCTCGCGACCGCGGGCGCGCTCGTCGGGACCGACGGTGGGATCTTCGGCGGCTTCCGGGGTGATCTTGACCACGCTGATCCAATGGGTGATCTCGGCGAGATCGCGCAGCACCGCCATGGGATCGGCGCCTTCGGCGTATTGCGCGCCCAGTTCCGACAGGGCGCCGGCGGCGTCGCCCTTCATGATCATGTTGAACAGATCCAGCACGCGGCCACGATCGGCCAGTCCCAGCATCGCGCGCACCTGATCGGTGCCGGTTTCGCCGGCGCCGTGGCTGATCGCCTGATCCAGAAGCGAGGTGGCGTCGCGCGCCGAGCCTTCGGCGGCGCGCGTGATGAGCGCCAGCGCATCATCGGAGATCTGCGCGCCCTCGGCATCCGAAATCCGGCGCAGCAGCGCGATCATTTCCTCGGGTTCGATGCGGCGCAGGTCGAACCGCTGGCAACGCGACAGAACAGTCACCGGAACCTTGCGGATCTCGGTGGTTGCGAAGATGAATTTCACATGCTCTGGCGGTTCTTCCAGTGTCTTGAGCAGCGCGTTGAACGCGCTGGTCGAGAGCATGTGCACCTCGTCGATGATGAAGATCTTGTAGCGGGCGCTGGCGGCGCGGTAGCTGACGGTTTCGATGATCGCGTCGCGGATGTTCTGCACGCCCGTGTGGCTGGCGGCGTCCATTTCCATCACGTCGACGTGGCGGCCTTCCATGATGGCGGTGCAATGTTCGCATTGTCCGCAGGGGTTGGTCGTGGGGCCGCTGGTACCGTCGGGACCGATGCAGTTCATGCCTTTGGCGATGATCCGCGCGGTGGTGGTCTTGCCGGTTCCGCGGATGCCGGTCATGATGAAGGCCTGCGCGATGCGATCGGCCTTGAACGCGTTTTTGAGCGTGCGCACCATCGCATCCTGCCCGACCAGGTCGGAGAACGTTTCGGGCCGGTATTTCCGGGCCAGAACCTGGTAGGCGGTGCTGTCCTGTTCGCTCATGTGACCTGTGCCTTGCGCTGTTGTGAGTACAATAGGCGGGGCGCCCCGGCGCGTCCACCGTGAACGGCGCGGCAACTGTGCGATCACGCATCCGGGCGAGGGAAAAGGGTGAGAGGCTGGACAACGACCCAAGCGGGGCTCGTTACGGCTGCTTCCTTCCGGATCTGACCGGGTTGGCGAGGCGCTTGCCCGCGCCAACCTCTCACCGGGCTACATAGGGGTCTGGCGACGGATTCGCAAGGGGTGTGGAGATCACAGTGGCACACGCAGCCGGATGAATCCCTGCGGCGTCCGGCCAAGCGGTTCGACGGCCGGCAGGCCGGGTTGGTCCAGGTAGCTGGCGGCGCCGGGGCCGGTGTCGAGTATTGCGGATGTGCCGGGCGGCATCGGGGCGAAGCGCCACACCGCGCGGCACGACGGCGTTATCGTGTCGGTGCGCGCGATATGGCGCCGCAGCACGTCGCGCACCGGCTCGCGCGAGTCCAGAACGATGGGAAGGGCCCCCAGTGGTGCCAGCAGGCTGCTGCCGATGCGATAGCTGCTGGTGGCGACGACGACGCGCTCGTCCGGGCTGATGGCACGGCCATCGAAGGTAAGGTCAGCGATGCGGTGGATGTCTTGATCGCGCAATGTGCCGTCTTGGGCGAAGCGGGCCGGTTGCGACAGGTCGATCCGGTAGCGCAGCCCGCAGATCACGTCGAAATTGTAGGCGGGGAAATCGGGCTCGCGCAGGGATTGATCGGGATGGCCCGGCGTGATCTGGCGGAAAATGCCGGCGGCACGTTCGAGCCAGTCACGCAGCTGCGCGCCTGTCACCTCGATGGCTTGAAGGGTGTTGGGAAACAGGTAGAGATCCGCGAGGTTGCGCCGCGACAGCGGCCCGGCGGGCACATCGCTATAGAAGTCCGGGCCGTTCTGGCCGCCGGTCTTGAACGATGCGGCGGCCGCAAGCAGCGGCAGCCCGGCATGGGGCGTGTCGCGCAGGAGTTCGGCAGCGCGCGTGCGCTTTGCCTCGGCAACAAGTTGCACGGCGGCATCGTCGGCGATCAGGGTGAAATAGCTGTGCAGCGGCCTGGTGGTGTGACCGACGCGTTGGCGGATATGGGACAGCGTGGCGGTGTGAGCGGAAGATACCGCGCGCTGCACCCCGGGATCGTCCGCGGCGCTGTCTGGGGCGGGGCGCAGGGCGACGGCGTGATCGCCCACGCGCCAGCTGTCGCCCGCGCGACGCCGCAACATCAGGTCCATGACCCCCAGGTGAGAGCCCCAGCTGCCCGGCATCATCGCCGGTTTGCCGTGGATCGTGGCCGCCGCCGCGTCGACATGGGCGAGGCCGTGGAACCGGGGGCCGGGAAAGGTCAGGTGCTGATGGCCGCACAGGACCGCATCTATCCCGTCGATTGCGGCCAGGGGCACGGCGGCGTTTTCCAGGTCGGGGCGATCCTGCGCCGCGCCGATGCCGGTATGGGCCAGGGCGATGACCAGATCGGCGCCTTGCGCGCGCATGGCCGGGACATGGGCGTGCGCGGCATCGCAGATTCCCTGCGTTCGGACCGCGCCGTTCAGCGCCGACCGGTCCCACGCGGTGATCTGCGGCGGCGCCAGCCCGATCAGGCCGATGCGCAGGGTGTGGGCGTGACCGGCAGTGTCCGTCACCCGCAGCGGAAGGATTGCCCAGGATTTCATGGTGGGGCCGCCGGGGCGGCTTATATTGCCGGCGACAATGGCAAAGGCGGCATCGCGCAGCGCCCGGTCGAGCGCGGGAAGGCCGTAGTTGAACTCGTGATTGCCAAGCGTCGCGGCATCGTAGCCGACGGCGTTCATGGCCGCGATAACCGGATGGATACCGGCACTGTCGATCATGGCGGGGTCGGCGAAGAGATCGCCCATCGGTGTGCCTTGCAGAAAGTCGCCATTGTCGAGCAACAGGCAATTCGCTGCCTCCCGGCGCGCGTGTTCGATCAACGGTGCCAGCCGCGCCAGCCCGCCGTGCGGTGATGGGCGGTCGGCGAAATAGTCATAGGACAGAAGGCGCATATGCAGATCGGTGGTCTGGAGGATGCGCAGGCAAAGCGTGTCGTCGGTTTGCCGCCTTTCTGGGGATGATGATTTTGTCACGTTCGCGCGGTTTCCGGATGTCGGTGCGGGAAACAAGAGGAAACTGGAACCGAAAAAGCAGCCCGAGGGGCGCGGTTGCCGGTGGTAGCCGCTCTCGGGTGGTGCCACAATGATTTGTGTCATACCGAAGGGAAAACATGGTGCCGCACCCGGCGGCACAGGAGGCAGTGGAATGCGATTGGCGGAAACGGTTACATTCGGCGGGTCCGGCCTGAACCGCGCGGCGGAGATGCGTGGCGATGCCGATGCGCTCGCAAGGGCGGCGAGGGACCCTGCGGCGCGCACCATCCTGCTGTGGAAGGGCAAGCCGCTGATGTGCGGGGACGCACCTGCGCCGGAACTGGTGCGCCTGCCGATGGATCATCCGGTGCTGGCCGAGACGGAAGGCGCGCCGCTGCTTCTGGGCATGGAAGGGGAGGCGCCGGTTTTCGCGCAGGATATCTCGGGCTGGCAGCCGCCGGTCGGCCAGGAAGCGCCGGAAAACGGATTCGTCGACCGCACGCAGCAATCGCATCCCCGCCTGTCACCGGATCAGCGGTTCAACGAGTTGCGCAGCGTCATGTCGGTGCTGAACCGGCGCGATGCGGAGCTTGCGGCCACGGCGCGCGGGCTGTTCGGGTGGCACCGGACGCATCAGTATTGCGCCATCTGCGCGGCCCGCAGCGCGCCCGACCAGGCCGGCTGGCAGCGGGTATGCCCGTCATGCGGGGCGCATCATTTTCCGCGAACCGATCCGGTTGTCATCATGTTGATCACGCATGGCAACTCCGTGCTGGTCGGGCGCTCCCACGGCTGGCCCGAGGGGATGTATTCGCTGCTGGCGGGGTTCGTGGAGCCGGGAGAGACCATTGAGGCCGCCGTGCGCCGAGAAGTGATGGAAGAGGCGGGCGTGGCGGTTGGCCGCGTCGATTACCTGGCCAGCCAGCCCTGGCCTTTCCCGTCTTCGCTGATGATCGGGTGCCGGGGCGACGCGCAAAGTGCCGCGTTGCGGATCGATCCCGTGGAACTGGATGACGCGATGTGGGTCACGCGCGAAGAGATGATGGAGGCTTTTGCCGGGCGCCATCCGGTTCTGACGCCGGCGCGCGAGGGGGCGATCGCGCAGTTCATCCTGCGCAATTGGCTTGCGGACCAATTGGATTGAGGTGAGACTGACGCTACGGCCCGGTACAAGAATACAGGCAGGGACATGAAGTTTTCGACCAAGGAAGACCTGGACGCGCCCATCGACAAGGTCTTTGAAGTTCTCGCCGATTTCGAGATGATAGAGCGTGCGGCGATGCGTCGCGGCGTCGAGTTGCAGCGCACCGACATCCTGTTGAAACCCGATGTGGGTGCGTCGTGGCACGCGAAGTTCAGGATGCGCGGCAAACCGCGCGAAGTGGACATCGCCATAACCGTCTACGATCCGCCCAACGAGATGATCGTCCGGTCGCAGCTACAGGGCGTCGAAAGTGAGACTCAGATAGAGCTCGTGGCGCTTTCACGGCAGCAGACGCGCCTGAGCGTCGTGGCCGATCTGAAGCCGACGACACTGTCGGCGCGATTGCTGGTTCAGTCACTCAAGATGGCGCGCAACAAGCTGAACAGGCGGTTTCGCGAGCGCGTCTCAGATTATGCCCGCGACTTGCAGGACCGCGCCGCGCGCCTTTGACGGGCCTGATTTGCCACCTTGAACAAGGTCTGCCGGGCCGCAGGTCAACCATGAATGAAAACGGGTGCGCGGGGCGCACAAGGAGAATGCAGATATGACCAACCCGCTTTTGTCCGAGTGGCAAACGCCCTTTGATCTGGCACCGTTCGAGCAGATCGAGGACGCGCACTTCCAGCCGGCTTTCGATGCCGCGATCGCGGAGCATCGCGCCGAGGTCGCCGAGGTCGCCGAGGCCGAGGCGCCGCCGACATTTGCCAACACGATCGAGGCACTGGAGGCGGCAGGGCAGGGGCTTGATCGCGTGCTGTCGGTATTTTTCACGCTGGCCGGGGCCGATAGCACGCCTGCGCGTCAGGCGTTGCAACGTGAATTCGCACCGCGTCTGGCGGCACATTCGGCGGATATCACGGGCAACAAGGCACTGTTCGCCCGCGTCAGCAGCCTGTGGGAGCAGCGAGATTCCCTGGATCTGACCGAGGAACAGGCGCGCGTTCTGATGCTGACGCATCGCGGTTTCGTGCGGGCGGGGGCGGCCCTTGAGGGGGCGGAAGACGCCCGTATGCAGGAGATCAAGTCGCGCCTGGCGGTTCTGGGCACGCAGTTCACGCAGAACCTGTTGGCGGATGAAAGCGACTGGCTGCTGGAGTTGTCCGAGGAGGATTTGGAAGGGCTGCCCGATACAACCATTGCCGCGATGCGCGAAGCAGGACGCGAGCGGGGCCGCGATGGGGCGGTGTTGACCTTGTCACGATCGATCATCACGCCGTTCCTGCAATCCAGCCCCCGCCGCGAATTGCGTGAAACCGCGTGGCGCGCCTATGTCGCGCGTGGCGCGAACGGTGGTGAAACCGACAACCGCGCCATCGCGGCCGAGGTTCTGGCCCTGCGGCAGGAGCGGGCGCAGCTTCTGGGATATGACAGTTTCGCTGATTACAAGCTGGAAACCGAGATGGCCGGCAGCCCCGCCGCAGTGCGCGATCTGCTGACACAAGTATGGGAGCCGGCCCGCGCCCGGGCGCAGGCGGATGCGCGTGTGCTGGAAACGATGATGCACGAGGACGGCATCAACGGCCGGCTGGAGCCGTGGGACTGGCACTATTATGCCGCCAGACGCAGGCAGGCCGAGCATGACCTGAACGAGGCCGAATTGAAGCCCTATCTGCAGCTCGAGCGAATGATCGACGCTGCGTTCGACTGCGCGCACCGCCTGTTCGGGCTGGAATTCCGGCCGCTGGATGTGCCGCTTTATCATCGCGATTGCCGCGCCTGGGAAGTGACCCGCCAAGGGCGGCATCTGGCGGTATTCATCGGCGACTATTTCGCGCGTGGCTCCAAACGCTCGGGCGCGTGGTGCTCGGCGATGCGCTCGCAGGCCCGGTTCCCGCAGGAGCAGGGGCCGGTGGTCATGAACGTGTGCAATTTTGCGCGCGGCGAACCGGCGCTGCTTTCCTACGATGATGCGCGCACGCTGTTTCACGAGTTCGGTCACGCCCTGCACCAGATGTTGTCGAACGTCAGATATGAAAGCGTCTCGGGGACGTCGGTGGCACGTGACTTCGTGGAACTTCCCAGCCAGCTGTTCGAGCATTGGCTTGAGGTGCCCGAGGTTCTGGAGACCTTCGCCACCCATGCCGTTACCGGCGCGCCCATGCCGCGCGACATGCTGGAGCGGGTTTTGCAAGCAGCGAATTTCGACCAGGGATTCCAGACCGTGGAATACGTGGCCTCGG
>JAABTI010000040.1 GCA_011389955.1 Paracoccaceae bacterium | reverse complement strand
GTGGAACGCCTCGGCGAGGCGTTCGCCGACCTGGAGCGTCTGGGTGGCATGCTTGAGCACCACGGCATTGCCGGCGATGAGCGCGGGAGCGACGGTGTTGATCGCGGTCATCCACGGGTAGTTCCACGGCGCGACGACGAATACCACGCCATGCGGTTCGCGCACGATCTTTCGGGTGAAGGCGTCGCTGTCCTCGATGACCATCGGCGCGAGGGCCTGTTCGGCGATGTCGGCCATGTAGGAGGCGCGTTCCTCGAAACCGCCGAACTCGCCGCCATAGCGCACGGGGCGGCCCATCTGGTGAGCCAGTTCGGTGGCCATGAGCGCGGTGTCCTCGCCCACCCTTGCGACGGCGGCGCGCACCAGCGCGACGCGCTCGGCCAGCGGCCGCGCGGCCCATGCCGGCTGCGCCGCGCGGGCGGCGGCGACCCGCGCCGCGGCCTCGTCATGGGTCAGCGTGGCGCGCTCCATGTAAACGGAGCCGTCGATTGGCGAAATGCAGGTCAACGTCTTGGTCACGGCAATCCTTTCTGCCTGGCTGTGGCATGTGTCGCGCGCTCAGGCGCGTTCGAAACCGCGCGCGATTTCCCAGTCGGTCACGACGCGGTCGAATTCTTCCTGTTCCCATTCGGCGCAGCGGGTGTAGTGATCGATCACCCCCTCGCCCATCGCTGCGCGCAGCATCGCGGAGTTGCGCAGCGTCGCTGTCGCCTCGCGCAGCGAGCCGGGGATTTCGCCGCCGGTGACGTCCTCGTAGACATCGCCGCGGATGGGCGGGGCCAGTTCCATCCTGTCCTCGATGCCCTTGATCCCGGCGGCGATCATCGCGGCCAGCGCCAGGTACGGGTTCATGTCCGAGCCGCCGATACGGCATTCGACGCGCACCGCCCTGGTGCCCTCGCCGCACAGGCGGAAACCGGCGGTGCGGTTGTCCACCGACCAGACCATGCGCGTGGGGGCGAAGGTACCCTTCATGAAGCGTTTGTAGCTGTTGACATAGGGCGCGAGGAACCAGGTGTATTCCGCCGCGTAGGCGATCTGGCCGGCCATGAAATGGCGCATCACTTCGGACATGCCGTAGTCGCCGTCAGGGTCGTGGAAGGCGGGCTGGCCGTCCTTGAGCAGCGAGAAATGCACGTGACTGGAACTGCCGACCTTGTCGGCGCGCCATTTCGGCAGGAAGCTGGCGGCGTGGCCGTGCGCCCAGGCGACTTCCTTGGTCGCGTGCTTGGCGATGGTGTGGAAATCGGCGCAGTCGAGGGCGGCGCCGTAGCGGATGTTCAGTTCTTCCTGCCCGGTTTCGGCCTCGCCCTTGGTGTTTTCGACGGGGATACCGGCGGCATGGAGATGATTTCGCAAGGGGCGCAGGATGTGCTCTTCCCTGGTGGTCTGGAGGATGCTGTAATCCTCGTTGTAGCCGCTGATCGGGGTCAGGTCGCGATAGCCGGTCTTTTGCAGTTCCTCGTAGCTTTGCTCGAACAGGAAGAATTCCAGCTCGGTGGCGGCGGCTGCCTGGTAGCCGAGATCGGCCAGGCGCGCGATCTGGCGCTTGAGCATGCTGCGGGGGCTGTGCGGCACCTCCTCGTGGGTGTGGTGATCGAGCACGTCGCACAGCACCATGGCGGTGCCGTCAAGCCATGGCACCGGGCGCAGGGTGTCCAAGTCGGGCTTCATCACGTAATCGCCGTAGCCTGCGGCCCAACTGGTGGCCTTGTAGCCCTCGGGCGTGGCCATCTCCAGGTCGGTGGCCAGCAGGTAATTGCAGCAATGAGTTTCCTCATGCGCCGAGTCCAGGAAATGGCGGGCGTGGAACCGCTTGCCCATCAGGCGCCCCTGCATGTCCACCAGACAGACAAGAACGGTGTCAATTTCACCCTGGTCGACCTGTTTCTTCAGGGCATCGAACGTCAGTGCAGCGGCCATTTGGGTATCCTGTTGTTTCATCTTTCAGCGACGAGGCCCCGGCGATGACCGCCGGAGCCCGTGACGTGTTGCGCAGCACCGCGCCGGGGCGCGGTGGGCGGGATCAGGTATCGTAACGATAGGGCCGACCGGCCTTTTGCATCGTTTCGTTGTACTCCTTGATGATGCCGACCACCTTTTCGCGGACCGGGTCGCCCTCGGTGAGGTCGGCCCAGAACTCCTTGGCGGCGGTTTCGACCTGCGCCCATTCCGCGTCGGGGATCGTGGTGAGCTGCATCTTGTCGCCGTTGACGCGCAGCGACGCCTCGCCGCCCCAATACCACCACTGGCGGTAGTAGTGCGACTGCTCCATGCAGACCATCAGAAGCGTCTTGAGGTGGTCCGGCAATTCCTCCCAGCGGCCCATGTTGGCGAAGAAATGCCCGATCCATGCGCCGGAGATGTTGTTGGTCAGGAAGTAGTCGGTCACATCCGCCCAGCCGACGGTGTAATCCTCGGTGATGCCGGACCATGCGATGCCGTCAAGCTCGCCGGTCTGCACCGCCACCTCGATGTCTTCCCATGGCAGGGTCACCGGGACCACGCCGAACTGCGACAGGAAGCGCCCCGCGGTGGGGAATGTGAAGATCCGCTTGCCCTTGAGATCTTCGAGGCTGCGGATCGGCTCCTTGGTGGCGAAGTGGCACGGATCCCACGACCCGGCCGAGATATGCTTGACCCCGACCTTGGCGTATTCGTCTTCCCAGATCTCCTTGAGGCCATACTGGTTGAACAGCACGGGCACATCCAGCGAGTAGCGGGTGCCGAACGGGAAGTAGCCCCCGAACACGCGCACCGGGGTGGGAGACGCCATCGAGTCGTCATCCGATTGCACCGCGTCGATGGTGCCGCGCTGCATGGCGCGGAACAACTCGCCCGTGGGCACGAGCTGATCGGCGAAATAGAGTTCGATCTCCATCTCGTCCCCGGCGATCTGGTTGAACTTGTCGATCGCGGGCTTGACCACGTGTTCGGCCAGCGCGGCGCCTGCGTAGGTCTGCATGCGCCAGGTGATCTTGGATTGCGCGATGGCGGGTGCGCCAAGCGATGCACCGACGGCGCCGACACCGGCGGTGCTGAGGAACTTGCGTCTTGTTGTCGTCATATCTTCTCTCCTATCGGGTTGGGTCGAATTGGCCCCGTTGACCGGGGTTCTTTTGGGTTAATTTCCGTAGACCACCCCCGGCAGCCAGAGGGCGATCTCGGGGAAGGCCATGATCATGGCCAGCGCGCCGACCATCACGATCACGAAGGGCAGGATCGAGGCGTAGATGTCGCGCAGGCCGATTTCCGGAGGCGCCATGGCGCGCATCAGGAACAGGTTGTAGCCGAAGGGCGGCGTCATGTAAGCGATCTGCGTGGTGATGGTGTAGAGAACACCATACCATATCAGGTCGAAGCCCAGTTGATCGACCAAGGGCACGTAGAGCGGCGCCACGATCACAAGCATCGCGGTATCGTCGAGGAACGTGCCCATCAGGATGAAGCTGAGCTGCATCACGATCAGGATACCCCAGGGGCCAAGGCCCATCTGCTGGGTGAACAGCCCCTCGATCGCGCGAACCGCGCCGAGACCGTCGAAGATCGCCCCGAAGGCCAGCGCGGCCGTGATGATCCACATGAACATGCACGAGATGCCGAGCGTCTTGCGCACCGAGTTCTCGAACACCTCGCGGGTCATCCGGCCCTTGAGCACCGCGGCGGCGAAGGCCGTCATCGCACCGATCGCCGAGCTTTCGACCAGCGAGGTCCAGCCGTTGACGAAAGGCACCATCATCGCCGCGAAAATGATCAGCGGCAGCAACCCCGCGCCCAGCAGGCGGATCCGCTCTGCGCGGGTGTATTGCGCGCGTTCCCCGGGCGGCAGGACCGGGCCGAGATGCGGTTGCAGGCGACAGCGCACCGCGACGTAGATCACGAACAACGTTGCCATCATCAGTCCCGGAAGCACCCCGGCCAGCCACAGCTGCCCCACCGGCTGGCGGGCGATCATGGCATAGAGCACCAGAACCACCGATGGCGGCACCAGGATGCCCAGGCTTGACCCCGCCTGAATGACGCCGGTGACCATGATCTTGTCATACCCCCGCCTGAGCAGTTCGGGCAGCGCGATGGTCGCGCCGATGGCCATGCCCGCGACCGACAGCCCGTTCATCGCGGAAATCAGCACCATCAGCCCGATCGTGCCGATCGCCAGCCCGCCGCGCAGCGGTCCCATCCAGACATGGAACATCTTGTAGAGGTCATCGGCGATGCGGCTTTCGGACAGGACATAGCCCATGAAAATGAACATCGGCAACGTCAGCAGAGGATACCATTTCATCAGCTTCATCGCCGCCGAAAACGGGATCGCGACCCCGCCCGTGCCCCACAGCAGCATGCCGGCGAGCGCGCCGACGAAGCCGATCGCGGCGAACACCCGCTGACCGGTCATCAGCATCAGCATCATCGAGGCGAACATCACCAGGGCGATCATTTCGTGCGGCATCAGATTTCTTCTCCGCGAATGCGACAGATATCACGGATGAATTCCGCCGATGCCTGCAGGATCATCATGCAAATTCCCAGGATCATGACCGCCTTGATCGGCCACAGGTAGGGGCGCCAGGCGGTCGGGCTGCGCTCCATGTAGCCAAGTTCCTCTTGCGCGGCGTCGAGGCCGCCGGTCACCAGCGCGCCCAGCAACTCCAGAAAGAAGGTGAACGGCTCCGACCCGAAATAGCCCAGCGAATAGGCCATCGACTCGATCCCGCCGAGAAACAGGATCACGAGGAAATAGAGCAGGAAGAACACGGTGAAGGCATCGACCCACGCCTTGGTGCGTGGTGACCAGCCACCGTAGAACAGGTCCATGCGCACGTTCGCCCCCAGTTGCAGCGAATAGGGGCCGCCGATGATATAATAGGCGACCATGGTGAATTGCGCCATTTCCAGCGTCCAGGGCGACGGCAACAGGAAGGTCTTGGAAAACGAGGACCAAAGCAGGATGCCGATCAGCACGAAGATCAGGTACATGGCGACCCGGCCGATGCGCCGGTTGATACCGTCCACGCCCTGCACGTAGCCACGTACGAGGCGGCTGCCGAGGCTATGCCGGGTGGTGCCGGTCATCTGGCACCCCCCGTTCGGACACGGCCCGCGGCGGGCAGGCAGGCGGCCAGCGCGTCGCGCAGGAGCGGCGCAAGCGTGGCGCCGATGCGCGCGACGCCCGCATCATCGCGCAGCAGGGCGTTGGAAACCTCGATCATCAGGTTGGGGACGCCGCGCGCGACACCGTGCTCGCGCAGCGTGTGGGTGACGCCATCGGAGGCGTCGTAGGGCGCGTTCAGCCGGGTATCGAGGCCGATGTCCCGCGCCCGGGCGCCGTGCAGCGCCGCCCGCGCGAGATCGGGGTCGGAATCGTGCAGCAGGCCCAGCTCGACGTCGCGCCGCCGGCCGTTGAAAACCGGCGTGAAGCTGTGAACCGTGACCAGTGCGAAGGGCGCGGGCCGGGCATCCAGCACAGCGGTCAGGGTGCGGCGGAACGGGTGATAGACCGCCTCGGCCCGCGCGGCGCGGGCGTCCGCGTCGAGACCGCGATTGCCGGGCACCTCGATCACCTCGCTGCGTGCGGGGATGGCATCGGCGGCTTCCGGCGGGCGGTTGCAATCATAGACCAGCCGCGAGATCCGCCCGGCGACCAGCGGCGCATCGAACGCGTCCGACAGGGTGATTGCCAGCGCACGCGCCCCGATATCCCACACCGCGTGCGAGTGACGGTCCCCGGGACGCAGGCCCAGATCGTTCAGCGCGGGGGGAATGGCATCGCTGGCATGTTCGCATACCAGCACCAGCCGCCCCGCCCCGTCGGGATTGACGACCTCGACCGCGGCACTGGCGTCGTGACCCAAGTTCAAGCCGAAAGAATCTCTCATGCTCTCAGGTAAGGTGAGGGAAAGGGGCGCTGTCAATCATTTTGTAGCGTTCTTTACATTCGACTTGTAGATTTACTATATTGTTCAGACGGAGTGCTCATGTCAAAATCACCCAAGCTCGTGAAACAGATGATCCGTGACGGGATGGAGGATCTTACCAGGTCCGAACGCCAGTTGGCCGATACCCTGCTGCAGGATTACCCGATGGCGGGCCTGCGATCGGTGACGCGGCTGGCGCAGGCGGCCGGGGTGTCCACCCCCACGGTGATCCGCATGGCGCGCAAGCTGGGCTTTGACGGGTTTCCCGACATGCAGGAGAACCTGCGCAACGAGCTGTCCGAACAGATCAAGAAGCCGACATCGAAGCATGACCTGTGGCAGGCGCAGACGGCGGACACGCATAGCCTCAACACATTCGCGCAGGCGGTCATCTCGAACCTGCGGCACACGCTGGAACGGCTGGACGCGTCGGTGTTCGACGATGTGGCCGCCCTGCTGGCCGACACGGGCAAGCCCGCCTACCTGGTGGGCGGTCGGATCACCCGATCGAACGCGGATTACATGTTCAACCATCTTCAGATCATCCGCCCCAACGTCACGTATCTGAGCCATTCGCCCAACGTGTGGCCGCAATACCTGCTGGACATGGATGGCGACGCGGTGCTGATCGTGTTCGACATCCGCCGCTACGAGTCCGATCTGCACAAGCTGGCGCGGCTGGCGGCGGATCGGGGCACCACCATCGTGCTGTTCACCGATCAATGGGGGTCTCCGATCAGCAAGGTCGCGGATTTCTGTTTCAACGCGCTGGTCGAGGCGCCGTCGAACTGGGATTCGACGATCAGCATCATGCTTCTGATCGAGGCTCTGATCGCCAAGGTTCAGGGCACCCGCGGGGCCGAGAGCAAGGACCGAATCGACGAATTGGAATCGATGTTCAGCGCCACCAAGCTGTTTCGTAACTTCAATTGAAAAAAAATTCCTTGATTCCAGATCGCTGGCATCCGGCTGCATAATTCGACGGGGATGCATGTTCCCCATAAAAAGGGGATTTAGGGTAGTCATTACATATGTTAACTCTACGCCCTCATTGTGCACAGGGAGACGGTTGCCCGGGCAGAAAAGGCAGATAATGGGTAGTAACGGTAAGGCCAGCCAGAGCGAAGACTTTGCTGGGCCACGGAAACACGATCACGACACATCCTTGTGCGAAATCGTGGACATATCGCCAAACGGCGTTATCCAAGTCGAATTCGAAAGCAGAAGGATCATGCATGCCAACGCGGCGATGCAGGAACTCAGCGGATACGCGGTATCCGATCTGCTGGACATGCGCTTTGACGACCTGCTGCCCGCGCGCGCGGGCGGAGTGTCGTTTGACAACATGGTGACGGAAACCGCGACGGCCGAGAGCGTCGGTCCGTTCGAGATGACATTCCTGGATGCCCGGGGCGCGCCGATTCCCGTCGAGGCGCGCGGCAAGGTATGGCCGGATGTCCACGGTCGGCAGACGTTGTGGTGCTTCGTTTGCGATCTGCGCGATCACAAGCGCAAAGAGTCCGACATGCTGGAGGCGCAAAGCCGGCTGGCCGACATCATAGATGCGGCGCAGCTGGGCACCTTCGAGATCGACGTCGAAACCCGCATGAACCACATCAACGATCGCTGGGCGGAAATGCTGGGCTACCGGCGCGGGGAAATCGAGCCGATCGATACCGACGGCTTTCGCGAGATGCTGCACCCCGAGGACCGCGCCATCTTCGACGAACAGGTCGCCGCGTTCGAAAGCGGCGCGGAGGTTTTCGAGCGGGAGATGCGGATGCGCCACAGGGATGGGCATTACGTGTGGGTTTTCAGCCGCGGGCGCGTCACGCGCCGAGACCACGATGGAAACCCGGTCCGGATCTCCGGGATTCACCTGGACGTGAGCGAGCAGAAGGCGCGCGAAGAGGCCCTGCGCATGGCGATGAAGCGGCTGGAGGACACGACAGCCGAACGCGACGACGCGCGACAGCGGTTTCTCGACGTCACCAATGTTTCCAACGTCTGGTATTGGGAGCAGGACAGCGATCTGCGCTTTACCTATGTGTCGGACAACCTTGGGCAGGTTTCGAACATGAAACCGGAGATGCTGCTCGGCAAGACGCGCATCGAGTTGCTGCGCGATGAAAAGGCCGCCCGGGACGCCGCCGATTGGGACGGGTTGGCGCGCAAGATCGCCGCCCGGGAGCCGTTTCGCGATTTCACCTATCTGGTGCCTGGCGGCGACGGGAAACCGGACGTCTGGTTCAGAACATCGGGCGCGCCATTTCATGACCGCGACGGGCAGTTCGCCGGCTATCGCGGCATCAGCGCCGATTTGACCGAACTGGTCGAGGCGATGAAGCGCGCCCAGGCCGCCAACCGCAGCAAGTCGCAGTTCCTGGCCAACATGAGCCATGAAATCCGCACGCCACTGAACGGGGTGCTCGGCATGGCGGAGTTGCTGGAGACCAGCACCGCGGACCCCGAACAGAAGCGCATGATAGACACGATCCGGAGATCGGGAGAGAACCTTTTGAACATCATCAACGATCTGCTGGACATGTCCAAGATCGAGGCGGGACGCCTGAACCTGGAGAACGCGCCGTTCCGTATCGACGAGATGCTGCGGCGGCTGGAAGAGGTCCACCTGCTGCGGGCCGAGGAAAACGGCCTGTCATTCGAGGTACTGATCGGATCGGATTGCGAACTGCCGCGCATGGGCGACGGCCATCGCGTGCAGCAGATCCTGCACAACCTCCTGAGCAACGCGATCAAGTTCACCGAGGCGGGATCGGTCGAGGTGACGGTCGTTGCCCGCAAGGACCACCCGGTGAAGATCACGGTGGCCGATACCGGGATCGGCATGACGCCCGAGCAGGTCGAGCAGGTGTTCGACGATTTCGTGCAGGCCGACAGCTCGATCACGCGGCGGTTCGGGGGCACCGGGCTGGGCATGCCGATCGTGCGGCAGATGGTGACCATGATGGACGGCAAGATCGATGTAGACAGCACGCCGGGTATGGGCACGACCATCACCGTGACGCTGCCGCTGCCGATGGCCGCGAACCAGGTCACGACCCCGGAGGCAAAGGCGCAGGCGCCGCAGAGTTTTGAGGGATATCGGATCCTGGTGGCCGACGACAACCGCACCAACCGTGACCTGATGGCGGCGATGCTGGACTCGGTCGGCGCGGATCACACTGTGGTCAATGACGGGGTCGAGGCCGTGCAGGCGGCGCGCGACAACAGCTATGACCTTATCCTGATGGATATATCGATGCCGCACAAGGATGGCATCGCCGCGCTGGCCGACATCCGCGCAGAGGAAAAATCGCGCGGACACGCAAAGCAGGTGCCCGTTGTCGCGGTGACCGCGCACGCCATGGCGCACCAGATTGCCGAATACGTCATCGCTGGGTTCGACACGCATCTTTGCAAGCCGTTCAGCCGCGCGGACCTGGTGCAGACCCTGTCGGTCATCCTGGACCCCGATCAGGCGGGGTGACCTGCCCCGCCGTCAGGCACTACGAAAAAAGCCGCGCGCGTGCGGCCATGTCCCGGCCAAAGCGAGCCAGTGCAAGACCCGGTTCTGCGGCGCGCGCCACGTCTCGGCCGGTCGTATCTCGACCTCGCTGCGCCGTTCTTTCAAGACGCTTTCATTGGCCGGCGGAAACAGGTGCTGATCCGTCCATGACAGGCACACGTTGTTGTCATCGGTGAACATCGCGTCGGCAGCCGGCAGGTCGGCGCGTGACAGGGCATCCGCGATTGCCGTGCGCGGATGGGCAGCGAATGTTTCGTAGCGAAGCGGGTGGTAGCGGCAGCCAAGCGCCCGCGCCCAGCGCTCGAGCCGGGATTGACGCTGTGCCCAGATTCGCATGTTGCGCAGGGTTTTGCGGTAGCCGGGTTTCTTGCGGTACCAGCTACAGGCAACCGCGCGCGGATCGCGTTGCAGGTGGAGCAACCGCATCTCGACGTCATCGAGGCAGTCGAATGCCAGCGCCATTTCCGGTGATTTCGAACTGTCGATGAAGGCGTGTGCACCGGTCTGGCGTGCAATATCGACAAGCAGAGCTTGCAGCGCCCCGAGATAAGGCGCGTGATGTTCCGCCAGTTCCGTGCGCCCGGCCTCATCGTCCCAGTCGCGCAGCCGGGCGGCCGACTTGAGAAACGCCACGCCGAGGCGCGCGGCCTGCCGCGCGTCCGCGATACCCGCCGCGGCAAGCGCGCGCGGCACCGCCGCGCCATAGACGGCGCAGCCGCGAAGGCCGTGGCCGCAGCTACAGGGCGCATCGTCATTCCATGCGACCCAGATATCGCGCATCTGACCGAGGTTGAACACGGAGCTGTCCTGCGACAGAAGCAGCGACAGGATGGTGCTGCCGGATCGGCCTGAGCCGGCAATGGTGACAACCTTGATCGGGGTGGGCATGGACCTGTTCCTGTTGCGCTGCGGGGCCACGGTGGCCTACCACCTTGACCGTGCAAGGTCCATCGCATTAACTCCGCCGCCAGGGAGCGGCCCAAGCAAAGAGCGATCACAATGCGCAATTCATCCCGGACGGAAGCGCCTGCGCCCGTCTTTCTGATCTGCTCCGAAAGGTCGGGGTCCAACCTTGTCGCCTCTATCATGGGCGCGCATCCGCAGGTTTATGCGCATCCGCCCTATCACCTGGGTCGCGATTTGCTGGGAGCGTTGCAAGAAACCATGCCAGACGGGCCGGGCACTCAAGCATGGCAAGTTCTGACCGATCACGCGGTGGACAAGGTCCGACGCTATCGTGACGAGGACGAGGCGCAGCGTCTGGCCGATTTCATGGCCACTTGCGCAGGTCCGGACGCGGGCGCGGTTGCGCGCTTCGTCTGGCAGGAAATGCCGCAAGACGCGCAAGGCAAGCTCGCCTTCGTCAAGGAAAACAACATCCACCATCTGTTTCCCCTGTTGCTGACAGCATTTCCGCAGGCAAGGTTCGTGTTTCAGGTGCGTGATCCGCGCGATTATCTCGCCTCGGCCAAGGCCCGTCGCAAGATGTGGATGGGCAACAAGTTCGGGTCGTTGCGGCAGGCGCTGAGCGTGTGGCACGCGGATCAGCAGGCGGGGCTGGCCGCGCTTGGCCAGTTGGGCTCAGAGCGGGTGTTCATGCTTCGCTACGAAGACCTGGTCAGCGATGGGGAGGCCCGGCTCAGGGCATTGTGCGCCTTTTGCGAACTGCCATTCGATGCGAAGATGCTGTCCTTCCACGAAAGCGACGATGCGGCGAAGCTGGCGCAGACCACCGGCGCGCGCGAAAATCTGGCAAAACCGTTGATGACCAGCAATTTCCGCAAGTATCGCCAGAGCCTGTCGCGCGGCGAAATCCGTATCACCGAAGCGTGGCTGGGTGGGTTGATGGAGAGGTTCGGGTATCCGCTGGAATACCCCCGCCGCGCGCGCCCATCGGTGTGGCACAGCCTGCGGCCGCAGTTGACCGAACCCTTCGAGAGGCTGGTCAACGGCGAGGTCGCGCCGTTCTACAAGGTCGGGCACAAGCGCCTGTGGCGTGCCCTGGACCGCGCGCGCACGCCGCTACTCCCGGCGCTATGGCAGGAGGGCTCGCGCAAGGGCGCGGGCGATGACGGTTGATGCGGCCATACCCGGCAGCGATCGCGCGCATCCTCGAGCGCGCCGAGGCGTCACCCGCCAGTCCAGCGCTTGAAGTTGGCGGCACGTCGCTGGATTACGGAACATTGATGGCAGAAGCGGCCGCACTTGCCGCGCAACTGCCGGAATGGCAGCCGGGCCAAGGACAGCCCCGCACGCTTGTCGTGGTCGAGCGTCACGCCGCCGCCTACATCGCGATACTGGCGGCGCAGTTGCGCGGTCATGCCTACGTGCCCATAGACCCCGGGCATCCCGTCGCGCGCAATGCCGCCGTTCTGGCGGCGGCACAGGCGTGTTGCATCGTTGGCAGCCCAGATACCGCCGCCGACGTCGCCCGCCTGTTGCAGCAATCGGCACAGACCGGACAAGCCCCCGCGCACGTGATCTGCTCCCCGGACGCCGCAAAAGCGGCTACGCCCTCGTCCGTGGCCGAGAAGCGCGGCGATGCGCAGTCGCTGGCATATATCCTGTTCACTTCGGGCAGCACGGGCACACCCAAGGGCGTGCCGATATCGCAGGGGAACCTGTCCGCCTACCTGGACGCGGTGGAGCCGGTGCTGCCTGTAGGGCCGGGCGACCGGCTGTCGCAGACATTCACGCTGTCCTTCGACTTGTCCGTTCATGACCTTTTTGTCGCCCTGTCAAATGGTGCAACGCTGGTCGTACCGACACACGAGGAATTGCAGGATCCCACCACCTACATCACGAACAGGGCGATCACGCATTGGTTCTCGGTGCCGTCGCTGGCCTACCAGATGCGCTTGCGCGAGGCATTGCCCGAAAACGCGTTCCCGACGCTGCGATCGGTGCTGTTCTGCGGCGAAACGCTGCCGTGGGAACTGGCGCGTGATTGGGTGGCCGCAGCCCCCAATGCGCGCGTCGAAAACTGGTACGGTCCGACCGAGGCCACGATCGCCTGCGCCCGCTATCCACTGCCGGCACCGCCCCTACCCGAGGCCGGCGACGTGCCCATCGGCACCGCCATGAAGGGCATGACCCTTCATGTTCTGGATGCGGAGCATGCGCCGGTGGCCGAAGGGGTCGCGGGTGAGCTGTACCTGTCGGGTCCGCAACTGGCGTTCGGGTATCTGAACGATCCGGAGAAAACCGCGGCGGCCTTCGTGACGTTGCCGGACGGAACGCGCGCCTATCGCACCGGGGACCGGGCGCAACAAGGCGCCGATGG
>JAABTI010000039.1 GCA_011389955.1 Paracoccaceae bacterium | reverse complement strand
ATAGCGCGCGGCTTCCCGCGCAACGGCAAAGGCTGAATAACGTCTCATGCGCCCCGATTCCCCCGATTCCCGCCGAATCCCAATGCGATGACCCCGCGCCATCCTAGTGCAACTTTGCAGGTTTGCCCCCACGTTTGCATCCGTCACAATGACATCCGAATGCGACATCGCGTATCCGTGCGGCCATTTGCCCTTTCGCCCGGGGACCTGCACGATTACATGCAGAGCACATGAAGCTTCAACCGGGGCCCGCAATGGTATTCTGGATCACCGCCGCCGCACTCGCACTCGCCATCGCGTTCATTTTTGCCGCGACGCTCCTGCGTGCCAAGCCCGAAGAGGATCACCCCGCCGCCTACGACCTGCGCATCTATCGCGATCAGCTGAGGGAGGTCGAGCGCGATCTCGCCCGCGGCCTGATCGACGAGGCCGACGCCGAACGCACCCGCACCGAGGTCGGCCGCCGCGTGCTGCAGGCGGATGCGCGGCTGCGCGAGGCCGGCAAGGGCAGCGCCCAACCGCGCAGCGCCACGCTGGCGCTGGCGGGCGTCGTGCTTGTGGCCACCGTCGGTGGCTCGCTGGCGCTCTACCCGGTGCTGGGCAAACCCGGCGCGCGCGACCTGCCGCTGTCGCAGCGCATCGCCCTCTCGAACGAGATGCGCGCCACACGACCGAGCCAGGCCGAACGCCTCGCCGAACTCCCCGCGGCCCCGCTCAACACCCCCGGCGAGGAACGCTTTGCCGATCTGGTGGTGAAACTGCGCGAAACCGTGGCCGCGCGCCCCGATGACCTTCAGGGCCAGATGCTGCTGGCCCGCAACGAGGCCGCGCTTGGCAATTACGCCGCCGCCGCCCGCGCACAGGCCGCCGTGGTGCGCCTGCGCGGCACCGGGGCCAGCGCCGACGATCACGTGCTGCTCGCCGATCTGATGATCACCGCCGCCCAGGGCTATGTCTCGCCCGAGGCCGAGGCCGAGCTGCGCCGCGCCCTCGAAAAGGACCCCGCCAACCCGATCGCGCGCTACTACACCGGCCAGATGTTCCTGCAGAACGACCGCCCCGACCGGGCCTTCCGCCTCTGGGACGGTCTCTTGCGCCAGGGTCCCGAGAACGCGCCATGGATCGCCCCGATCCGCCGCCAGATCGACGACATCGCCTGGCGGGCCGGGGTGCGCAACTATTCCCAGCCCGACCCCGCCAGCCTCCGCGGCCCCGACCCCGAAGCCATCGCCAACGCCGCCCAACTCTCCGAGGCCGAACGCCGGGAGATGATCGAAGACATGGTCGAAAGCCTCAATCAGAAACTCGCGACCGAAGGCGGCACGCCCGAGGAGTGGTCCCGACTGATCGGCGCCCTGGGCGTGTTGGGCAACACCGACCACGCCCGCGCCATCTGGAACGAGGCGCAGATGATCTTCGCCGATCAGCCCCAGATGCTCGCCACCGTGCGCGAAGGCGCCGTGCGCGCGGGTCTGCTGAAAACCGCGCCCGCAACCCCCGAATTGCCCCTGCCCGGCGAAGGTGGCGCGGGACTTGCTGGCCCGACCGCCGAGGATATGGAGAACGCCGCGCAAATGCCGCAAGAGGACCGCGAGGCGATGATCCGCACCATGGTCGAAACCCTCGCGGAGCGGCTCGACGACCAAGGCGGCAGCGCGCAGGAATGGGCGCGGCTCATCACCTCGCAGGCCATTCTCGGCGACCGCGACGCGGCGCAATCGGCCTTCGACGCGGCCCTGGCCGCGCATGGCGACAACCGCACCGCGCGTGCCACGATCGAAACCGCCGCGCGCTCGGCCGGGCTCATCGAATGATCGTCGAGGCGACCGAGGATTTCGCCGCCGCGCTGCCGCCCCGGCACGCGCTCGCCGGGCTCGACCTCGGCGAGCGCACCATCGGCGTGGCGGTCTCGGACGGGATGCGCTCGGTCGCGACCCCGTTGGAGACCATACGGCGCAAGAAATTCACCGCCGACGCCGAAGCGCTTCTCGCCATCCTCACCGCCCGCGACATCGCCGGCATCGTGCTCGGCCTGCCGCGCAACATGGACGGCACTGAGGGTCCGCGTTGCCAGTCGACCCGCGCCTTTGCCCGCAATCTCGCGCGGCGCACCAAGTTGCCGATCACCTTCTGGGATGAACGGCTCTCGACCGTGGCCGCCGAAAAGGCGCTCTTGGAGGCGGATACAACACGAAAGCGTCGCGCCGAGGTCATCGACCACGTCGCCGCCTCCTATATCCTGCAGGGACTGCTGGACCGGATCAGGCATATCGGGTGAGACATGAAAAGCGATGACATCTGGCAACGCGACGAGGTCGAAAGCCCCTGCATCAAGATCTGCATCGTCCACCCCGAGGCGCGGATCTGCACCGGCTGTCACCGCACCCTCGACGAGATCGCAACCTGGTCGCGGATGAGCGCGCAAGAGCGCCGCGCGGTGATCGACGAATTGCCCGACCGCGCCGGCCTCCTGCGCAAACGCCGCGGCGGGCGCGCCGCGCGGCTGAAACGCTAGCGCGCCGTTTTTCGTCACGAAAAACGGTCAAGAATCCTGCGAGGATTCTTGGTGCGCCACCTTGATCGGCGCAGAAATTTTTCCGCGACGGAAAAATGACCGGATCTCGCGACGAAATCCGCCCGCCCGAACGTTGCGTTAACCCTCGCATCGGTTCCCGAGACCTGAATCCACCCGGCAGCCGGGTGGCAGCCGGGCGGCAGCCGGATGTCACCCCCCCGATTTGCGCCCCGAACCGGCGTTAACCATTCCATTCGCGCATGGATGTTCGCGCAATCCTCGCCCTTTCCGGCGCCGGCTCGACCGGCCCGGGCCGATCTCGGCCGCAATTTTCCCATCATGCACCCAACCTGCCCTGCGCGAAAGAAATGTTCACCGCAATTGGTCCTTGCGACACATTATTCACGATTTGGCGGTTGACGCTGCTTGACCCCAGACATAATCTGCCGCTCACACGTGAAAGGGACTCCACGATGCATTGCCTCGTAATTCTTGTAGGAACACCGCGCATGGGCCGCTGACGGAACCCCTGTTCCCGACCCATGCGCCCCCGCCGTTCGGGGGTTTTTTTATGCGTGAAAACATGACGTTAAACGGAGATGGAAGATGACACGTCAAATGACCGGAGCGAGAATGGTGGTTCAGGCCCTGCGCGATCAGGGCGTGGACGTCGTATTCGGCTATCCCGGGGGCGCGGTGCTTCCGATTTATGACGAGATCTTCCAGCAGAACGATATCCGCCACGTGCTCGTGCGCCACGAACAAGGCGCCGTCCACGCCGCCGAAGGCTATGCCCGCAGCACCGGAAAACCCGGCGTCGTCCTCGTAACCTCCGGCCCCGGCGCAACAAATGCCGTCACCGGCATCACCGATGCGCTGATGGATTCGATCCCGCTCGTGGTGCTTTCGGGGCAGGTTCCGACCTTCATGATCGGCAACGACGCCTTTCAGGAGGCCGACACCGTCGGCATCACCCGCGCCTGCACCAAGCATAACTGGCTGGTCAAGGATACCGCGAACCTCTCGGGCACGATCCACGAGGCGTTTCACGTCGCAACCACGGGCCGCCCCGGTCCGGTGCTGGTCGACATCCCCAAGGATGTGCAATTCGCCTCATCGACCTACACCCCGCCGCAGAAGGCCAAGACCAGCCATTACCAACCCCCCGTAAAGGGGGATCTGGACGCGATCACGGAATTGGTCGAAGCCATCGAAAAGGCCAAGAAACCGATCATCTACACCGGCGGCGGCGTGATCAATTCCGGCACCGCGGCCAGCCAGCTTCTGCGCGAACTGGTGGACAGCACCGATTTCCCGGTCACCTCGACACTGATGGGGCTGGGCGCCTATCCGGGCACTGGCAAGAACTGGCTCGGCATGCTGGGCATGCACGGTCTCTACGAGGCCAACATGGCCATGCATGACTGTGACCTGATGATCAATATCGGCGCGCGTTTCGACGACCGCATCACCGGGCTGGTCTCGGCCTTCAGCCCGAACTCGAAAAAGGCGCATATCGACATCGACCCCTCGTCGGTCAACAAGGTGATCCGCGTCGATATCCCGATCATCGGCGATGTGGGCCATGTGCTTGAGGATATTCTGAAAATCTGGAAATCGCGCGGCCGCAAGACCGACAAGGAAGGGCTGAAAGGCTGGTGGGCCCGGATCGAGGAGTGGAAAAAGATCGACTGCCTGTCGTTCAAACAGACCGGCCCGGTGATCAAGCCGCAATATGCGCTCCATCGCCTCGAAGAGCTGACCCGCAATCATGACCGCTATATCTGCACCGAAGTGGGCCAGCACCAGATGTGGGCCGCCCAGTATCTGACCTTCAACGACCCCAACCGCTGGATGACCTCCGGCGGACTTGGCACGATGGGTTATGGCCTGCCCGCCTCGGTCGGCGTGCAGATGGCCCATCCCGAGGCGCTGGTGATCAATGTCGCGGGCGAGGCATCCTGGCTCATGAACATGCAGGAGATGGGCACGGCGGTGCAATTCCGCCTGCCGGTCAAGCAGTTCATCATGAACAACGAACGCCTCGGCATGGTGCGCCAGTGGCAGGAACTGCTGCATGGCGAGCGCTATTCGCAAAGCTGGTCCGAGGCCCTGCCCGATTTCGTGAAACTGGCCGAAGCCTTTGGCTGCAAAGGAATAAAGGTGGACAACCCCGACGATCTCGATGAAGCGATCAGGGAAATGCTCGCCTATGACGGGCCGGTGATCCTCGACTGTCTGGTCGAAAAGCACGAGAACTGCTTTCCGATGATCCCCTCAGGCGAAGCCCACAACAAGATGCTGCTGGGTGAGGCAAAAACCAAGGATGCGATCGGCTCGTCCGGCGCCGTTCTGGTGTAAGAGACCGCAGGGATAGAAGGAACCAAGCCAATGTCCGCACTCAAGATCAAGAAGGGCTCGACCAAGCATTCGGCCTATAACCTGCGTCCCGATTTCAGCGACGTGACCGAAACCCACACGCTTGCCGTCGTCGTGGACAATGAGGCCGGCGTTCTGGCGCGCGTGATCGGGCTCTTTTCGGGCCGGGGCTACAATATCGACAGCTTGACCGTGGCCGAGACCGACCACGAGGGTCATCGCTCGCGCATCACCATCGTGACCACCGGCACGCCGCAGGTGATCGAGCAGATCAAGGCCCAGTTGGGGCGGATCGTGCCGGTGCACGAGGTTCACGACCTGACCGTCGAAGGCCCCTCGGTCGAGAGGGAACTGGCCTTGCTCAAGGTCTCGGGCACCGGGGAAAAGCGCGTCGAAGCCCTCCGGCTCGCGGATATCTTCCGCGCCAATGTGATGGACAGCACGCTTGAAAGCTTCATTTTCGAGATCACCGGCACGCCCGACAAGATCGACGCATTCGCCCAGCTCATGGGCCCGCTCGGGTTGATCGAAGTCGCCCGCACCGGCGTCGCTGCCCTGTCACGCGGTCAGTGAACCGGCACCCCCGATCGCGTCCTGATTGTCCCTCGTGATCAGGATGCCAGGCGCCGTCTCGCATTGCGCATCGGAAAGGGCACAACATTCCCGGACGGAATGGTTCCGCAAGACTCCGCCACCCCACCCCCAAACACCCCCAACCGATCCGCCAACATCGGAAACTGTTGCTCCGCAACCACTCTGGGATTGACAGCTATGCGCATTTGCTGGCCATCGACGATATCGAAATGGACAAGATCGCCGGGATCGAATGTTTCCTCACCGAGTACATTCGCATCGGTTCGCGTATAAAACGCCAGGTCACCGTGATCCTCGCACCAGATGACCGCTCTCTTGTGTTTGATATCACTCCAGATCACGACGCCGTACATCCAATTCCCTCAATGAACCAATGTTCCTAGTGTTAACAACGTTAGGAAAGTACTCGGCTTTTGACATTCCCAAAACAGTGTCACCACAACATGAATTGTGACAATTCAATCCCGAAGTGACGCTATTTAGCGCCACCCAAGACGCAAAAAAGCGTCACTTTTCATCCCAAATCTTGGTATGCATTTCTGAAGATCGCGAATCCGTTCGGATTGGAAACATGCAAGCCGGGGGCAAGTAGGTGAACCTGCGTCAATCAAGTGATGAGCACGATAAGGAACCGTCCGAACTGAGGCGCATTTTCGGTGCGAACCTGCGGCTGTTGTCGCAGAACTATGCGTCCATTGCAGGCTTGTGCCGCGAGTTGGGAATCAACCGCACCCAGTTCAACCGCTACCTTTCAAGCGAGAGCTTTCCACGACCTGATGTCTTGCACCGAATCTGCGTGTTCTTTGGCGTGGATTCACGCATTCTCCTTGAACCCGTCAGTCAGATTGCGTCGCGCAATCATGACTTGCTCAACCATTCCGCAGTCTCCGGTTTTCTAGGGCGAGGATCGGTCGATCTTTCCGAGACGGATTTCCCGAACGGTCTCTATCGTTTCAGCCGTCCTAGTTTCACCGACGAAACGCTGTTCGTGATCGGCCTCGTCAATGTCTTCCGGGAAGATGGATTCACATTCATTCGAGGGTTTGAGCCCAAAGAAGCGATGGTCCAACAAGGTTTGTCGGACTCCCGTCAGAACCGGGAGTTCCGTGGCATCGCCATAAGACAGGAGCAGGGCGTGGCCGCGCTCATTGCGCGGCACGGGGCCATGACCTGCACCTTTAATTTCCTGTCGCCGGTTTCTTCCTACGAGAACAATTTCTGGGAGGGCTACGCAACCAGAACGGTCCGGGAAAGCCTTACGGGGCGGCGCGCGGCCCGTATGGTTTATGAACACCTAGGCGGCAGGACTGACATCATCCTTTCAACCGCCCGCAAGGCAGGATTCTCAAAGCGCGACGATCTCAACCCGTTTCACGCAAAGCTCCTGCAGCTGGACACGCCATTCCGCTAGCGGGAACTAGGCATCCCGGATCAGTATCTGGTCGTATAGGTGCCAACTGGCGTGCCCAAGCAATGGCAAGGTCAGAAACAACCCCAGGAATGCCGGAAGCATGGCAATGAAGGTAACCACCGCAATGAAAGCGGCCCAGATCAACATCGGAGCCGGATTGGCAAGGACGGTTTGAAAACTGGTAATCATCGCGGTCACGAAATCCACCTCCCGATCCAGCAAGAGCGGCATGGAGACCACTGTTATCATGTAGATCAGCAGCGCGAAAACAGCGCCGACAACCGTTCCGACCCCAAGCATCATCATCCCGTTCGGCGTCAAATACACCTCAAAGGAAGAGGATACATTTGTCATCGTTGAAAGACCAAGAAACAGGGCAAAGATCATGTGGGCCAGGAAGAACCAGAACAGAAAGATCATGATGATGATCGCGCAAATGGACGGCAATTGCCTGCGACTTTGTTGAAAGACGACGCCAAAGATCTTTCTGGATTCAAGCGGGCGCTCCTGTTCCAGGCGTCGCGACACTTCGTAAAGACCGACGGCGGCGAAAGGCCCAACCAAAGGGAACCCGACCGCTGCAAAAACAAGCCAATAGGTTTGGCCGGTGGCCCATGTCACCGCGGCGAGCAGCAGGCCAATGACCACATAAGCACTTGCAAACAGAAAGCCGTAACCCGGTGCACGTTTCATGTCCGCCCAACCACGCCTGAGCGCTTCGCTCAACATGGACATTTCGACGGGGCGCATCTCCGGAACACCCAGTTCCGCTGCTTTTTTCATCGACCCTCCCTTTCACTCAATCCGGCCATGGTCCTTGATCGCCTGATCTGGCCCAAAAATCATGCAGATGCCAAGATCGGTGGCTTCCTGCGGACATTGTTCGTCGCAGCATGCCATGCCTGCCCAAGCTGCAACAAAGCCGCGTCGGCGCCACGTCGCCCGAACATCTGTAGCCCCAGCGGCAGCCCTTGAGCATTGAACCCGGCGGGCATATTGAGACAAGGCAATCCGATAAGACTGACGGGAACCACCACCTCCATCCACCGGTGATAGGTGTCCATCTCGGATTCGCCAATACTTTCAGGATAACGCCACTCAATCGGAAAGGGCCAGGCCTGCGTCGACGGCAGGATCAAGGCGTCGTAGCGATCGAACAGCGCGGCCGCTGCCTTGAACCAATTTGTTCTGATCAGGCTGGCCCTGTGAACATCCATTGCCGAAAACCTCAAACCCCGTTCGATTTCCCAAATGGCTTCGGGTTTCAACCTGTGTCGGGTCTCTTCGTTTTCGAGAAGCGCGGCCGTTGCGGCGGCAACCGACCAGGACCTCAAGGTCGTCCAGCTCTCCCAGATCGCTTCCGCCTCAAACGGTGGCGACACCTCCTCGAGTATACAACCGATATCGTTGAAAGAGCCGAGTGCATCGACGCTTGACTCGAGAATGCCCGGCTCAAACGCGTATGCCCCGCCCCAATCGCGCAACCATCCGATCCTGCGGCCTTTCACATCGGCCTCGATGCCAGGCAAAGCAGGCTCGTCCGGACACCCATGCGGCTGGCGTGCATCCGGGCCGGATTGGACATCCAGAAGCGCCGCGATATCCTTTGGGCTGCGCGCCATCGGCCCGTTGGTCGCCAACTGGTGCAGGAAACTGTCGCCAATCGGTTCGGACGGCACCCGCCCCCAACTGGGGCGGAACCCAAAGACATTGTTCCACGCCGCCGGATTTCGAAGACTGCCCATCATGTCGGAACCATCCGCCACGGGCAGCATTCGGCAGGCCAACGCCGCCGCAGCACCACCCGAGGACCCACCTGCCGAACGTGTCAGATCAAAGGGGTTGCATGTCGCACCGAACACCGGATTGAACGTGTTGGATCCAAGCCCGAATTCCGGCGTATTGGTCTTGCCGATGATGATCGCCCCAGCGGCGCGCATCCGGGCAACCACGATATCGTCTTTCGGCGCGACCTGATCGGCGAAGACCGGCGACCCCATGGTCGTGCGCAAACCCTTGGCATTGGCAAGATCCTTCACCGCAAGGGGAAACCCGTGCATCCAGCCCTTGCGCTCGCTCTGATCCGCCTGTCGCGCCTCGGCAATGAGTTCATCCGGATCCCTGAGTGACACGATCGCATTGACCTGTGGATTGACCTGTTCGATACGGTCGAGCGTCGCTCGCATCAATTCTTCGGCACTCAAATTCCCGGCCTTGATATCGGCGGCCAGCCCCAAGGCTTCCTGGTCCAGAATATCGCTCACGTTCATGCTCCCCTTGCGTCTTTGAAGGGCAGGTTAGACTGTCACACGGTCATTGCAACTCTGCACCTTGAAACCGCCGGGCGGTCGGTGCGATCACTCTTCGCCTCGGGCCTCGGCCCGGCTCTTGCCGCTCACGTTCTGGGCCAGTGTGGCCGCCATCAACCCGTCCAGATCACCATCGAGCACGCCCTTGGTGTCCGAAGTCTCGTAATTGGTCCTGAGATCCTTGACCATCTGGTAGGGCTGAAGCACGTAAGAGCGTATCTGGTTGCCCCAGCCTGCCTCGCCCTTGGCTTCGTGCGCCTCGTTGATGGCTTGGGTTCGCCGCTCGAGTTCCATCTGATAGAGCCGCGATTTCAGTGCCTTCATGGCGATATCGCGGTTCTGGTGTTGAGATTTCTCGGAACTGGTGACCACGATGCCGGTGGGCAGGTGCGTGATCCTGACGGCCGAATCCGTCGTGTTGACATGCTGTCCCCCGGCTCCTGAGCTGCGATAGGTGTCGATCCGCAGATCGGCCGGGTTGACCTCGATCTCGATATTGTCGTCCACGACCGGGTAAACCCAGACCGACGAAAACGACGTGTGCCGCTTGGCCGCGCTGTCATAGGGCGAGATGCGCACCAGCCTGTGAACCCCGCTTTCCGACTTGAGCCAGCCATAGGCATTATGGCCCGATATCTTGTAAGTGGCCGATTTTATCCCGGCCTCATCGCCCGGGCTTTCCGCCTGAAGCTCGACCTTGTAGCCCCTTTTCTCGGCCCAGCGAACATACATCCGCGCCAACATCGATGCCCAGTCGCAACTTTCGGTCCCGCCAGCTCCGGCATGGATCTCCAGGTAAGTGTCATTGGCATCCGCCTCACCGTCCAATAGCGCCTCGAGTTCCTTTTCCGCAGCCTTTGTCGCCAAAGACTGAAGCGCAGTCTCGGCGTCTTTCACGACGTCTTCGTCGCCTTCCATCTCTCCAAGTTCGATCAATTCGACATTGTCGCTCAAGTCGCGGGCGATCGCTTCGCAGGTTTCGATCTGATCTACCAAAGCCTGCCGATCACGCATCAGTTTCTGCGCCTTGTCCGGGTCATCCCAGAGGTTGGGATCTTCCACCCGAGCATTGAATTCCTCGAGCCTGTGCCGGGCGGTTTCCCAACCCACCCGCTGCCGAAGCAGGTCAAGCGATTTCTCGATTTCATCAATGGTGGTCTGCGTATCAGCGCGCATCGAATTTTCCTGACTGTCATGCTCAGTGACGGGTGATAGACGAGCCCGGATCGCCCGGCAAGCTCAGTAGAGGCCACCCGAGCTCAGGGTGCCAAAGTTCGCCTTGGGACCCACCACGGCCTTCTTGCCGCTCGATGTCGTCACCTCCCGCCCGGCACTCGCACCCTGCGCCTCTTCGAACAATGGCAGGTTTTCACCCATCGCAAAACCGCCGTCATACATCACGCCGAACAGCGGCTCTTCGCCTTCGCGGAAACATTCGGCGACCACGTGATCCCCGTTCGCATCCGGTCCAAGCGGCGCACCGGTGAAACGGTCGATGTTGATGAATGTGCATTCCTTGGGAACACGAAACTGTCCGCCGCCGTATTTCTTGATCGCCTGGCTCATGAAATTCTGAAAGACCGGCCCGCACATCCCCCCGCCCGAAGCCCCGCGGCCAAGACCGCGCGGATTGTCATATCCGATATAGCACCCGGCCACGATATTCGAGGTGAAGCCGATGAACCAGACATCCTTGGCTTCATTGGTTGTGCCGGTCTTGCCCGCCACGGGCACCGGCAGGTTGACCGTTCTCGCTGCTGTGCCGCGATCGACCACGCCTCGCATCATCGACGTCAGTTGATAGGCGGTCACCTCGTTCATGACCCGTTCGCGGTATGACACGATATCCGGACTCTCGCTTCTCGGAATGGCCGGACTGTTGCAATCGCGGCATTCTCGCGAATCGTGACGATAGACTGTCTTGCCGTATCGGTCCTGCACCCGGTCGACCAGCGTCGGCTCGACCCGTTGCCCACCATTGGCAAACATCGCATAGGCCGCCACCATCTTGAACAAGGTGCTTTCCTCGGACCCAAGCGCGTTGGCCAGAAACGGACTCATGCGGTCATAAACGCCGAACCGTTCGGCATAATCCGCCACCACGTCCATCCCGACCTCCTGGGCAAGGCGGACTGTCATGAGGTTGCGGGATCGCTCGATCCCGGTGCGCAACGGCGTCGGCCCGTAGAACTGGTTCGATGCATTTCGAGGGCGCCATACGCCCTGGGGTGTGTCGATCTCGATCGGCGCATCGACGAGGATCGTCGCCGGTGTATACCCACTGTCCAGCGCCGACGCATAGACAAAGGGCTTGAAGGACGAGCCCGGCTGCCGCCGCGCCTGCGTCGCCCGGTTGAAAACGGAATGCTGATAGGAAAACCCGCCCTGCATCGCCAGGACACGACCGGTATTGACGTCCATGGCCATGAAACCGCCCTGCACTTCGGGCACCTGTCGCAAAGTCCAGCGGATGAAGCTGCCGTCATCGTCGCTGGTCATGCGCCGCACATGCACGACATCGCCGACCTCAAGAAGGTCCGCGGCGACCCGCGCCTTGCGCCCGAGCTTTCCATCGTCAAGCCGCTTGCGGGCCCATTGAACGTCGTTGGCCGGAATCCAGTGCCCGTCATCATCGCCTTCGACGCCTTCGACGCCTTCGATACCGATCCGCGCGTCATTGGCCCCCAATTCAAGAACCACAGCCGGATACCACGGGTTCTCAAGCTCTATGTCGCGGGCAATATCGACCTGTGCCAGGGCGTCGCGCCATTGCGCCTCGCTTCCCAGCGTTTCCGGGGCAAGTACCTCCCCCGTGCCACGCCAAATCCCCAGCCCCCGGTCGTATTCCTCAAGCTTGAGCTGCAACGAATGGGCCGCAATCCTCTGCATGTCGGGGTCAACGGTCGCACGAACGCTCAAGCCACCGGAGAAGAATTCTTCCTCACCGAAATCCTGTGACAATTGCCTGCGAATCTCGTCAGTGAAATAGTCGCGCGAGGGCAAGTCCGTGCGATAGCTTTCGAAATCTCCGTTCTGGACCGAACGCAGAGGCCGCTGGAGCTCCTCGTTGTAGACAGATTGGGCCAGGTAACCGTTCTCCATCATTTCCCTGAGAACAAAGTTCCTCCGCTCCAGTAACCGATCCTTTCGGCGCACCGGGTGATAATCGCTCGGAGCTTTGGGCAATGAGGCCAGGAACGCCGCCTCATGTGGTGCCAATTCCTCAAGCGACTTGTTGAAATAGGTCTGCGCCGCCGCTGCGACCCCATAGGAATTCTGACCCAGAAAAATCTCGTTGAGATAAAGTTCGAGAATCCGGTCCTTGCTCAGCGTATCCTCAAGCCGCGTGGCAAGGATGATTTCCTTGATCTTGCGTTCGGCGCGCCGGTCCCCGGATAACAGGAAGTTCTTCATCACCTGCTGTGTGATGGTCGAGGCGCCCCGAATGTTGCTCCCGCGCGAGCGCACAGCATCGTAGGCGGCGCTGAGAATGCCGCGAAGGTCATAGCCCTGATGCTCATAGAAGTTCTTGTCCTCGGCGCTGATGAACGCTTGCTTGACCAGATCGGGAATGTCCTCGGCGGGCACGAAAAGCC
>JAABTI010000038.1 GCA_011389955.1 Paracoccaceae bacterium | reverse complement strand
CTTTGACGAGCTGTCCATCAACAGCAAGTGGGTCAGCCTGCGTGCGGAAGGGCGTGCGACGCTGCGCGGCATGCAGGACGGTTGGCCGCGTGAATTACTGGGCCAGTTCACCTTGCGTGACATCGCAGCCAATCCTGACGGGCTTTATCCCGAACCGGTGCGCCTGGAACGGGCGGAAATGGATTTCCGTCTGCGGCTCGACCCCTTTTCGCTGGATATCGGGCAGGTCAGCATAACTGACCATGACAGGGTGCTGCGCCTTGACGGGACGCTGGATGCCGGCACCGGGGGCTGGGCGCTAGCGCTGAACGGGGCGATGGATGCGATCAGCCCCGACAGGGTGGTCGAGTTGTGGCCGCAACGTGTCAAGCCGCGCACGCGCAACTGGATCATGGAGAACCTGCACAGCGCCTCGGTGCACGATATCCGCCTGGCCTTCCGCACCGGGCTTGATATTCGCGAGACCATGTTTCTGGAGTTCGAGTTCGATGACGCCGAGGTCACCTATGCACGGCATTTGCCGGTGCTCACGGCTGGGGCGGGAAACGCGACGCTGATGAACAACCGCTTTGTCGTCACTGCTGCCCGTGGCCGCGTGGCGCCACCGCGCGGCGGGTTTTTGGACGTGGCCGGCACCAGCCTGGTGGTGCCGGACGTGCGCATCCACGAAGCCCCTGCAACGGTGCATCTGCGCTCACAAAGCACCATCACCGCGGCGCTTTCGATGCTGGACAGCGACCCGATGAATTTCATCGAGAAAGCGGGGCAGCCAGTCACCCTGGCCGATGGGCGGGCGCAGGTGAACGCCTCGCTGGCGCTGCGGTTGAAGAAGGAGTTGCAGCCTGAGGATGTTGTATTTTCTGCCAACGCGCGCCTGAGCGACGTACGCAGCCAAAAGATCGTGCCCGACCGGGTGCTGGCCGCGCCGCGACTGGATGTGACCGCGAACAATGACGAGTTGACAATCAGTGGAAAAGGCAGGGTGGGGAGCGTGCCATTCGATGCCGTATGGCACAGTGGTCTTAAGAAAGAGGATGTCGGCAAGAGTCATGTGAACGGTACCGTGACACTGTCGCAGGACTTCGTTGACGAATTCCGCATCGGCCTGCCGCCCGAATCGGTATCCGGGCGCGATGCGGCGCAGTTCGAAATTGTGTTCGATCGCGCGCAAGCGCCGGTTTTCACGCTGGCATCCGAGCTTCAGGGGCTGGGCCTGAGCCTCCCATGGATTGGCTGGTCCTTGCCCGAGGAACGCACTGGCCGTCTGGAGGTGGCCGGCGCCTTGGGAGAGACGCCACGCATCGACCGGCTGTCGCTGACAGCGCCGGGACTGGACCTCGCGGGGCAGGTGACTCTGGCCGATGGTGGAACGTTGGAGCGCGCCGCGTTCAGCGAGGTGCGTGTAGGCGGGTGGCTGAACGCACCTGTAGTGCTTGTCGGGCGCGGGCCGCAAACTCCGCCCGAGGTGCGCGTGACCGGCGGCGCGATCGACCTGCGACGCACATCGGCGGCCGGCATAGGCAATGGTGGTGGTGGCGAAGCGCGAAACGGGGGGCCGATGCTCCTGTCTCTGGATCGGTTGCAGGTGTCGGATGGGATCAGCCTGACAGGATTCGAGGGGGAATTTTCCACAGCCAACGGTCTGGACGGCACATTCACCGGGGCGGTCAACGGCGCGGCGCAGGTGACGGGGAGAGTGGTGCCGCGGGACGGCCGTAGTGCCTTTCGCATCCAATCGGCGAATGCCGGCGCGGTGTTCGCGGCGGCGGGGTTGCTCAAGCAGGCGCGGCGCGGCGCGCTGGACTTGACATTGTTGCCGGTGGGGGCGCCGGGCACGTATGATGGGCACCTGAAGGTGCGCGACGTGTGGTTGCGCAACGCCCCGGCGATGGCCGCGCTGCTGAACGCAGTGAGCGTGGTCGGCCTGCTGGAGCAACTCAGCGGTAACGGCCTGCTGTTCGGCGAGGTCGATGCGCGGTTTCGGCTGACGCCGTCACGCGTGGTGGTGCAGTCGAGTAGCGCCGTGGGCGCGTCCCTGGGGCTGTCCATGGACGGGCTGTATGACCTGACCAGCGGGCTGATGGACATGCAGGGTGTGATTTCGCCGTTCTACATGTTCAACGGGATCGGGTCGATCCTGACCCGCAAGGGAGAGGGGCTTATCGGGTTCAATTATCGCATGCGCGGCTCGGCCGAGAATCCCCGCGTGCAGGTCAATCCGCTATCCATCTTTACACCGGGAATGTTCCGCGAGATATTCCGCCGCCCGCCGCCGGACCCCGACTCGGATCCGGGCGAAACGGGTTCATCAACACAGCCGCAACGGCGGCAGACAAGGCCATAGATCCCCGCAATGAAACTGAGTGATTTCGATTTCGATCTGCCTGAACGGTTGATTGCGACCCGGCCGGCACGCCCGCGTAGTTCTGCGCGAATGCTGGTGGCCAACGGGCGCGCGATCAGCGATGCGCATGTCCGCGACCTGCCCGGTTGGCTGCGGCCCGGGGACCGCTTGGTGCTCAATGATACCCGGGTAATCCCGGCACGACTATCGGGGCTGCGCCGTCGTCGCGGCGAGACTGGCGAAACCGCCGCGCGGATCGAGGTGACGTTGCTGGAGCCGACGGCACAGGGGCAGTGGCAGGCATTGCTCAAGCCATTGAAAAAAGTGCGTGATGGTGAAGCCATAACTTTCGATGACGGGTTTCGCGCAAAAGTCATGTCGCGAGACGAGGGACGCGCGGTGCTGGCTTTCAACCTGGGCGGAGAAGATTTCGACGCCGCGCTGGAGCGGGTCGGCGCCATGCCTCTTCCGCCCTACATCGCCGCCCGTCGCACTGCGGATGCAAAGGACAAGACCGACTACCAGACCATTTGGGCGCGCAACCCCGGCGCGGTGGCAGCGCCGACTGCATCGCTGCATTTCGACGCCGCGCTGCTGGACGCGTTGCAGGCGCGCGGCGTGGCATTCAGCCATGTCACCTTGCATGTTGGGGCGGGCACGTTCCTTCCGGTGAAGGTCGAGGACGTGACCACTCACAGGATGCATGCGGAATGGGGCGAAGTCAGCGCGCAGGCCGCAGAAGAGATCGCGCGCACGCGCGCCGAAGGAGGGCGCGTGATACCGGTGGGCACGACCGCGCTGCGCCTGATCGAAACGGCCGCGAAGGGAGGGCAGATCGTGCCGTGGCGCGGGGATACGGATATCTTCATATATCCCGGTTTTCGCTTTCGGGTGACTGACGCCCTGATCACGAATTTCCATCTACCCAAATCGACGCTGATGATGCTGGTGGCGGCGCTGATGGGGCGTGAGACGATCGCGCGTATTTATGACCATGCGGTGGCGCATGGATATCGTTTCTTTTCCTATGGCGACGCATCTCTGTTGATCCCGCCGCCGGTTTCTGCCAGCACGCGATAACGTCCGAACACGTCGCATTTCGGACAGACGTGGGGCTGACGCCCCGCAAACTGGCCATTACGCGGTGCCGCCCGGGTCCCTGACCTTTCGGAGTTTCCAATGATAAAGTTCGCGTCCAATGCATGGGCCCTTTTGCTTGGCATGATGCTGCTGATGATCGGTAATGGTCTTCAGGGCACCCTTCTGGGTGTTCGCGGTGAGATCGAGGGTTTCTCGACCTACCAGATGTCGATCGTGATGTCGGCTTACTTCGTCGGCTTCCTGGGCGGCTCCCGAATGGCCCCCGAGATGATTCGACGTGTCGGACATGTGCGGGTTTTCGCCGCGCTGGCCAGCTTTATCTCGGCAGTCCTGATCCTTTACCCCACCTTCACCGATCCCTGGGCCTGGACCGTGGGGCGCGTGGTGATCGGGTTCTGTTTCTCGGGCGTTTACGTGACGGCCGAAAGCTGGCTGAACAACGCGGCCACCAACGAAACGCGCGGCAAGGCGCTTTCGCTTTACATGATGGTGCAGATGGTCGGTATCGTGGCCGCGCAGGGATTTCTTGTGGTGGCGGACCCGTCGGGCTTCATCCTGTTCGTGATCCCGTCAGTGCTGGTCTCGATCTCGTTCGCGCCGATCCTGTTGTCGATCACCCCGACACCGGCATTCGACAGGATCAAGCCGATGACCCTGCGCCAGATCATGCGCGTGTCGCCCTTGGGTTGTGTGGGGATGTTCCTCCTC
Source organism: Paracoccaceae bacterium (assembly GCA_011389955.1). Classification (GTDB taxonomy): domain Bacteria; phylum Pseudomonadota; class Alphaproteobacteria; order Rhodobacterales; family Rhodobacteraceae; genus Sediminimonas. The sequence goes on along the minus strand of JAABTI010000038.1, from coordinate 8,652 downwards.
GGGGGGGTGTTCGCCTCGCAATTCGGAATGGCGGCGGTGTACGGCGCTCAGGCGGGTCTGGGGCTGGGCCAGATCGCGATTTTCGTCTCCTCCTTCTACATCGGGGCGACGTTGTTGCAGTTTCCCCTTGGCTGGCTTTCGGATGGCATGGACCGGCGGTTGCTGATCATGATCGTCGCGGCCGTTGGCGGCGCCGGTGCGATCTTGGCCATGATCGCCGGCGGGTCGTTCACGATTCTGCTGGCGGCGGCGTTCCTGATCGGCGGGATGAGCAATCCGCTCTATTCGCTGCTGATCGCGTATACCAACGATTTTCTCGAGCTTGAAGACATGGCCGCCGCGTCGGGAGGTATGGTGTTCATAAACGGTGTCGGCGCGATCACCGGGCCGTTGATCGCGGGTTGGTTGATGGGCGTGTTCGGCGCGCCGGGCTTCTTTTTGCAGATCGCTTTACTACTGTTGGCATTGGCCGGATATGCCGCCTACCGCATGACGCAGCGCGCCGCCCCTGATGTCGAGGATACCGCGAGCTATGCGCCGGTCTCGCCTGCCGCGTCGCCGGTGGCGGTCGGGATCGCACAAGAATATGCCATCGAAACGGTCCAGGACGAAGTTGAAAGCGCATCATGATGTTGCAGATGTAGCAAAAGTTTACTGTTCAATTCGCCGGATTGGAATGTAACACTTTGATTACAAGAAGATCTGGTGAGTTTGAGGAGGCTCGCAATGATGGAACCGGAAGAAATCCTGTCGTTCTGGCTACAGGAGGTCGGGCCAAAAGGATGGTACGATGCCAGTCCCGATCTGGACAGCACGATAAGGGATCGGTTTGGCGACGTCTGGCGGGACGCGCAAAGATCGGGCAGTTGCAAGAAATGGATGACCAATCCGCGCAGCGCGCTGGCTTACATCATCCTGATGGACCAGTTTCCGCGCAACATGTTTCGCGGCTCGGCGCAGGCTTTTGCCAGCGATGGGATCGCGCTGGCAGCTGCGAAGCTGGCGATCGACCGCAAATGGGATCTGCGCATTCCGGAACCGGAACGGCAGTTTTTCTATCTGCCGCTGATGCATTCAGAAAACCTTTGCGATCAGGAACGTTGTGTGCGGCTGTTGCACGAGCGGATGCCGGAAACCGGGGGGGCGAACCTGTTGCATGCCAAGGCGCATCGGGAGGTGATCCGCCTGTTCGGGCGGTTTCCGTATCGCAACGAGGCGCTGTCGCGCCGCTCCACCACGCCCGAGCAGGACTACGTCAGCCACGGTGGGTATGGCAGTACCGTACAGGCATTGAAGGCGAGCTGAGGGGGCGATCCCCGGCCGCGATCGTGTGCTGCTGGCGCCGCATTGAAGCCGCGCCGCTGATAGTTTAACGTCAAACTAACGGCGGAATCGGAGGAATGCGCATGGCTGCCAAATCATTCGACGTGATCGTGATCGGGTCCGGCCCGGGTGGGTATGTTGGCGCCATACGCGCGGCGCAACTGGGGCTGAAGGTTGCCATCGTGGAACGCGAGAACCTGGGCGGCATCTGCCTGAACTGGGGGTGCATTCCAACCAAGGCGATGCTGCGCTCGGCCGAGGTGTTCCACCTGATGCACCGCGCCGGCGAGTTCGGCCTCAAGGCCGGCGATATAGGCTTTGACCTGGACGCTGTAGTGAAACGCTCGCGCAAGGTGGCAGGGCAGCTCAACAGCGGTGTCGGGCATCTTCTTAAAAAGAACAAGGTCACCGTCATCATGGGCGAGGCGACTATTCCCGCCAAGGGACAGGTCAGCGTCAAGACCGACGACGGCATCCAGGATTTGAAGGCGCCATCGATAGTCCTTGCGACGGGCGCGCGGGCGCGTGACCTGCCCGGACTAGAGGCCGATGGCGAGCGTGTCTGGAATTATCGACACGCGTTGCAGGCCTCGCGTATGCCGAAAAAGCTCCTGGTGATCGGGTCGGGCGCGATCGGGATAGAATTTGCCAGCTTCTTCAACACCCTCGGCGCCGAGACCACGGTGGTCGAGGTGATGGACAGCATCCTGCCGGCGGAGGATGCCGAGATCGCCGATTTCGCCCGCAAGCAGTTTACCAAGCAGGACATGACGATCATGGAGAAATCCACGGTCAAGCTGCTTGACCGCACCACGGCCAAGGTGACGGCGCATATCGAAACCGGGGGCAAGGTAAGCAAGCAGGACTTCGACACGGTGATTTCCGCAGTCGGTATCGTCGGAAATACCGAGGGGCTGGGCCTGAAGGAGCTTGGCATCAAGGTGGAACGCAGCCATGTCGTGACCGACAAGCTCTGCCGCACCGGGGTCGAGGGAATCTATGCCATTGGCGACATCGCCGGCGCCCCTTGGTTGGCGCACAAGGCCAGCCACGAGGGCGTGATGGTGGCCGAACTGATTGCCGGTGGCGATCCGCATCCAGTAGACCCTGACGCCATCGCCGGATGCACTTATTGTCAGCCGCAAATCGCCAGCGTCGGCTTGACCGAAGCGCAGGCCAAGGACACCGGGCGCAAGATCAAGGTCGGGCGGTTTCCGTTCATCGGTAACGGCAAGGCAATCGCACTTGGTGAGGCCGAGGGGATGGTCAAGACCATCTTCGACGCGGAAACAGGGGAGTTGATCGGAGCCCACATGATAGGGGCCGAGGTGACGGAGCTGATCCAGGGCTACGTGGTCGGGCGGACGCTGGAGACGACTGAGGTGGAGTTGATGAATTCGGTCTTCCCGCATCCGACCCTATCGGAAATGATGCACGAGTCGGTTCTGGACGCCTATGACCGGGCGATCCACTACTGACTTAGCGCGTGCAGGGACCGCCAGCGGCGACCCAGTCGCCAAGACCACCGGCATTGTGCACATCGGTATAGCCAAGCTGGCGCAGCAACCGCGCAGCCATGCCCGAGCGCGCGCCGCTCGCGCAATAAAGCGCAATCGGCTTGTCTTGTGACAGGCGCGGGTCGTGGTCGGGATGACGCGGATCGGCCACCATGGGCAGGCGCATCATCGGGATATGGAGGGCGCCGTCGGCCTGTCCGGTCCGAGCCACTTCGCTGGCGTCGCGAATATCGATCAGTGTGACCTTGCCGTCGGCGACCTGAGCAACCAGATCGTCAACCGCTGCCTTGGGCTGGGGTGGGCGCATGAAGCCAAGCATGTCATATCCTCTGACGTTGTGTTGTGCCAAGAGATATCGGATTGCCGGTAGACGGTTCAAGATGAGCGCCGGAAATAAATGCGACAAATGGAATATATTTCCACTACATGCCCCACTTTTGTTCAAGCAAGGACTGGAATTCAGGGTATGTTCGTTGAATGTTCCTATTTTTGGGTTGGCGATCCGGGTCTGCGCAACTATCTGTTAATCAATTCGTTCCGGGGGCATTGATGGCTGAACTCAAGAAAATCGAGGTACGCGGCGCGCGCGAGCATAACCTGAAGAGCATCGACGTGGATATTCCGCGCGATCAACTGGTGGTTATCACCGGACTTTCGGGGTCGGGAAAGTCGTCGCTTGCGTTCGATACCATCTATGCAGAGGGGCAGCGGCGCTACGTTGAATCGCTCTCGGCATATGCGCGACAGTTCCTCGACATGATGCAAAAACCGGACGTGGACCACATCACCGGTCTGAGTCCCGCGATCTCCATCGAACAGAAGACCACCTCGAAAAACCCGCGCTCGACGGTGGGCACGGTCACGGAAATTTATGATTACATGCGCCTTCTTTTCGCGCGGGCCGGGACACCCTACAGCCCGGCTACCAACCTGCCTATCGAGGCGCAGCAGGTGCAGGACATGGTCGACCGGGTGATGGCGATGGAAGAGGGCACGCGCGCTTATCTTCTCGCGCCGATCGTGCGCGACCGCAAAGGCGAATACCGCAAGGATTTCCTTGAGCTGCGCAAACAGGGATTCCAGCGGGTCAAGGTTGATGGGGAATTCCACGACCTGGACGAGCCCCCCAATCTGGACAAGAAATTTCGCCATGACATCGATGTCGTGGTCGACCGGATCATCGTGAAGGAAGGGATCGAAACGCGGCTGGCTGACAGTTTCAGGACTGCGCTGGACCTGACATCTGGACTCGCTGTCCTTGAAACCGCCCCTCGCGAGGGCGAGGCGGAGCGGTTCATGTTCTCGGAAAACTTTGCCTGTCCCGTATCGGGGTTCACCATTCCCGAGATCGAGCCACGGTTGTTTTCTTTCAACGCACCGTTCGGGGCGTGCCCTGATTGCGACGGACTGGGCAAGGAGCTGTTCTTCGATGAGCGGCTCGTGGTGCCTGATCAGAACCTGAAAATCAATGATGGCGCGCTGGCGCCATGGCGCAAAGGCAAATCGCCCTATTTCCTGCAAACCATCGAGGCGATCGCCAAGCACTACGGCTTCGACAAGAATGCTCGCTGGAAAGACTTGGCGCCAGAGGTTCAACAGGTGCTCCTGTACGGCTCGGGCGAGGATGAAATACAGTTCCGCTATGACGAGGGCGGGCGTGTCTATCAGGTCAGTCGTGCGTTCGAGGGGGTCATCCCCAACATGATCCGCAGGTATCGTGAAACCGACAGCGCTTGGGTCCGTGAAGAGTTCGAGCGCTACCAGAACAACCGCCCCTGTGGCACTTGCAATGGTTATCGCCTTCGCGAAGAGGCTTTGGCAGTGCGTATCGGCGATCTCCATATCGGGCAGATCGTCGAGATGTCAATCAAGGAGGCCCACGCCTGGTGCCAGGAGGTGCCGGCGCAATTGAGCACCCAGAAGAACGAGATCGCGCGGGCAATCCTCAAAGAGATCCGCGAGCGTTTGAGCTTTCTCAACAATGTCGGGCTTGAATACCTGACGCTGTCACGGTCCAGCGGCACGCTGTCGGGCGGTGAAAGTCAGCGTATCCGCCTCGCCAGCCAGATCGGAAGCGGCCTAACGGGTGTCTTGTACGTTTTAGACGAACCATCCATCGGGTTGCACCAGCGAGATAACGATCGGTTGCTCGGCACGCTCAAGAACCTTCGCGACCAGGGCAATACGGTGATCGTGGTAGAACATGACGAAGAAGCGATCCGCGAGGCCGACTACGTGTTCGATATCGGTCCCGGCGCAGGTGTGCATGGCGGTCAGGTAGTCAGTCATGGCACCCCTGAACAGGTTTCTGCTGATGCGGCGTCTCTCACTGGGCAATACCTGTCGGGCGCACGTGAAATCTCGGTGCCCATGAAACGCCGCAAGGGAAACCGCAAGAAGGTGACGGTGGTGGGCGCCACCGGCAACAACCTTGATAACATGACGGCCGAGTTCCCGTTGGGCAAGTTGGTCTGCGTCACTGGCGTGTCTGGGGGCGGCAAGTCGACGCTCACTGTTGAGACGCTTTTCAAGGCGGCTTCGATGCGGTTGAACGGCGCGCGTCAAACGCCCGCGCCCTGCGAGACCATCAAGGGGCTGGAGCATCTCGACAAGGTGATCGACATTGACCAGCGGCCGATAGGCCGCACGCCGCGATCAAACCCGGCGACCTACACAGGCGCCTTTACTCCGATCCGCGACTGGTTCGCCGGGCTGCCCGAAGCGAAGGCGCGAGGATACAAGCCTGGGCGGTTTTCGTTCAACGTCAAGGGTGGGCGCTGCGAGGCCTGCAAGGGTGATGGCGTGCTGAAGATCGAAATGAACTTCCTGCCTGATGTTTATGTCACCTGCGAAACCTGCAAGGGCGCGCGATACAACCGAGAAACACTGGAAATTCAGTTCAAAGGCAAGAGCATAGCCGACGTTCTTGATATGACGGTTGAAGAGGCGCAAGGTTTTTTCAAGGCCGTGCCGAGTATTCGCGAAAAGATGGACGCGCTGGCGCAGGTGGGGCTGGGCTATATCAAGGTCGGACAACAGGCGACGACCCTGTCGGGCGGCGAAGCGCAGCGCGTGAAGTTGAGTCGAGAATTGGCCAAGCGCGCGACCGGTCGGACGCTCTATATCCTCGACGAGCCGACCACGGGTCTTCATTTCGAAGATGTCAAGAAGCTGCTGGAGGTGCTTCACCATCTTGTGGACGCGGGCAATACCGTTGTGGTGATCGAGCATAACCTGGATGTCATCAAGACCGCCGATTGGATCATCGACATCGGCCCAGAGGGTGGCGATGGAGGCGGCGAGGTCGTCGCCGAAGGCACGCCCGAACAGGTCGCCGAAGTAGAGCGAAGCCATACCGGTCGATATCTGAAGCCCATGCTGAAAGGGCGCACTCTGGCTGCGGAGTGAAGATCTTACGATCAAAAAGGGGCGCCCCGCGCCCCTTCTTGTATCGGATATCGGTTGCTGCGCTTATTTGCGTTGGCAGGTATTCATCCCGAAGATCGAATAAACCGGGCAACTTGACATCAGGCCTGTGGCCAGCGGGATGATCCCGATCAGGTAAAGCCAAGCATACTGGGCTTCCGGGTTAAGAAAGAAACCCGCAATGAGGGCCGCACCGACCACGATGCGGATGATACGGTCAATTGTACCGACGTTTTTGGTCATGGGATTCTCTCCTTATCCATGTACACTCTGCAGCAGTTTATACCCATTCATTGCGTGTGTCTGTGACTTCGTCACATGATGGCATGTGAGTCCTCGTTTCCGCGATAGTAAATAACGCGTCAGAATCGAGCACCGTGATCGTGCCGCGACTGGTGCGGGCCCAGCCGCGCCGTGTCCAAGCACCCCGTTGCCATGACTCCTCTTCGCGTGCTGTGCCGACCTGTGTGGCCAGTTCGGATTGCGTCAGGCGGAGGGCGCTGACCTCTTCGGCGAGCAACAACAAGCGTTAGGTCACGCGTGTCCAGACGCGGATAAAGGAAACTTTTGCAAGAAGTTACATGACGGTCTGCATGCGTTGCGCAAAGGCGTCGAACACTGTGACACGGAACCCGGGCGAGCTATCAAGTAGCGACGGGAACAATGTTCTGCGCAAAAGACCCAACCGCGCATTCATGGCGACGATGACTTCGGCCGTATAGGGTGTGTCGCTCAGAAGCCCAAAAGTTGTCTGGATTCACGACTGTCCCGACCTGACGGCATAGAGCAACGTCTCGTGCCCGAAAGGTGCCGGTGAGGCGGACACCGATGCGGCCCGAGAGCACAAGGGCATAACCTCCCGGCCTGTAGATTGCCGAGTCGGCGGTCAGTTCGGTCGGCGTCGGTGATGCCGGCCAATCGCGACTGTCACTGTCCGGGCCGTAATCGCCAGCGCCTCGTCGACCCGGGTTACTTGCGTCTATCCACGCCCGCGCTTTTCAAAGCGCTGCAGCATGGCGGAAAAGTCACGACCGTTACCGTCCTCGCGTTCGACAAATTGTTCGTAAAGCTCGGTGGCGAGCTTTCCGACGGGCGTGTCGGCATCCGCGGTTTCGGCGGCTTTCTGACTCAGGCGCAGATCCTTGAGCATTAGCTCGGCAGCGAAGCCGGGGGTGTAGTCGTTGTCGGCGGGCGACTTCGGGCCGACACCGGGGGCCGGACAGTAAGTGTTCATCGACCATGATTGACCCGAGGAGGTGGACACCACGTCGAACATTTTCTGCCGGTCGAGACCCAGCTTGTCGGCCAGTGCGAACGCCTCGCAGGTGACGATCATGGTGCCGGCAAGGATCATGTTGTTGCAAACCTTGGCCGACTGGCCAGCGCCCGCTTCGCCGCACAACACGGCCTTCTGGCCCATCACGTCGAACAGCGGCGCAACCTTGTCAAACCCTTCCTGTGTGCCGCCGACCATGAACGTCAGGGTGCCGCCCGAGGCCCCACCAATACCCCCCGAGACGGGAGCGTCCAGAAAATGAATGCCAACCTTTTCGGCAATCTCGGCGACGGCGCGGGTGTTGTCCACATCGCTGGTCGAACTGTCGATCAATGCCGCGCCCGCCTGCATCACCGGCAGGATCTGCTCGGCGACGGCATGCATGATCGCGCCGTTGGGCAGCATGGTTATGACGACATCGGCGCCATTGGCGGCTTCTTCGATGGTGGCGGCGTGTGTAACGCCATCGATCGAAACATCCGCCATGTCGAAACCTGTCACTTCATGACCGGCGATGGCCAGGTTGGCGGCCATCGGCCCGCCCATGTTTCCCAGCCCAATGAAACCGATTTTCATGTCGTCTTCTCCTCCTAAAGCTCGAGGGCTTCATCGCCCAATGGCAGAAGCATCTGTGACACCGCCTCATCGGGCAGGGCGTTCAGGGCATGCTTCCAATGCGGATCTCGGTCCTTGTCTATGATGGCGGCGCGCACCCCTTCCAGGAAATCACCTTGCTCCATGGATCGATGGGTAAATCGATATTCCAGGTCCAGCGCATCGCGAATCCCAGCCGAGGGACCACGCAGACGGTGGATCATCTCTAGGGTGCAGCCCATGGAAAGAGGGGAGTTTCTACGCATGTGTTTGAGGGCCGTTGCGGTGAAATCGTCACTCTGGGCGCGCAGGTTGTGCAGGATATCACCAAGTCGTTCTCCCCCGAAATGGGTCGTGATATCGTCCATCAGCGCGCTGAGACCGGAGGCGGGCGGTGCCTCGGCACGAGGGCGTTCCGCCGAGTCGATATCGCCATGCGCACACAGGTCGGCAACCAGATCCGGCCATTGATCCCGGCTCAGGCAGGCATCGGCGAACCCAGCAAATATGGCGTCG
>JAABTI010000037.1 GCA_011389955.1 Paracoccaceae bacterium | reverse complement strand
AAGCGCCGCGACGCCAAGAAGGGCCTTGCAACATTGTGTATCGGCGGCGGCATGGGCGTGGCGATGTGCGTCGAACGGTCCTGAGCGACATGAGTTTGATACAGAAACTGGGCATCCTCGGGGGTGCCCTTTTTCGTTTGGCTACGGAATTGCGCCGCAGGGCGGAAATTTCTTTGGGTAATAATGTTGCGCATCAAACATATTCAAAGTAACAGAGTTACCGCAACACGCGACCAGATTGGAGGATACCATGGCACGAACAGCACTCGTCACAGGTGGAACGCGCGGGATCGGCGCCGCCATTTCAAAGACCCTGCGCGACGCGGGATTCACCGTCGCCGCCACCTATGCCGGAAATGACGAGGCCGCCGCCAAGTTCACCGATGAGACCGGCATCAAGACCTACAAGTGGAACGTCGCCGACTACGACGATTCCAAGGCCGGGATCGAGAAGGTCGAATCCGAACTGGGCCCCGTCGAGGTGATTGTCGCCAATGCCGGGATCACACGCGACGCGCCGTTCCACAAGATGACGCCGGACCAGTGGCAGCAAGTGATCGACACCAACCTGACCGGCGTGTTCAACACCGTCCACCCGATCTGGCCCGGCATGCGCGAACGCGGCTTCGGCCGGGTCATCGTTATCAGCTCGATCAACGGGCAGAAGGGCCAGTTCGCGCAGGCGAACTATGCCGCCACCAAGGCGGGTGACCTGGGCATCGTGAAGACCTTGGCGCAGGAAGGCGCGTCCAAGGGCATCACCGCGAACGCGATCTGCCCCGGCTACATCGCCACGGAAATGGTGATGGCGGTGCCCGAGAAGGTGCGCGACAGCATCGTCGCGCAGATTCCCACCGGGCGTCTGGGCGAGCCGGAGGAAATCGCACGCTGCGTGGCGTTCCTGGCCGCGGACGACGCGGGTTTCATCAACGGCTCGACCATCTCGGCCAATGGCGGGCAGTTCTTCGTCTGACGCGCCGCGACGACATGCCGTGATCTGGCCCCTGCCCGGTGCGGCGGGGGCTTTTCATGTGCGCGCCTGCACAAATACCGCGCCATGACGCGTGTTTATGGAGTGGCCTCCCGGTCCATATGATCGGATCAAAGGAGATACCTCATGACACGACACATCCAAGGACTGCACCACGTGACGTCGCTGGCCAGCGACGCGCAGGTGAACAACGATTTCTTCACCAAGACACTGGGACTGAGACGGATCAAGAAAACCGTGAATTTCGACGCGCCGGAGGTCTATCACCTCTACTACGGCGACAAGACCGGCACGCCGGGATCGGTGATGACCTATTTCCCCTTCCCCGGCGCCCGCAGTGGCAGCGCCGGGACCGGCGAGGTGAGCGAGACGGCCTTTGCCGTGCCGCACGGGTCACTGGATTTCTGGCAGGACCGGTTGTCGCGCCTCGGCGTCGGCGGACTGGGCCGCGAGGAACGGTTCGGCGAACAGCGCCTGACCCTTGCCGGCCCCGATGGCGATGGTTTCGCGCTGGTTGAAACCGATGACGCACGCACGCCGTGGCGCCACGCGGACGTGCCCGAGCAACACGCGATCCGGGGCTTTCATTCGGTCACCATGCGGTTGGCCGACAAGGCCGAGAACGCGGACTTGTTGCGTTTCATGGGCTACGAGGACGCGGGACAGCACGGGGCGATCAGCCGCCTTGCGGTGCCGGAGGGCAATGGCGCCGACGTGATCGACATCGAAATCGCGCCCGATATGCCGGAAGCGCAGCAAGGCGCCGGCTCGGTTCATCACATCGCGTTTTCCGTCGAGGACGAAGAGGCGCAGACCGAGGTGCGGCGCGCCCTTCTGAACGCGGGATACCAGGTGACCCCGATGATCGACCGCGACTATTTCCGGGCGATCTATTTCCGCAGCCCAGGTGGCGTGCTGTTCGAAGTGGCGACGACCGACCCCGGTTTTGACCGCGATGAAGACATCGCGCATCTGGGCGAGGCCCTGAAACTACCCAAGCAGCACGCGCACCTGCGCGAGCGGTTGGAACGGGAGCATCTGGAGCCGATTCGCGATTAGGCTGCGGCGTCGGGGCACGCCCGCGGGCGTGCCCTTTCCCTGCCGATGCGCTATTCGGCGCTGGACGACAGGCGCTCGATCTCTTCTTTCAAGCGCAGCTTTTGCTTTTTCAGATCGGCGATTTCGGCATCGGTCGCCCCGGGCGCGCGCTGCGCCGTTTCGACCTTTTCCGAGAGGGCATGGTGTTTCCTCTTCAGTTCCTCGACATGCGAACTCAAGCTCATTGGCATCCTCCTCTCAATGTAATGCACCCTTGAGTGCATCATAAAACTGTCATTCTGTCACGACGCGTTTATGTGATAGGCGAGTATTTTCCTGCGGCATTTTCACGATTGGCGCGGGCGCGGCCAGGGCATGGCGGCGCCATCGCGCAACACCGCGCGCAGCGCGGCGCCATAGCTTTCGCGGTCACCGTCATGGGCGGCCCCTTCGTGCATGACGAGACCGTGATGCAGGCATAGCGGCGCGCGTCCGCCCTTGCGCGCCCTGAGCACGACCAGCCCCGCCGCCCGGCCGGCGCGCGGCACCAGCGGCAGCACCTCGATACTGCCGAAACGGGCATCGACCAGGGGCAGAAGCGCGGCAAGACGTTCGGCACGGTGGATCACGGTGAGATACCCGCGCGGAGCGGTGCGGCGACTTGCGGCGTCGATCCAGCCGGCCAGCGGCGTCACCTCGGCATGGGCGGCTTCGCGCCCGGGATCGCGCGCGGCCGTGCGCGTGTCGGACAGGAAATAGGGCGGGTTCGCGATGACATGATCGAACTGCCGATTGCGCAGCGTGGCGGGCATCTGCGCAAGGTCGCCCGTGACCACCTCAAGCGCGGTGCCGGCCTCGGCGGCGTTGTCGCGCGCCAGGTCGGCATAGCGCGCCTGCGCCTCGATCCCGGTCAGGCGCAGCCCCGGCACCCGCGCCGCCAGCGCCAGACTGGCCACGCCCACGCCGCAGCCCAGTTCCAGAACGCTCTGGCCCGCGCGGGCCGGCACCGAAGCAGCCAGAATCACCGGATCGACCCCGGCGCGATAGCCACGCGCCGGTTGCCACACTCGGAATTGCCCGTTCAGATAGGCATCATGGGTCAGCCCGGCATCATTCATCGGGCTCCAGCCCGTTTTCGCGCAATGCATCGGCGGCGGCCGCGTGATCGGCATCAGCGACCATCAGGCGGCGTGGCAAAATGCCGATGGACCCTTCAAGAACGCTCATGTTTACGTCCATTTCAAAGCAGTCTATACCCTCGCCCTGAAGCAGAACCTTGGCAAAAGCGATCGCGGTGGGGTCGTTCGATCTGAGAAGCTGTTTCATAATGGAGACATAAGAGCATGGAACGCGTTTTGTCGAGCCATGTTGCAGGGGTGTGATGAGCCTGGACAAAGCTGTGAGCAAGCCGCACGAGCGACTGGCCGACCACCTGGCGGGCAGCATGGACGCCGTCAATACCCTGATCCGTGCGCGCATGGCGTCGCGCCACGCGCCGCGTATTCCCGAGGTCACCGCGCACCTGGTCGAAGCCGGCGGCAAGCGCCTGCGCCCGATGCTGACGCTGGCGACGGCGGAGTTGTGCGGCTACCAGGGCGAACATCACCTGCGGCTGGCCGCGACGGTGGAATTCATTCACACCGCGACCCTGCTGCATGACGACGTGGTGGACGAGAGCGGGCAGCGCCGGGGCCGACCGTCGGCGAACCTGCTATGGGACAACAAATCCAGCGTGCTGGTTGGCGATTACCTGTTCTCGCGGTCTTTCCAGTTGATGGTGGAAACCGGGAACCTGCGTGTTCTGGACATCCTGGCCAATGCCTCGGCCACGATCGCGGAGGGCGAGGTTCTGCAACTGACGGCGGCGCAGGACCTGGCCACCGACGAGGATGTCTACCTGCAAGTTGTCCGCGGCAAGACGGCAGCACTGTTTGCCGCGGCCTGCCAGGTCGGCGGCGTGATCGCGCAGGCGCAGGAAGAGCGCGTTCAGGCGTTGCATGACTATGGCGATGCGCTCGGGGTGGCGTTCCAGATCGTCGACGACCTGCTGGATTACCAGGGGCAGGCGCAAAACACCGGCAAGAACGTGGGCGACGATTTCCGCGAGCGCAAGCTGACCCTGCCGGTCATCAAGGCGGTGGCCTGCGCCGATGCGCAAGAGCGCGCGTTCTGGTCGCGCACCATCGAGAAGGGGCGCCAGGAGGATGGCGACCTGGAACACGCCATCGCCCTGCTGCACAAGCACGGGGCGCTGGAGGCGACACGCGCGGATGCGCTGGCCTGGGCCGAGCGAGCGAAAACCGCGCTGCGCACCCTGCCCGCGCACCCGTTGCGGGAGATGCTCATCGAGCTGGCGGATTACGTGGTGGCGCGTATCAACTGAGCATCATTCAAGACAGTGTCACCGCGCGCACCCACCATCCGGGGCGGTCCAGCCCGTGCGCGGCCCGGTGCGCGGCATCGGACGTGGGAAACAGGCCGAAGCATGTCGCCCCGGAGCCGGACATCCGCGACAATGCGCATTCCGGTTGCGTGCCGATGGCCATGAGCACGTCACCGATCACGGGTTGCAGCGCGATCGCCGGCTCCTGAAGGTCATTGCGCTGCGCGCCCAGCCAACCGATCAGCGCCGCCGCATCGGGCCAATCGGGCAACTGCGCCGGCATCGGCGGATTCGACGTTTGCGTCATTCGGGCGAACACGGCGCCGGTCGGCACGGCGACACCGGGATTGACCAGCACGGCGTGCAGCGGCGGCATCGCGGCAAGCGGCGCGATATCCTCGCCGATGCCGCGCATGCGCGCCGCCCGCGCAGCCAGGCAAACAGGCACATCGGCCCCGAGGGTGGCAGCCGCCCGTGCACCCGGGACCGGACGGCCGGTCAGGTCGGCCACGGCGCGCAGACATGCCGCCGCATCGGATGAGCCGCCGCCAAGACCCGCCGCGGCGGGCAGGTGTTTATCCAGATTGATGCGCACGTCCGCCCCCATCAGCCGCGCGGCGCGCAGGACGAGGTTTTCATCCCCCACCGGCACGCCCGCGGCCAACGGGCCGGTCACGTCGAGACCGGGCATATCTGCCAGCGTCACCGCCAGGCGATCCCCCGCATCGGCGAATGCCACGAGCGAATCCAGCAGATGATAGCCGTCATCCCGGCGCCCGATGACATGCAGCGTCAGGTTGACCTTTGCCGGGGCAAAGACCTCAGTCGCCATTGGCCACCCTGAGGGGGGCGGAGCCCTCGTCGGCGAGAACCTTGTCCAGGCCGATCTCGAGCTTGCGGCGGACGCGCGCGGGATCGATATCCTCGGACGCTTCGCCCTGGTCGATGAAGGACAGCGCGCGGCTCCATTGGAATTCCGCCTCGCGCTTGCGGCCAACGGCCCAGAGCACATCGCCGAGATGATCGTTCACGACCGGATCGACCGGCATCAACTCGACCGCGCGCTCCATGAGGGGCACGGACTCTTCGTAGCGGCCAAGACGATAGAGCGCCCAGCCCAGGCTGTCGACGATATAGCCGCTGTCAGGCTGCGCCTCGACCGCACGCTCGATCATCTCGAGCGCCTCATCCAGCTTTTTGCGCTTCTCGACGAGAGAATAGCCGAGGTAGTTGAGGATCTGCGGCTGTTCCGGGTTCAGGTCCAGCGCCTTGCGAAAATCCGCCTCGGCCTGCGGCCACTGGTCAAGACGTTCATGACAGATAGCGCGGGCGTAGTGGATGAACCACTGATCGGTGCTTTCCCCCTCGTAGAGTTCCAGCGCCGCGTCATAGGCCGCGATGGCCTCTTCGTAGCGTTCCAACTGCCGCATCAGGTCGCCAAGCGACACATGCACCGCCGGAAGATCACCGTTGGTTTGCGTTAGCTGCTTGAGCACCTCGGTGGCCGCATCGGTGCGGTCCGCACGGCGCAGCGCCTCGGCGCGGCCCAGTTCGGCACTGGCAAAGGCCGGGTCGTCGCGCGGCACCTTGCGATAGGCTTCGACCGCCATGTCGTGGCGACCAAGCTGTTCAAGCAGGCCGGCGATCATCAGCAGTGCATCGGTATGGTCGGGGCGCAGGAACTGCGCCATCCGGGCATAGATAAGGGTGTATTCGGGTTCGGCCTGGCCGTTGATCGCCATGGCGACGGAATGGAACACCTCGGCCATGCCCTCGCGGGCTGTCTGAAGATGGGTGTAGTAGGCCATCGGCTGACCCGAGGTCAGCGCCGCGCGCAGCGCCTTCATCTCGGGGTCCATAGCGCTGCCGCCGGCCTGGTCGAGCAGCTCGATCGCCGCCTCGGTTCTGCCCAGGCGGCTCAGCATCTGGACGCGGGTCACGATACCCCGGCGCGTTGCCTGCAAGGCGCCGCCCTGGCTGTTTGCGAAAATTTCCTCGGCGCCTTCGAAATCCCCGACCGAGGCCAGCGCCAGCGCCTTGTGGTAGCTGGCGAATTCGCCAAGTCCTTCCTTCGCCACCACCTCGTCGAAAGCCGCAAGCGCGGCAGTGACGTCGCCACTGGCCATCAGGGCCCAGCCCCTGGCAAGCCCGTCCACCAGCGGCCCGACGCCGAGTCCCTGTTCGAGGCGGGACAGGATGACCTCGGCATTGCCGATGCTGGCCTCGTGCGCAAGCAGAGCCATGCGCGCGAGCTGGCTGTCGATGCCATCCGCTTCGATCTTGCGGGCGATCGGCACGGCGCGATCCATGTTGCCGACGGCAAGATGCGACAACAGCGCCTTTTCAAGGATGTCGGGATTGGACTGATCGCTGACCAACGCGCGGGTGAAATAGTCGGCCGCATTCTTGAAATCGCGCGCGGCGGCGGCCTGGCGCCCCGCCAGATAGGCCCCCACGTCGTCACCGGCCCGCACGGGCCCCACATCTGCAAAGGCTGCGACAGCCGCGATCGCAGCCCCCGCGAAGATCAGTTTTCCAGCCACGCCAAGCCCCCTGTCAACGGATTTGACAATAACGTAACGCAGTGAGCATCAAACGCAATGCGACGCCCCCCGCGCACTGCCCCCCGGGCGCGGATTTCCGCCGCAACCGAACCCGAACAACTCACATGTTGGGATAATTGGGCCCATCCCCGCCCTGCGGCGTGACCCAGTGGATGTTCTGACTGGGGTCCTTGATATCGCAGGTCTTGCAATGCACGCAGTTCTGGAAGTTGATGACGAAACGGGGTTCCTTGCCTTCTTCGCGCACCACCTCGTAGACGGCGGCGGGGCAGTAACGCTGCGCCGGTTCGTCATATTTCGGCAGGTTGACCGCGATCGGCACCGTGTCGTCCTTGAGCGTCAGATGACAGGGCTGGTTCTCTTCGTGGTTGGTCATCGAGAACGAGACGTTGGTAAGCCTGTCGAAGCTGAGCTTGCCATCGGGCTTGGGGTAGTCGACCTGCTTGAACTTGTCGGCCTCGCCGGTGGCGGCGGCATCCGTCTTGCCGTGTTTCATGGTGCCGAACAGCGAAAAGCCCGCCGTGTTGGTCCACATGTCCAGACCGCCCAGCGCGAGACTGGGCAGCAGGCCCCATTTCGACCACATCGGCTTGACGTTGCGGACCTTGTGCAGATCCTTGCCGATGGCGCCTTCGCGCACGTCGGTTTCATAGGCGTCCAGCGCGTCGCTCGCGCGGCCCGCCTTGATGGCGTCATGCGCGGCCTCGGCCGCGGCCTTGCCCGAAAGCATGGCGTTGTGGTTGCCCTTGATGCGCGGCACGTTGACCATGCCCACCGAACAGCCCAGCAGGGCCACGCCCGGCGCGACCATCCTGGGCATCGACTGGTACCCGCCCTCGGAGATCGCGCGCGCGCCGTAGGCGACGCGCTTGCCGCCCTTGAGCAGCTCGGCCACCATCGGGTGATGCTTGAACCGCTGGAATTCCATGTAGGGATACAGGTGCGGGTTGGCGTAGTTCAGGTGCACGACGAAGCCGACATACACCTGGTTGTTCTCCAGGTGATAGATGAACGAGCCGCCCCCGGCGTTGGAACCGAGCGGCCAGCCCATCGTGTGCGTGACTTCGCCCGCGTTGTGCTTGTCGGGATCGATTTCCCAGATTTCCTTCATGCCGAGGCCGAATTTCTGCGGCTCCTTGCCGGCGCTCAGGTCGAACTTTCCGATCACTTCCTTGGCGAGCGAGCCGCGCACCCCTTCGGACAGGAACACGTATTTGCCATGCAGTTCCATTCCCGGCTCGTAGGACTCACCGGGCGTGCCATCCGGATTGCGGCCGAATTCTCCGGCGACGACGCCTTTGACCGCGCCGCTGTCGTCATACACCATCTCGGAACAGGACATGCCGGGGAAAACCTCGACTCCCAGTTCCTCCGCCTGCTCGGCCATCCAGCGGCAGACATTGGCCATGCTGACGATGTAGTTGCCATGATTGTTCATCAGCGGCGGCATCGGCCAGTTGGGGACGCGCAGTTTGCCACCCTCGCCCAGCATGTAGAAGTTGTCCTCGCGCACCGGCGTGTTGAGCGGTGCGCCCTTTTCCTTCCAGTCGGGGATAAGCGCGTTCAGGCCGGCCGGGTCCAGCACGGCGCCGGACAGGATATGCGCCCCGACCTCGGAGCCCTTTTCCAGCAACACCACGTCCAGATCGGCATCGAGCTGCTTGAGCCGGATCGCCGCCGAAAGGCCCGCCGGGCCCGCGCCAACGATCACCACGTCGTATTCCATTGCTTCGCGTTCTGTCTCGGCCACGTCCGTTCCTCCGCACCTGCGCACTGCGCCCATGATTTCACGGGAAACTAGACCACCTTGCGGGGCGGATCAATCGCGACGCTGCGAAGCAGCACGCAATTCGGGAGCCGCGCCCGACAGGCGAAAGGGTGCAGACGCGAGCTGCGCGAGCTTTTGCTGCGGGTAACGGCGCAACGCCCAGGCCCCGAGACCGATCAACAGAACAGACGCGTAGCCATCTACCGCGTAGTGGTAGCCGGTAAAGACAGAGAGGTGCAAAACCGACAATACGCAAACCAGCCCGGGAAGTATCAGCCAGCGACTGCGCTCGGCCATGTATAGTCCCACAATCGCGGCGATCGCGACATGCATGCTGGGAAATGCAGAGATCCCTGTCCCAAGCTGTATACCCCCTGTCTGTCGGGCCTGCCACAGCAGGGATTGCAGGGCGCCGATGCGGCTGTCGGCGATTCCGCTGCTGTCGAGCGCGCCTGACAGTGCCGCGAAACGGTCGCCACCAAGCAGCGCATCGTAGTAGACAGGGCCAACGGATGAGCCGGCAAGCGCGACCAGATTGCCGATGACGACCCAGCTTGCCGCGTAGAGCAAAAGGTAGCGGCGCCGGCGTGCCTCGTTCTGATCGGCCACGACCAGAAACAGCGGAAACAGCAGCGCCGGATAGACCCAGTAGAGGGTATAAATCCGCTCGGCCCACAAGGGCGAGACCGCGACAGACGAATCGTGCAGCATCGCCCAGGGGTCATTTCCGGCGTGCATCCATGTGTCGAGCGCGGCAAGGGACGTATCGGCATAGAAGGGCACCAGCAGCGGGATCGACGTCTTGATAAGGGAAAACGCCACTTGCAGAACGATACTGCCCAGCAGCGCCAGACCGATTTCGGACAAGTGTCGCCGCAAAGCGGGCACAGCCAGCATGGCCAGAAGGACGATAATCAAAGGGATCACCACCGCGCGCCCCAACGAGGCGAAGGCCGACATCATCGCACTGGTCGAGACGACGGCAGCCGTGACGACCTGCGGCAGGTCATCGTGCAGCATCGTCAGAATACCCACGGCGGCTAACAGGTAAATAACGCTGAACACAAAGAAATTCCGCATTCACGCCTCCTGAACTTCACCTCGTTGCGACGGTCTAACCCTGCAAAGGGGCAGAATTGTGCCCAAACGGGGGACAAGAGGTGCCAGGGGCCGCGCAGCGGGGCCTTGACTTTGCAAGGCTTAAACGGATTTACACAGGTGGGCGGAAAAACATTCCAGACACGACGCAGGGCAGCCATGGAAAAGATACCGATGACACGCGCGGGACATGCCGCGCTTGAATCCGAGCTCAAGCAGCTCAAGTCGGTCGAGCGGCCGGCCATCATCCGTGCCATTTCGGAGGCGCGCGAGCACGGCGATTTGTCGGAGAACGCCGAATACCATTCCGCCCGCGAGAAGCAGTCCTTCATCGAGGGGCGCATCAAGGAATTGGAAAGCGTGATTTCGCTGGCCGATGTGATCGACCCTTCGAGCCTGTCGGGAAGTGTCAAGTTCGGGGCGACGGTGACGGTGGTGGACGAGGATACGGACGAGGAGAAGACCTGGCAGATCGTCGGCGAGCACGAGGCCAGCATCGAGAACGGTCTGCTCAACATCAAGTCGCCGATCGCGCGCGCCCTGATCGGCAAGGACGAGGGCGACAGCGTCGAAGTGCGCACGCCGGGCGGTGAAAAATCATACGAGATCCTGAAAATCGTGTATTCCTGATACGCACCTCATCGGGAAAACGGGCCAATGTCCGACAACAACGATAGCCGCCCAACGCCTTTGGGCATCTATGATCGGCCCATCCAGAGCCGCGTCACCGGCATCGAGATCGCTGCGGTGGTGCTGTCGGTGGTATGGCTGGCGGGGGCCGGCCTGTATTTTCTGGGCCGGGGCGGCGCGGATGACGGCACCGAACAGGCCCTGAGCGGCGGGTTCCTGCTGAAGATGTTGGTTCTGTTCCTGCCGGTCGCGATGATCTGGGTCGCTGCCACGGCGGCCCGCGCCAGCCGCGTCATGCGCGAGGAAAGCCGCCGCCTGCAAGCAGCGATCGATGCCATCCGGCACGCCTATGTCGCCCAGAACCAGAGCAAGGGCGCGCAGAACGACAAGACGGTCGCGGCCAAGCTGGAAGAAATCGCCGAGGCGCAGAAGAAGACCGAAACCGCGCTGGCCGTTTTCACAACCACGCGTGAACGCAACGCGCCTTTGCGCGAGACAGGCCAACCGCCCCACGAAACGCGCGGCCACGATGAGCAGGCCGCCCTGCCGCTTGGAACCCCGGCGGACGAGATCGCGGGCCCGCCATTGTCGCGCGAGGATTTCATCCGGGCGCTGAACTTCCCCGAGACAACCGAGGACGAGGCCGGTTTCGCCGCCCTGCGCAAGGCCCTGCGCGACCGGGAGGCAGCGCATCTCATCAGGGCCAGCCAGGACATTCTGACGTTGCTGAGTCAGGACGGCATCTACATGGACGACCTGCGCCCGGACATGGCGCGCGCCGAAATATGGCGCCGCTTCGCCGCCGGTGAACGGGGCCGCGCGGTGGCCGGGCTTGGCGGTATTCGGGACCGCTCGTCGCTGGCGCTGGCCGCGGGGCGCATGAAGCAGGATCCGATCTTTCGCGACGCCGCGCATCATTTCCTGCGCCGCTTCGACAAGATGCTGGCAGAATTCGTGAAGACGGCCAGCGACAGCGACATCTCGAATCTGGCCAGCACCCGCACGGCGCGCGCCTTCATGCTGCTGGGCCGGGTCGCGGGCATGTTCGACTAGGCACCTGCCCCGGCACCACCGCCCGTTGCATCCCGTCGGCAACCCGGCTACCTCTTGCGGCGCTCAGCTTTGCAATTCCTCGAAAGGCAGCGGCGATGCGCTCTGACACACCCAGATCCGCCTATTGGCGCGGCGTCCGTGACGGTGCGCCGTTTCTATTGGTGGTGACACCTTTCGCCCTGCTGTTCGGTGTCGTCGCAACCGAAGCGGGCCTGAACGTGGTCGAGGCGATGGGGTTTTCCATCGTGGTCATCGCCGGGGCGGCGCAGTTCGCCGCGCTGCAACTTCTGGTGGATAACGCGCCGACGGTGGTGGTGCTGGCCTCGTCGCTGGCGATCAATCTGCGGATGGCGATGTATTCGGCGTCACTGACCCCGCATATCGGGTCTGCGCCGCTATGGCAGCGCATTCTGGCGGCGTATTTCATGGTCGATCAGACCTATGCCTGCTCGATCGCCGCGTATGAAACACAGCCCGACTGGACCGTGGCGCAGAAGATCGCCTATTTCTTCGGCACGGTCACGCCGATCTGTCCGATGTGGTACGCGATGACGCTGGCGGGGGCGCTGATCGGGACGGCGATGCCGGCGGGGCTGGCGCTGGACTTCGCGGTGCCGATCACCTTCATCGCACTGATCGCGCCGATGCTGCGCACCGCCGCGCACAAGGCGGCGGCGCTGGTCGCCGTCGCGCTGGCGCTGGTGCTGGCGGGGCTGCCTTACAATCTTGGCCTGATGCTGGCCGCCCTCGGGGGGATGATGACCGGCGCGCAGGTCGAGCTGTGGATGGAAAGGCGTGGAACATGGACATAGACACGACCCAACTTTGGACCGTCATAATCCTGCTGGGCCTTGGCAGTTTCGGCCTGCGCTTTGTCTTCCTGGGCCTGATCGGTGACCGCCCGATGCCGCCATGGGTGCTGCGGCATCTGCGCTATACGGCGGTGGCGGTGCTGCCTGCGCTGGTTGCACCGATGGTGGTCTGGCCCGCGGCCACGGGGGGCGCGATGGACGCCCCGCGCTTGATCGCGGCGCTGGTCACGCTGGGCGTGGGGTATTTCACCAGGAACGTGCTGGCGGCTATCGGCCTTGGGGCCGGAAGCCTGTACCTGTTCCTGTACCTGCTGTAGAGGCGGGCGGGTACCGGCGCGGTCGGGCTGCACCTTGGTTCCAGGTCAGTCCCCGGACTGTGCCGCAACTTCTTCGGGATCGTAATCGCGCAGCGCCTTGAACCTGTCGGCATCGTCATATTCGTAGAGCGTGCGCGACCTTACGCCGGGCACCTGGCCGAACTGTCCGACCAGAGTGCGCGGAAACCAGGTCTGGGTGATCCGGTCTCCGATTCCATCCAGCTGACCCAGAATGCGCGACGTGCTGACGGCGCATTGCGCATCGGGCACTTCGCCATGGGCCAGGGCCAGTTGAAGCGCCTTCTCGGCGGTTTCGGCCGGCACGTCCAGTTCCTGCACCTGCACATGGTATGTCTTGCGCGCGTGAAA
>JAABTI010000036.1 GCA_011389955.1 Paracoccaceae bacterium | reverse complement strand
CGGGATCGATCTGCCGGTGCAGCAATTCGTTGAGCGACCGCGGATCGATCCGCATCAACGCCTCCTGGCGCGCGATGATCCCGTCCTCGGCCAGCGCCACCACGATGGATACCGCCGCGCGCGCGCTGCGCGCCACGCGCACGCCGTCGAGGATGTGCACATGCCCGTCCTGAAGCGTGAACTCCACCTGCATTTCCTCGCGCAGACGCTCGCGCACCAGGCCCGCGTGCCGCTTCAGATCTGCATATGCCTCCGGCGCGCGCTGTTCGAGTGAGGCGCCGCGCGCGTCCCGCTCCAGAAACAGCGCGGCATCGCCGCCCTGCAACGCGTCGCGCCCCTGGCTTTGCGGCATGTAGCGCCCGGTGACCTGCCTTAGCCCGGTCTGCGAATTGACCAGCTGCATCACGCCCGATCCACACTCGCCCTGCCCCAGGCCGAATGCCATCGCCTGCACCACCAGCCCCAGCCCGGCATCGGCCGGCGCGCCCTTGGCCTGCCTGAGCAGCCGCGCCGTCGTCCCCGCCCAGGCCCGCGCCATCGAGCGCAGAACCTCCGCCAGTTGCACCTGCGGATCCTGCGGGAACGGCTCCTCGGTCTCAAGCTCGTAGGCCCGCAACACCTCCGACAGCCCCTCGGGGCCTTCTTCGACCACGTCCTCGAACAGGTCCGGATCAAGACGCGCAACATGCACGGCATAGGCCTGCACGAACCGCTGGTAGAGCGCCGCCGCCCCCACGCGGCCAAGCGGCTCGGACAGCGCCGCGTAGCGCGCGTCGTTCATCCCGATGTTCAGAACCGCGCCCGGCCCGCCCCAATCCGGGTCTTCCGACGAGGGCCGCACACACAGCAGCGGCTCCGCCCCGAACGGGGCCAGCAGGGCATCCATGTCGGGCATTTCGCCGGCCGCGATCCGGCGCACCGCATCAAAGCTCAACGCGACAGTGCGCGGCACCGGCAAATCCAGCCGCACAAGGCGTTGCAGGCATTTCGCCCGCCCGCCATGGGTGGTGGCATCTATCGGCGCATCGGCCGTGACGAGGGTGATATCGGGGTCGTCTTGCTGCACTGCGGCACCTTTCTGTTCACCTGCAGCATACGCTTGCGAAACCGCAAGGCAAGCATGCCGTTGCGGCCGTCAGGCGCGCCACGGGCGCGCGCCTAGCCTTCCACGCTCGTCAGGTCC
The DNA here is from genome assembly GCA_011389955.1 of Paracoccaceae bacterium. GTDB lineage: Bacteria > Pseudomonadota > Alphaproteobacteria > Rhodobacterales > Rhodobacteraceae > Sediminimonas. The sequence goes on along the minus strand of JAABTI010000036.1, from coordinate 12,289 downwards.
GCAACCTGTAGGCAGATGCCCCTGATCCGCCCCAGCAGGTTCAGCCGGTTGCGCCGCACCACCGGGTTCTCGGCGTTGACCTGAACCGCCTCGAAAAACGCGTCCGCCGCCGGGCGCAGTGCGGCCATCGCGGCCATCGCAGCGGCGAAATCCTCGGCCTCCATGGCGGGCTTGATCGCCTTGTCGGCCTCCTTCAGCGCGGCGAACAAGGCGCGTTCCTCCTCGACTTCGGCGAATTTCGCATCCGCGCCGAAGGAATATTCGACGCCGTCCTTCTCCTCGGCCTGCGCCAGGATGTTGTTGGCGCGCTTGAAGCCCTGCAACAGGTTCTCGCCATCGTCGGTTTTCAGGAAATCGGACAGGGCCTCGGCGCGCTTGACCAGCAAGGTGAGGTCGTCGTTGCCCTCCATGGCAAGGCAGGCGTCGATGACGTCGTGGCGGATGCCCTCGTCGCGCAGATGGACCTTGAGACGGTCGTGGAGGAAGGCGAGGAGGTCGGGAACAGCCCGCGAAACCGTTATTGCGTGCGGAAAAGGTCCGACATACCGATCGAAAAAATTGTTCAGATTTTCAGCCCAATCTGTTCCATCAAGATCAGGAGTTCCCGATTCCGTCGTCGCCTTGTAAACTACTGCATCGTATTTAGCGTCAAGGCTGGCATCCCAACCCGCCGATCTCTCTCTTGGTTCAAGTTTATTTGGCGCTACCCTTTCATACCAAACTGCGACAACAGCACTGGCTGACCACTGCATGTGAAGCTGTCGGCTTGCTGAAGTAAGCAGTTCAGTTAGGCCTAGCCGCAATTCGTTCCCCAGCACCAACCGGATCACCCCAAGCGCCGCCCGCCGCAGGGCGTAGGGGTCTTTGCTGCCCGTGGGTTTCTCGTCGATCGCCCAGAACCCCGTCAGCGTGTCGATCTTGTCGGCCAGCGCCACGGCCACCGACACCGGCGCGGAGGGCACCGCGTCGCCCGGCCCCAGCGGCTTGTAGTGGTCCTCGCAGGCCTCGGGCACGCCGTCGTCGTGGCCTGCCGCGTCGGCATAGTAGCGGCCCATCACGCCCTGCAACTCGGGGAACTCGCCCACCATTTCCGATTGCAGGTCGGCCTTGGCCACGCGCGCGGCCTCGGCGGCGAGGTCGGGCTTGGCGCCCACGTGCGGGGCGATCTCGCGCGCCAGCGCCTCGATGCGCGCGACGCGGTCGGCCTGCGAGCCCAGCTTGCGGTGGAAGGTGACGTCGGCCAGCCCTTGCGCCATGCCTTCGAGGCCCTTTTCCCGCACGATGCGCAGGTCGTTCTCCCAGAAGAATTTTGCATCCGCCAGCCGCGCCGACAGCACCTTCTGGTTGCCCGCCAGGATCGTCTTGCCATGATCGGGCGTCTCGATATTGGCGACGGTGACGAAACGTACGATCCGGCCCGCCGAATCGCCGTTACGTACGTTCCTTACCGAAAAGAACTTCTGGTGTTCCTTCATCGAGGTTTGCAGCACCTCCGCCGGCAGATCGAGGAATTCCTCGTCGATCTTCCCCATCAGGGTCACCGGCCACTCCACCAGTCCCGCCACCTCGGCCAGCAGGCCCTTGTCCTCGACAACCTCAAGCCCTTGGGAAAACGCGATATTTTGCGCCTCCTGCCAGATATGGTCGGCGCGTTCCCCGGCATCCAGCATGACCCGCTCGCGCCGCAGCTTGGCGGCGTAATCGTCGTAACTGCTGACGTCGAATCTGTCCGGCGCCATGAAACGGTGGCCATATGTCGTGCTGCCTGCTGTTATGCCGTCAATATCCAGTGGCACCACCTGCGCCTCGCCGCTGTCCGCGGTCAGGATGCACAGGATCGAATGCAGCGGCCGCACCCATTTCAGGCTGCCGCTTCCCCACCGCATAGACTTGGGCCAGGGGAAATTTCTTACAACATTTTCAAGGGTTTCCGCGACAATATCAGCGGCCGGACGCCCCGGATGCTCGATCACCGCGAAATAGACGCGGCCCTTCTTGTCGTCACGCTCCTGCAACTGGGACCGCTCAACTCCCGCTCCGCGAAGGAACCCCTCGACCGCCTTCTCCGGCGCATCCACGCGCGGCCCTTTACGCTCTTCGCGCAAGGTTGGGCTTTGGTCCAGAAGCCCTTGAACAGAAAGGACAAGTCGCCGCGGCGTATGATGTGCGACGGCGCCGGAATAGGTCAGCCCGGCCTCGACCAGGCCATCGGTCATGCGCGCCCGCAGGTCCTGAGCCGCGCGGGCCTGCATGCGCGCGGGGATTTCCTCTGAGAACAGTTCGATGAGAAGATCGGCCATGTCAGTACCCTTCGGGCGGAGTTGGACAACCGGCGGGCGCCGGGTTGCCGTCGAAAACTTCGGCGCCGCAACGGTTTAGCTGGTGCCACACATATCCGCGCCCGTCCTGCGTGACGGCGACGACCCGGTCCACGCCATACTCGATGTCCCGTTCGCCCAGAAATGCCCGCGCCTCGCCCTCCTCCAGAGCCGCGCCGATTGCGTCCGCGTCAAAGCAATCGAACCACCCCGGCGCATTCAAAGGCTCGGCACCGTCAGTGTAGGGCTGGTAGGTTTCGGACAATGTCGCGAGGCTGGAAGTAGTTGAAAAACAAGCACGATACCGGATCGGGCTACTGTCGGAATCGATCGCGCGGAAGTCCTCGTAGACGATTGGCTCGGGCGTGCCGGTTGCCTGCGCGGTTATCTGCACGTCATCCGTGCCCGTCGGCGTGACGGTGTCATAGAAGGCGTAAACCTGTAGGTAATATAGCGCCGCACCAGCCACGACGGCACTGATGATGATCGTGGCGGCGAGTATCTTTCCAATCATGCGACATGCCCTCCCGCATCCGTCCGTACGAAGGCATCGGCGCACATCCGCGCCAGCGCCCGCACCCGCCCGATATAGGCCTGGCGTTCGGTCACGCTGATCACGCCGCGCGCGTCCAGCAGGTTGAAGATGTGGCTGGCCTTGATGCACTGGTCATAGGCCGGATGCGCCATCACGATCCGCTGGCCGGTTTTCGGGTCGTGGTCGGGCCGGGCGAGGATGGCGGCGCATTCGGCCTCTGCCTCCTCGAAATGGCGCAACAGGACCTGCGTGTCGGCCACGTCGAAATTCCAGCGCGAAAATTCCTGCTCTGTCTGGCGAAACACGTCGCCGTAGCTGAGCGGATGAGGCGCCTCGGGATCATTGTAGGGCATGTCCATCACGTGATCGATGCCCAACACATACATCGCCAACCGCTCCAGACCATAAGTCAGTTCGCCCGATACGGGGTGACAATCATGTCCGCCAACCTGTTGAAAATAGGTGAACTGGCTCACTTCCATGCCGTCGCACCACACTTCCCAGCCAAGGCCCCAGGCCCCGAGCGTCGGGCTTTCCCAGTCGTCCTCGACGAAACGGATATCGTGCAGCGCCATGTCGATGCCGATCGCCTCGAGCGAGCCGAGGTAAAGCGCCTGAAGGTTCGGTGGGCTGGGTTTGATAAGCACCTGGTATTGATAGTAATGCTGCAACCGATTGGGGTTCTCACCATAGCGCCCGTCAGTGGGGCGGCGCGACGGCTGCACATAGGCAGCGGCCCATGGCCTTGAGCCGAGCGAACGCAGGGTCGTCGCCGGATGGAAGGTGCCCGCGCCCACTTCCATGTCATAGGGCTGCATCACCGCGCATCCCCGGCCGGACCAATAGGCCTGAAGCCTCAGGATGATCTCCTGGAAACTGCGCGGTTTGGTGTCCTGGCTGTTCATGTTTCCTGCCCCATCCGGCCGATTTCTGTGCCGCCCGGACCGCCATCCGTAGCGCGGCTTCTACCTACGGCGCGCCGCTGCCGGGGTCAATCGCGGGAAAATGCATTAATGTTCCGCTCGGCCCTTTGTATTTCATCAGAAATCGGCCAGATTGTCGGAAAGTCAAACTCGCAACAGGGGATTGTTCACAGATGTCCAGAGTTCTCGTCATCGCGTTGATTTGGGGCCTGCTCGCAACTCGCGCCGTTTTCGCACAACAAAGCGTGGTCTGGGTCCAGATCGAAGCAGCAGACACCCTTGCCGCCGCGCAGCAACGCGCACGCAGCTACTCTGCCGAGCTGCCCGACGTGAACGGCTTCATCCTGACCAATGGCACCTATGGTATCTCGCTGGGTCCATATTCACCCGGCGATGCCAGCCAGGTGCTGCGTGCTTACCGGGCCGAAGGGGTGATTCCGGCAGACAGCTTCCTGATCGGCGCCAACGCCTTTCGTCAGCAGTTCTGGCCGCGAGGCGCGAACGTGTTGAGCCTTCCCCCGATAACGCCGGGCCAACGCCGCGCGCCTGAGGTCGAAGTGGCGGCGGACACCGAGGACGACGCCGCAACTCCCACACCGGAGGTCACGCAACAGGCACAGTCCGAAACCGCGATGGAACCCCCGGAAGAGACGCCACGCCAGGCGCGCGCGAGCGAGGCGCAACTGAATGCCGAGGAGCGAAAAGACCTGCAAATTGCGCTCAAGTGGGCAGGGTATTACGACTTTGCCATCGACGGCGCCATCGGGCCCGGCACGCGTTCGGCCATGGCCGAATGGCAGCGCAACAATGGCTACGAACCGACCAGCGTTCTGACCACTCGTCAACGGCAGCAATTGCTGGCGCAGTACAACGCCGTTCTGGAAGGGCTGGATTTGCGACTGGTGCGCAATGACGACGCGGGCATCGAGATCAAACTGCCCATGGGCGTGATCGAGTTCGATCACCTCGAGCCGCCCTTCGTCCATTACACTCCCAGCGGCGACCTGAACGCACGCGTACTGCTGATCAGTCAACCGGGCGATCGTGACACGCTGTTCGGGCTCTACGATATCATGCAAACACTCGAGATCGTGCCGCCCGAAGGCCCGCGTGAACGCGGCCGGAACAACTTCACCCTTGTCGGGATTGGCGACGACTTCATTTCTCATACCGAGGCAAGCCTTCGCAACGGGCGCGTCAAGGGCTATACTCTGGTCTGGCCCAAGGGGGATAATGCGCGTCGCGGGCGGCTGCTGAGGGAAATGCAGACGAGCTTCAGCCGCTTGGGCGGGGTTCTGGATCCGGCAGCGGGCGCAAATACCCTTCAGGATGTGGATCTTGTCTCGGGGCTGGAGGTGCGCAAGCCCCGCCTGTCGCGCTCTGGCTTCTACATCGGGCGCGACGGAACCGTCGCAACGACCGCCGAAGCAGTTCGATCATGTGGCCGGATTACCCTTGGCGATCAGGCCGAGGCGCGCGTGCTGCGCATCGACCCGTCGCTTGGCGTTGCGATCCTCGAACCGGTCACGCCCTTGGCCCCGATGGGCGTCGCGACATTGCGCGCCTCCGTGCCGCGCCTGCAATCCGAGGTCGCGGTGTCGGGATTTTCCTACGGCGGGATGCTGGGCGCACCGACCATGACCTTCGGCACACTGGCCGATATCGAGGGCCTGTCAGGCGAACAAAACATCAGCCGCCTCGCGTTGAACGCCCTGCCGGGCGATGCCGGGGGCCCCGTGGTTGACGCGGGCGGGACTGTTCTGGGCATGTTGCTGCCGCGCACGGACAGCGCACGCAAGTTGCCCGACAACGTTCAGTTCGCCGCCGATGCCGACGCCATCGCCGCAATGCTGGAGGCGCTGGATGTCGCGACCGACCGTGCCGAGGCCCTCCCCCAGATCGCTCCGGAAGACCTGACAGACCGCGCAGCAGCGATGACCGTGCTCGTCAACTGCTGGGACTGAGCAGACCCCCGAACCGCGATGCGCCCCGTGATTGATATGACGGGGCGCTTTCCGTGAGTGGAGGATGGAAAAACAGGGTTATGCCCATGACACGGCGCGCAACTGTCAGCGTGGGCGCCGACATGTTGCAAGCAGAATGTCGCTCCGGCTGCGGCCTTCACAGGTAAAAGGTATCGCGGAATACAAAGCGCGCGATATCGTCACGGGCCAGCCCAATACGTTCAAGCTCCGCATCCGATTTGGCGTGTAGCGCGTCGATCTGATCGATGCGCGAACGTTGGTGAATATATGTGCCAAAGGCCCGTCCGAGACCGGCCAGAATGGCGTCCAGAACCGATTTCAGGGCGGACTTTTCAAAGGTGATGTCAGTCGCTTGCGTCGTCATTGGAAACCTCGCATGAGTTTGTCTGGTTTCCTCCCATGTTCCAAAACTAGGTCAGTATTCGTGACATGACAACGCTCTATCCGGAATATCCGCCTTGCACGCAGCGCAGGGCGGCCGCGCCCGCCCAGATGTTATGAAAAAGGCCGCCCCGTTGGGGCGGCCGGTCTTGCCTGGGCGCGGAATCGCGAAGGGCGAAATCCGTCCGATCAACGATCAGCGAGGCTGTCGATGGTGCGGAGCACGCCGAGCCTTACGCCACTGAAAAATGCGGCGGCATAGTCGAAAAGGTCCATCGTGTAGGTCGTGCTGTGAGTGGGCATGGGCGCACCTGTGTGTCTGGATTGCGACGGTCGTACTTCTGGCAGGTAAAGAGCACCGATGCGGTTTACCACGTCCAATAACGCAAGCCTGGCTTGCGCCTTGTGCATTGCCGGCTCAGCCGACGTGAAACAGCGTCGAGAACAACCGTGGGTCGAGGCTTTCGGATTCGAAGGTTGGCCCCTCGGTCAGGATACTGACCGCGTCATGACTGTGCAGACTTTCCTGGTGACTGGCGATCACGCGGAAATCACCCACACGTGGATCGCGCTTTAGCTGGTCGCAAAACAAACGCGCTGCGTCCTCGACGAAGATGGGGTTGGCCGCGTTCAGTTCTGCGAAGGCCTGCTCGTCTTCGCGTTTGACCATGACCTGCGTCTCTGTTGGCACCGCGGCACGCGCCATGTCGATCATGTCTTCGAACCACAGCCGCTGCGCGCCGGCGATCACCACCGAAAGACGCGCGACAGAGCGCTGCGAGTGCGGTGTTGCCAGTTGCCCGCGTTCACGCCGCGCGTGTTCGCTCAGTTCCAGTGAACAGGGACAGGTGGAAGAATAAACGTAGTCCAGGTGCACGATCTTCTTGCGCTGCCCGCCTGTCTCGATCAGTTCCAGCGCAATGTCGTAATACTGGTATCCTTCGAGCCCCGAACGAAGCGATGGCACCTTGACCGGATAGGACAGACGCATCTGGATGCGCGCATCCAGGCTGCCAAGGTCAGCCATGTAATCGTCAAGTGCCGCCTCGATCACGCCGAAACTGAAGGTTTTTTCGGCATGCTTGTAGAACGATCGCATGATCCGGGACATGTTGATGCCCTTCTTGTCCGACTCGAGGCTGACCGTGCCCGTCACCCGCGCCTCGAGCATCAGATCGCCGTTGTCACGCGTCCGGAACCGGATCGGCAAGCGAAAATTGGAAATGCCAACGTGCTGTATCTGCTGCTGTGTGCCCCGGATGAGGCTGGAAGGCCCGTTTTGCAAGTCGGGCATGGTCTGCTTGTAGGTATCGCTGGCGACAAAACCTTCGGGATAGCTGCGCGACAGCTCGGGATAGGGCACTTGCCCCTCGGGCGCGACAAGATAAGCCAGCACCGGATCAAGCGCAGCAACCTCGCTGTCGCTGGCGGCTGCGGCCCACGCCCGCAGCCGCGCCAGCGCTTCGGCGGCTTCGTCGCGGTCGGGATGACGATCTATTTCCGGCGTGTGGATGTTCATCTGAAGCCCTTTTGCGTTCTGTCGCCCCATTTAACCTATGTCGTCGGCGATCTTTTTCCAATGTCGAAGGAAAATACGCGGGAAACGACATTCCGGATCACGAAATGTCCCGCGCAACGTCCAACGCGGCGGAAATGTCTGCGATCAGATCCTGCGCGTCCTCCAACCCCACGCTCAGTCTGATCAGACCCGGCGTGATGCCGAGCACCTGCTTGCGCTCTTCCGGCAGGCGCTGATGGGTTGTGGTCGCCGGGTGCGTGGCAATCGATTTTGCATCACCCAGGTTGTTCGAAATGACCACGATCGACAGCGCGTTGAGAAACGCGAACGCCGCCTTTTGCCCTGCCGCAAGATCAAGCGCCAGAACTGTTCCCCCCGCGCCCATCTGCGCATCGCACAACGCGTGTTGCGGATGGCTGATATGTCCAGGATAGATCATCCTGACGAGTTCGTCACGCTCGTCCAGTGCGTCGGCCAGTTGCACGGCCGTTCGGGCCTGCGCACGCACTCGCAGATGCAATGTCTCCAACCCCTTCAACATCACCCAGGCGGTGAAGGGCGACATCGAGCCGCCAGTATGCTTCATATACGGCTCCACGGTCCCGCGAACGAACTCCCGGCTGCCGAGAATCACGCCGCCAAGCGTGCGTCCCTGCCCGTCGATATGCTTGGTCGCGGAATAGACCACGACGTCAGCGCCCTGGGATATCGCGCGCGAGTAAACAGGGGTGGCAAAGACGTTGTCCACCACGACCGTCGCGTCCACGGCATGGGCGATCTCGGCCACGGCGGCGATGTCGATGACCTCCAGCGTGGGGTTCGAGATCGTCTCGAAAAACACCGCGCGGGTGTCGGATCGCACCGCCGCGCGCCATTGGTCAAGGTCCGTTCCGTCGACGAAGCTGACCTCCACGCCGTAGCGCGGCAGGATTTCTTCAAGGATATACAGGCACGAGCCAAACAGCGCCCGCGCCGCAACCACGTGATCGCCTGCGCGCAGCATCGCGGTCAGCACACCGTTCACCGCCGCCATGCCGCTGGCTGTTGCAAAGGCGTCCTCGGTCCCTTCCAGCGCCGCGATACGATCTTCGAACATGGCCACTGTCGGGTTGCCGTAGCGGCCATAAATGAACTCGTCCGGGCCGGCCTCGAGAAACCGGGCCTCGGCGGCCTCGGCGCTGTCGTAGACAAAACCCTGCGTGAGGAACAGCGCCTCGCTTACCTCGCCATACTGGCTACGACGTGTGCCGCCATGGACCGCCGTGGTGCGCGCTTTCCAGCCATCTGTCATCGCTCTCTCCTTCGGGTCACGGCACGTAACTCCGCCGACCCATGAAAAAACCCCCGGTCGCGGCCAAGCGAAAGGGGGCTCCTTCTTGCTTCGCCTCTTTAGCGGTTTGTTTACCGTGGCCCGCAATCCGGTCACAAATCGCCACACCCGCGTGATATGCACAGGCGCGTACGCAGGTCAACACCGCCGCGCCTTGCCACACTGCACAAATCCGTCATCATGCGTCCACCACCGCTGGTCGCAACAAGAAGGATGCCCGTGATGACCCAAAAGCCAATCGACCTTTACTACTGGCCTACACCAAATGGCTGGAAAATCTCGATCGCGCTCGAGGAAATGGGCCTGCCTTATCAGACTCACCTCATCAACATCGGGGCGGGCGATCAGTTCAAGCCATCATTCCTGGAGATTTCACCCAACAACAAGATGCCGGCGATCGTCGATCCCGATGGTCCCGACAACGCGCCTGTCAGTATCTTCGAATCCGGGGCGATCCTGCAATATCTCGCGCGCAAGACAGGCTGCTTCACCGGCCCTACGGAACGCGACCGCATCGCCGTGGATCAATGGCTGATGTGGCAAATGGGCGGGTTGGGCCCCATGGCCGGGCAGGCGCATCATTTCCTGAAATACGCCCCCGCGATGGACCCGCCCCAAGACCTGCCTTACGCCAAGGATCGCTACCGCAAGGAAACGGCGCGATTGCTGCGGGTTCTCGACGGACAACTGGCCGGGAAAGAATTTGTGGCCGGAGACTTCTATTCCATCGCCGATATTGCGATCTGGCCCTGGGCGTCGCTATGGGAAGGTCAGGATCAGACCCTCGACGACAAACCGCACCTTTCCCGCTGGCTGGACCAGGTGGGTGCACGACCGGGGGTGCAGGCCGGTCGCGCCCTGTTCGCCGAAAAGCGCGGCAACCTGCAACAGGACAAGGCGGCGCAGAAAGTGCTGTTCGATCGGGAATAGGCGGCGCTATTCGTCGTCGCCTTCATCGATCCCGTATTCGGAAAAGACACGCCCCTGCGTGATGAAGAACCCGAACACCGCTGCCGACAGGCCGAAGGTCTTGAAGTAAACCCAGGCCTCGGTGCTCATCAGGCGCCAGACTGCTTCGTTGGCTATCGCCAGAACAAAGAACAGCATCATCAGCCGCCGCGTCAGGATGAGCCATCCCTCACGCTGAAGCGGCATGGTCTCGTCCATCACCGATTGCAGATAGGACCGCCCGCGCAGCAAGCCCAATCCGAGGATTGCGCCGAAGATCAGGTAGATCAGGGTCGGCTTCATCTTGAAGAAACGATCATCGTTCAACCACACCGACATGCCGCCGAACACGATCACGAGCAGCAGCGTGACAACCTGCATCTTCGACAGTTTGCCGGTGAGCCGCCACAATGCGGTCGTCGTTATCAAGACCAGCGGAATGAATCCTGCCGTGACCAGAATGAAACCGTCATAGGCCCGTCCGCCAATGGTATAGACGTTATCCTTCAGCAGCAGATAAGCCACGAAGAACGCCACGATCGGCCCCAGTTCCAGCACGGTCTTCAGCAGCGGGTTGATCTTGTCCTGGCTCATCATTGCGCCCTTTCCTTTATCCACCCACTTCAACGATTATTGCCCCGAATGCAATCAGTGTCATAAGCGCGATCCGACGCGGGCCTACCGTCTCGCGCAGCACCAGCCAGCCGATCAGCGCCGCGAACACCGTCGAGGTTTCGCGCAGCACCGCTGCCTCGCCGACCTTGTCCAGCCGCGTCGCCATCATCACCGAACCGAAGCTGAAGAACGCGACCACCGCGCCGATCAGGCCACGCACCATCAATGGCCGCACCGGCGGGCGCACCGGCGGCGCCATCGCCTGCCACCGCAGCGCCGCCAGAACCGGCATGGCGAAACCGTCGATCATGAAAAACCACATCAGGAAGGTGAAAGGGTCGGGCGTGGCGCGGATACCATAGGCGTCGTAGGTCGTGTAAAGCGCGACGAACAACCCCGTGATGACCGCCAGCGTCAGCGCCATGTTCAAAGTCTCACGTTCCAGCGTGATATGGATCAGGTTGTAAACGGCCAATCCGAATATGCCCGCCAGCAATACCCCCACGCCCAGCCATTGCACCGCGGTGAACACTTCGCCGAACAGCAACCATGCCCCGATGACCGTGAATAACGGCCCGGTTCCGCGCACCACCGGGTACACCACCGTATAGGCGCCGCGGGTATAGGCCATCGCCTGTAACAGCTTGTAGGCCGTATGAATGATGAACGCCCCGGCGAATATGGGCCACATTTCGGGGGCCGGCCACGGCACCACGAACAGCGCCAATGGTGCGGCGATCATGCCATAGGAGATATCGATCGCCCCGCGCGTCAGCCAGGGATCGTGGCGCCCTTTCTGCAAGGCACCGAACACCGCGTGTAGCAATGCCGCCAGCAATGCCAGCGCCATGGCGAGCTGATGCCCCGCCGGCGTGCCCTCCAGTGAAACCAGCCAGGCGCTCATGCCGCGCGTCTCGCATCGCGACTGCGGATCATGCTATGATCTTGCCAAGACCAAGGGAAAGGCGGCATGGAACAACACGTACTGGACACCATTGTTGACGAGTTGTCGGGCACCTTCAGCGCGGTGCCGCCGCTCATTGCCGGTACGCGACTGGTCGCGGCGCTGGTCCTCGGGGCGGTGATCGGGGCCGAACGCGAAAGCAAGCAGAAACCGGCGGGACTGCGCACACACATGCTGGTTTCGATGGCGGCCTGCCTCTTTATCCTGGTCAGCCAGCAACTGGCCGCCCTGCCCTTCGGCGCGCAGGAGGCGATGCGTGTCGATCCCCTGCGCCTGATCGAGGCGGTGACCGCCGGGGTCGCCTTTCTGGCGGCCGGCACCATTTTCACGTCTGGTGGCTCGGTGCACAACATCACCACCGGCGCATCGATGTGGTTGGCCGGCGCCATCGGGCTGGCATGCGGATCGGGCCAGATGCCACTCGCCGCGATGGCCACAGGAATTGTCTTGCTGGTGCTGTATGTCCTGCGCCTGATCGAAAGATGAAGGGACACGCCCGGACAACCCTCTCGACGCCGATCATCGCCGGCAGCCCCTCGCGCGCGGTGCCGGCCGGATTGGTCGTGACCGGGACCGAAATGCGAGGCGTTCATCCCTTCGACCTGCCCGAGACATGTCCCGCGCGCGCCTCCATCTGCGCGCGCAATCGCGGGGTGATATCGATCTGCCGCCTACTGTGATCGAGCACGATCACCCCGCCTTCGGCGTTTTGGGCATATTCGTCTATCGAATCCTCTTCGATCGTCTGGATGACGAACGGCGTGCGGAGCG
>JAABTI010000035.1 GCA_011389955.1 Paracoccaceae bacterium | reverse complement strand
ATGTCGGCATCCGCGCCCTCCACGATCGCGCCCTTGCGGGGATAGATGTTCAGGATTTTCGCCACGTTGGTGCTGGTCACGGCGACAAACTCGTTGGGCGTAAGGCGGCCTTTTTCCACCCCTTCGGTCCACAACACCGCCAGCCGCTCCTCCAACCCGTTCGATCCGTTGGGGATCTTGGTGAAATCGTCAACGCCCATGCGCTTCTGCTCGGTCGAGAAGGCGGCGTGATCGGTGGCCACCACCTGAAGCGATCCCGCCTGCAACCCGGCCCACAAACTGTCCTGATGCTCCTTGTTGCGGAACGGCGGGCTCATCACGCGGCGCGCGGCATGATCCCAATCGGTGTTGAAATACTCGCTCTCATCCAGCGTCAGGAACTGCGCAAGCGGTTCGCCGTAAACGCGCATGCCCTTCTGCCGCGCCCGGCGAATCGCCTCGTGCGCCTGCTCGCAGGATACGTGCACGATATAGAGCGGCACGCCCGCCGCATCGGCGATGGTGATCGCCCGGTTGGCGGCCTCGCCTTCGAATTCCGGCGGCCGCGAATAGGCGTGCCCCTCCGGCCCGGTGATGCCCTTGGCCAGCATCTGTGCCTGCATGTCCGCCACCAGATCGCCGTTCTCCGCGTGCACCATCGGCAACGCGCCCAGCTCGGCACACCGTTTGAAAGAGGCGAACATTTCATCATCCTCGATCATCAGCGCACCCTTGTACGCCATGAAATGCTTGAACGAGTTCACGCCCATGTCCACGGCGTCCTTCATCTCGTTGAAGATCGACTCGTTCCAGCCGGTGATCGCCATGTGATAACCGATATCGGTGCAGATCTGCGGCGCCGACTTGCGATGCCATTCCTCGATCGCGTTCTTGATCGACCCGTCCGCGCCCGGCAGGCAGAAATCCACCAGCATCGTAGTCCCGCCACAGGCCGCCGCCCATGTGCCGGTCTCGAATGTCTCGGCCGCGGTGGTGCCCATGAAAGGCATTTCCATATGCGTGTGCGGATCGATACCGCCGGGGATGACATACGCCCCCTCGGCGTCGATATACTCATCGCCTTTCAGGTCTTCGCCGATCTGCTTTATCTTCTCGTCCTCGATCAGGACATCGGCCTTCCATGTGCGGTCCGCGGTGCAGACGGTGCCGTTCTTGATAACTTTGGTGGTCATTGCTTTTCTCCCTGTGTCATGTGCTCGGGCTTCACCTGGCCCGAAAGTCCCCCGGCCCCGCGCCACATCGCGGGTGCCGGATCACTCCACTATCTCCGCCGTTTCCACGACCGCGTGCATCAGCACGTCGGCCCCGGCGGTGGCCCATTCCTTGGAAATCTCCTCGGCCTCGTTATGGCTCAGGCCGTCCACGCAGGGGCACATCACCATCGCCGTGGGCGCCACGCGGTTGATCCAGCACGCATCGTGCCCGGCACCCGAGATCAGGTTCTGGTGACTATACCCCAACCGCTCGGCCGCATTGCGCACGGCAGCGACACAGGTTTCGTCGAACTCCACGGGATCGAACCCGCCGACCTTCTCGAATTCGATCTCCAGGCCCATCTCCTCGGCGATCTTTGCACCCTCTTCGCGCAAACGCTTTTCCATGTCCTCGATCACCTCCAGTTCGGGCGAGCGGAAATCGACGGTGAACACTGCCTTGCCCGGGATCACGTTGCGTGAATTGGGGTAGATGTCGATATGACCTGCGGCGCCCACGGCGTGAGGTTTGTGGCTCCATGCGATCTCGTCCACTTTTTCCAGCACCCGCGCCATGCCCAGGCCCGCGTTCTTTCGCATCGGCATCGGGGTTGACCCTGTGTGGCTGTCCTTGCCCGTGATCGTCACCTGCGTCCAGCTCAAGCCCTGCCCATGGGTGACGACACCAACATCCTTGCCTTCAGCCTCCAGGATCGGCCCCTGTTCGATGTGCAACTCGAAAAACGCATGCATCTTGCGCGCGCCGACCTCTTCATCACCGCGCCAGCCGATGCGCTGCAACTCGTCACCAAAGGTCTTGCCGTCGGCATCGGTCCGGGCGTAGGCCCAGTCTTGCGTATGCGTCCCAGCAAACACGCCCGAGGCCAGCATCGGCGGCGCAAACCGCGTGCCTTCCTCGTTGGTCCAGTTGGTCACCACGATGGGGTGCTTGGTCCTGATCCCCAGATCGTTGAGCGTACGAATAAGTTCCAATCCGCCCAACACCCCGAGAACCCCGTCATAGCGACCACCCGTTGGCTGCGTATCCAGATGAGAGCCGACATAGACCGGCAGGGCGTCCGGGTCCGTGCCCTCGCGGCGTGCAAACATGTTGCCCATGGTATCAAGCCCCATGGTCATGCCCGCCGCCTCGCACCACTTCTGGAACAGCGCCCGGCCCTCGGCATCGGCGTCTGTTACCGTCTGCCGGTTATTGCCCCCCGCCACGCCGGGGCCGATCCGGGCCATTTCGTGGATGCTGTCCCACAAACGATCCCCGTTGATCCGGAGGTTTTCACCGGGTGCGGCCATTTCTTTCTCCCTCTCCTGTTGCCTTTTGCCGGGCCTTGGGCCTCTTGTGTCAGGCGTTTCCTGACCATATGGTCGAAATCAGAGCACCACAGCTTGACCAACCGGTCAAGATTTTTTCGAGAGTATCGGCAGATGACCACTCCGCAACGTCCCGCCAGCCGCAAGGAAATCCGTCAGGAGAACGAAAAGCTCATTTTGCAGGCAGCTGAAAAAACCTTTGCGGAGGCTGGGTTTGGTGGGGCCACGATGCAATTGATCGCTGATGTCGCGGGCCTGCCCAAGGCGAATTTGCACTATTATTTCCCGACCAAGGAATCGCTGTATCGGCGGGTCGTGCAGGACATTTTTCACGTCTGGCTGCAAGCCGCCGACATCTTCGACGCGGCCGACGGGCCGATCGAAGGCCTGGGCGCCTATATCGACGCCAAGATGGAGATCAGCCGCAAACACCCCGCCGGTTCCAAGGTCTGGGCATCCGAGGTCATGCATCGTGCCCCCGTCATACAGGACTACCTTGAAACCACCCTGCGCGACTGGACAGAGGGCCGGATCGCGGTCATCGAGCGCTGGATCGCACAAGGGCTGATGGACCCGGTGAATCCGCGCCACCTGCTCTACATGCTGTGGGCAACCACGCAGCACTACGCAGATTTCAACCACCAGATCGAAACCCTGAACACCGGCCGCCCCTTGTCCGATGCCCAGTGGGCCGAAGCGACAGAGACCGTCAAGCGCATCATCCTCACCGGGATAGGCGCCAGGCACGCGAGCTGAGCGCTCTTGCGCCACCGCGCGGTTTTCCATACCCATTTCAGGCTGACTGCGGCATGAGAAAAGGGGGGGGGGCAGGCATGAGCAACACACCGGCAAGTCAACCGGCCCGCAAGACAAGCCGCATTCAACTGCGCAACCGAAAACGAATTCTCGAAGCAGCGCTCGAGGTATTCTCGACGCATGGCTATCGCGGCGCCACGCTGGACCAGATCGCAACGCAGGCGGGATTGTCCAAGCCGAATATTCTTTACTATTTCGAGGGCAAGGAAGCGATCCACGTCACCCTGCTCAACCAGTTGATGGAAACCTGGCTCGCCCCGCTCGAAGAAATGGACGACACCGGCGACCCGCTCGAGGAAATCTGCGCCTACGTACGCCGCAAGCTGGAAATGAGCCGCACCTACCCCCGCGAAAGCCGCCTTTTCGCCAATGAAATCCTGCAAGGCGCGCCGCGCATGACGCCGCATCTAGAAACCGGGCTCAAGCCGCTGGTGCGCGACAAGGCCGCCTTGATTTCACGCTGGATGGACGAGGGGCGATTGGCCCGCACCGACCCGATGCACCTGATCTTTTCCATCTGGGCGACGACGCAGCACTACGCCGATTTCGCCGCGCAGGTGAACGTCCTCATGCCTGACGAAAAGGCCGTGTTCCCGGGGGCGCAAACCCACCTCGACACCCTGTTCCGCAAGCTGCTGACGCCGGCGGAACAGATCCGCTAAAGCCGGCGATACATCACGTAAGCATCGACCGCGCCCCGCCGGGGATGCCGGAAGGCACCCGGCAAGGTGCCGACGACGTCGAACCCCGCGCGCTTCCACAAATCCACCGCGCGCGCATTGGTGGCGACGACGAAATTGAACTGCATCGCCGCGAATCCCCGACTGCGCGCCCGCTCCAGAGCATGAGCAAGCATCGCGCGCGCCACCCCCTTGCCCTGCGCCGCGGCGGCGGTGACGAAAGCGGCGTTGCACACATGCGCACCACCGCCGCCCGCATTGGCCTTCAGGTAATAGCTGCCCACGATGCTTTCGTCGCCCTCGAAGAGCCAGACCTCACGTTCATCGCCGCTCCAGTAGCGAAGCGCGCTCATGCGGTCGATCTGCGGATCAATGGCGTAGGTATCCCCCGCCCGGAACACCGGGCACAACATCGCCCAAAGGGCATCATCATCGGCTTTGGTGGCCGGGCGGGGAGTCACTTGGGGCGGCATGCCGACTTCAGGTGTCGTTTTCACCGATCTTGTCCTGGGTGCGGGTTTCGAAATCCTCGGGCGCGTGGCGCTCATGGAGTTGCATCTCCGGTTCGCCAAAGGTGCGGTTGACCATGCGTCCACGCTGCACGGCGGGGCGCGCATCGATCCGCTCTGCCCACTCCATCACGTGCGTATAGCTTTTCGCATCCAGGAACGTCGCCGCGTCATAGAGCCGCCCAAGCACCAGCTGCCCATACCACGGCCAGATCGCCATGTCCGCGACGGTATAGTCATCCCCCGCGATGTAGGGCCGCTCGCCCAACTGCCGGTCAAGCACATCAAGCTGTCGCTTGGCCTCCATGGTGAAACGGTCGATCGGGTATTGCCATTTCTCCGGCGCATAGGCGTAGAAATGGCCGAAACCGCCACCAAGGTAAGGCGCGCTACCCATCTGCCAGAACAGCCAGTTCAATGTTTCGGTTCGGTTCGGTCCCGAGGGCGCCAGAAACGCGCCGAATTTCTCGGCCAGGTGCATCAGTATCGACCCGCTCTCGAACACACGCAGCGGCTCGGGGCCGGAACGATCCACCATTGCCGGGATCTTGGAATTGGGATTGATATCCACGAAGCCACTGCCGAACTGGTCGCCGTCGCCAATACGGATCGGCCACGCATCATATTCCGCGCCCGAATGTCCGGCATCCAGGAGTTCCTCGAACATCACCGTGGCTTTGACGCCATTCGGGGTCGCCAGGGAATAGAGCTGGAACGGATGATCTCCCTCTGGCAGGGGCTGGTCATGGGTGGCGCCGGCAACAGGTCGATTGATACTGGCGAACCGGCCACCGGAATCGCCCTGCCATGTCCAGACTTCGGGCGGGGTATAGCTTTGATCGGTCACTTGGCACGTCCTTTCCATCTTTCGTTGCGTTCAGAGGTAACCGGTTGACAGCCCGACGCAATAGGAAGGGCCGCACAGGGGGGTGTGCGGCCCTGCATATCTGCTTGGTGAATCGTACGCTCAAGAACCCGAACCTGACAAAACCGCGGGGAGTTAATATACCACGACCGCGCGGATCGATTCACCCGAATGCATCAACTCGAAGCCCTTGTTGATCTCGTCGAGCGTCAGTGTGTGTGTGATCATCGGGTCGATCTCGATCCTTTTCTGCATGTACCAGTCCACGATCTTCGGCACATCCGTACGCCCGCGCGCACCGCCGAATGCCGTCCCCTTCCAGGTCCGCCCGGTAACCAGTTGAAATGGACGGGTGCTTATCTCGGCCCCGGCCGGGGCGACGCCGATGATGATCGACTCGCCCCACCCCTTGTGGGCCGCTTCCAGTGCGGCGCGCATCACGCCCACGTTGCCGGTGGCGTCAAAGGTGTAATCGGCCCCGCCGCCCGTCAACTCGACCAGATGCGCGACCAGATCACCCCCCACTGTGTCGGGATTGACGAAATCGGTCATCCCGAAATGTGAAGCCATTGTTTTCTTTTCAGGATTCAGGTCAACGCCGACAATCTGGCTGGCCCCTGCCATACGCAATCCTTGGATGACATTGAGGCCGATGCCGCCCAGGCCAAAGACAATCGCGGTGCTGCCGATCTCGACTTTGGCGGTATTTATCACCGCGCCGATCCCCGTCGTCACACCGCACCCGATGTAGCACACCTTGTCGAACGGCGCCTGTGGGTCGATCTTGGCCAACGCGATCTCGGGCATGACGGTATGGTTGGCGAAGGTCGAACAACCCATGTAATGCAGGATAGGCGTGCCATCGAGCATCGAGAACCGCGTCGTGCCATCGGGCATGAGCCCCTGCCCCTGCGTGCTGCGAATCGACTGGCACAGGTTGGTCTTGGGGTTGAGGCAATACTCGCATTCGCGGCATTCGGGCGTATAAAGCGGGATCACGTGATCTCCGGGCTTGAGGCTCTTGACGCCGGCGCCAACCTCCAGCACCACGCCGGCGCCTTCATGCCCGAGAATGGCAGGGAACAGTCCCTCGGGATCTGCGCCAGAGCGCGTGAACTCGTCGGTATGACAAATCCCTGTCGCCTTGATCTCGACCAGAACCTCGCCCGCCTTGGGGCCGTTCAGGTTTACTTCCATCACTTCGAGCGGTTTTCCAGCCTCAAGGGCCACGGCGGCACGTGTGCGCATGTCTTTGGCGTCCTTTTCTGTTATACGTTGAATCCTGAGCCAGATCGGCACGCTTTTCAACTACCAGCTTCGCTCGCCGCGCCTCACGAACGCTTGGTCCGCAGCGACGCGCAAGATCCTCGTTCCGACGCGATGCTAAAGCGCCCTCAGGCCACCCAGAACGAAATCTCCTGCCAGTTCGGCATAGGCAGCCCGGCTGAGCCCCTTGCCGGGGCGGTGCCACATGTAGAACCAGTTCAGGATGCCGAAGACCGACATGGTGACCGCACGCAGCCGGTCCGGTGACAGGTCTGGCGCTTCGTCCGCCACCGATTGCGACATGACGGCGACAAGCCGACGTTGCAGAGCGACGAGCGGCGTCTGGCGCTCAGCCGGCAGAACCGACAGCGCATCAAGTTGCAGCTTGTGCTCGGCATCGGCATCCTCGTAGGCCGACAGCACCGCACTGATGACACCACGCACGCCCTCTTCCCGGGCTGCTTCCACAACATCGACCAGCTCAGACAGATGTGTGTCCAGGATATCGAACAGCAAATCCTCTTTGCTGCTCCAGTAGTGGTAGATAAGAGCCTTGGACACGCCACAGGATTTCGCCGCGCCGGTCATCGAGGCGCGATCGAACCCGTGACGTGCGAAATATCGCGCGGCCCCCTTGCGCAGGGCCGCGCGCTTCTCATCGTGATCGCGTGCCAGACCGCGGGCCATTACCCGGCCTTCGGTCGATTGTCGACGAGGCGTACCGCCTTGCCCTCGCTGCGCGCCACCTTGCCCGGTTCGGCGACCTTGACAGTGACACTGATCCCGACATTGGATTTCACCTTGCCGCGCAGATCGCGTGCCGCCGCATCACGAGCCTCAGCGGGCATGTCCTCGGCCAACTCGACATGAACTGTCATCTCGTCCATCCGGCCGGGACGCGACAACTCGATCTGGAAGTGCGGCGCCAAACGCGTCACGGTCATGAGTTGCTCCTCGATCTGGGTCGGGAACACGTTGACACCGCGCAAGATGATCATGTCATCACTGCGGCCGGTGACTTTCTCCATGCGCCGCATGCTACGTGCGCTTCCCGGCAATAGCCGGGTCAGATCGCGCGTGCGGTAGCGAATGATCGGGAAAGCCTCCTTGGTGAGCGAGGTGAACACCAACTCCCCCAATTCTCCGTCCGGCAGTGCCTCTCCGGTTACCGGGTCAATCACCTCGGGATAGAAATGGTCCTCCCAAACGTGCAGGCCGTCCTTGGCCTCGACGCATTCATTGGCCACCCCCGGCCCTATTACCTCTGACAAGCCATAGATATCGACCGCGTGCATGTCGAAGGCCTCTTCGATCTCGCGGCGCATGGCGTTGGTCCATGGTTCGGCGCCGAAGATCCCCACCTTGAGCGGCGAGTCGCGCGGATCGCGGCCCTGTGCGGCATATTCATCCAGGATCGAAAGCGCGTAGGACGGCGTCACAGTAATGCCGTCGGCGTGGAAATCCTCAATCACACGTACCTGGCGCTGCGTCATCCCACCCGAAACGGGGACCACCGTGAGGCCCATCTTTTCGGCACCGCCATGCACGCCCAGACCCCCGGTAAACAGGCCATAGCCATAGGCATTGTGCAGGACGTGGCCGGGCCTGAGCCCCGCCGCCCGCAGCGAGCGCGCCATGACATCAGCCCACATATCGAGATCATTCTTGGTGTAACCCACTACGGTCGGCTGACCTGTAGTGCCGGATGAAGCATGAAGCCGCGAAATCTGTTCCCGCGGAACCGCGAACATGCCGAACGGGTAGTTGTCGCGTAGGTCCTGCTTGACCGTAAAGGGGAATTTCGACAGATCCGACAACTGCTTGAGGTCGTCAGGGTGGGCGCCAACCTTGTCGAAGGCGTCACGATAGAACGGCACGTTATCATAAGCGTGGCGCAGCGACCATTTCATCCGCTCCAGTTGCAGCGCCGACACCTCGTCGCGACTGGCTGTTTCGATATGTTCCAGATCGCCGGGCTTGGGGGACAGATCTTCCATTACACAGCCTCCATCATCAGCGCAATTCCCTGGCCGACGCCAATGCACATCGTGCAGATCGCGCGCTTGGCACCGGCATCGGACAGGTTGATTGCGGCGGTCAGCGCCAGCCGGGCGCCTGACATGCCCAGCGGGTGACCAAGCGCGATCGCGCCGCCATTGGGGTTCACATGATCCGCATCGTCGGGCAAGCCCAGCTGCCGCATCGCGGCAAGACCCTGCGCGGCGAAGGCCTCATTCAACTCGATCAAGTCTATGTCCGAGATTTTCAATCCGTGCCGGTCCAGCAATGACTGCGCCGCCGGCGCCGGTCCGATGCCCATGATACGGGGCGGCACGCCGACGCTGCCAAGCGCGGTGATGCGCGCGAGCGGAGTAAGCCCGTATTTCTCGACGGCCGCGCCCGAGGCCACGATCATCGCCGCCGCGCCGTCGTTGACCCCGCTGGCATTGCCCGCGGTAACAGTGCCACCCTCCCGGAACGGGGTGGGCAGGCTGGCCAGTTTGTCGGCAGTGGTGGCACGAGGATGTTCATCGGTGTCCACGACGATGGGATCGCCCTTGCGCTGCGGGATGCTCACCGGTGTAATCTCGCGCGCCAGACGGCCCGAGTTTATGGCCGCTAACGCGCGACTTTGTGAGCGAAGCGCGAACGCATCCTGATCGGTCCGGGAAATATGGAACTCCTCGGCCACATTCTCCGCTGTCTCGGGCATGGAGTGAGTGCCGTAAGCCTTGTGCATGGCCTTGTTGACGAAACGCCACCCGATGGTTGTGTCATAGATTTCGGCGCGGCGGGAAAAGGCCGCGTCCGCTTTGGGCATGACCATCGGGGCGCGGCTCATCGACTCGACGCCACCGGCAAGAATCACCTCTGCCTCGCCCAGCCTGATCGCGCGGGCGGCGGCGCCCACGGCTTCCAGCCCAGAGCCGCAAAGCCGGTTCACCGTGACGCCCGGCACGGCCTCGCCCAACCCTGCGAGCAATGCGGACATTCGCGCGACGTTGCGGTTATCCTCGCCCGCCTGGTTGGCGCAGCCCATGATGCAGTCATCGATGCGCAACCCGTCGAAGGGCCTCATCACCTCGCGCATGACATGCGCCAGCATGTCGTCGGGGCGTACCGCGCTGAGTGCCCCGCCGTAGCGCCCGATCGGGGTGCGCAGCCCCTCGCACAGAAATGCCTCTGTCATGTATTGTCCTCCTCAAAATGCTGTCCCTTGACCTGGCGCGACAAGCCGCGGAACAGCGCCATCTTGCGACCGTCCTCGCCCGTCACCTCGACATCGTAAACACCACTGCGCCCGTTCAACGCCGCTTCGCGTGCGACCGCGGTCAGGCGTTCACCGGGGCGCCCTGGTGACAGGAAGGTGATCGAGTTTTCCTGCGCCACGACCATCGTGTTGTAGCTGTTACAGGCAAAGGCGAACGCGCTGTCAGCCAATGTGAAGATGTGCCCGCCGTGGCAAATGTTGTGCCCGTTGAGGTGATGATCCTCGACCGCCATCGACAGCGTGGCCGTTCCCGGACCGATCGCATCGATCCGCATCCCCATGGCCTGCGATGCTGCATCTCCGGCCCACATCGCCTCTGCCGATCGTTCGGCGCGTTCCTGCGGTGTCATGTGCTGCGCTTTCTTTTCTGTCATGTTCCGAAAACGATGCAACAAAACCGACCGCGCGGTCAAGAGTATTGCGCATGCGCGCAATTTCCCGCATGCTGGCGGAAACCAGAGGGAGCGCTGACATGCTAACAGCACAAAGCTACGCCACCGGCCGCTGGATCACGCCGGACGACACCGCGAAAGACATCATCGGCCCCGTCACCGGCCAACCTGTGGCCCGGGCCGGCAGCGCAGCGCTTGATTTCGGCGCAATGCTGGAACACGCCCGCACTCGGGGTGGCCCGGCACTGCGCGAGATGACGTTCCACCAGCGAGCCAAGATGGTCAAGGCGCTGGCCGGCTACCTCGATAGTCGCAAGGAAAATCTTTACGAGATCAACCCGCTGACCGGCGCCACCAGACGCGATGGTTGGGTCGATATCGACGGCGGCATCGGCACCATGTTCCTGTTCGCCTCCAAGGGGCGGCGCGAAATGCCCGATGGCCATGTCTACATCGATGGCGCCGTGGAACAAATCAGCCGCAAGGGCACCTTCCTTGGCCAGCACATCGCAGTGCCCCTTCAAGGGGTCGCGGTTCAGATCAACGCCTTCAACTTCCCGGTATGGGGAATGCTGGAGAAACTGGCCCCGGCGCTCATTGCCGGGGTGCCGTCGATCGTGAAGCCCGCCACACAAACCTGCTATCTGACGCATGCCTGCGTGCAAATGATCCTGGAGTCCGGCCTGCTGCCCGAGGGCGCTTTGCAGCTGGTGATCGGGCGCACTGGTGATCTGCTCGACAGGCTAGGCGCTCAGGACATCGTCAGCTTCACAGGCTCCGCCGATACCGCGCTCAAGCTACGCAACACGCCGAACCTGATGCGCAACGCCACGCGTTTTCTGGCCGAGCAAGACAGCCTGAACGCTTCGATCCTAGGGCCGGATGCCGGGACTGACAGCCCCGAGTTCAATCTTTTCATCAAGGAAGCCGTGGCCGAAATCACATCCAAGGCTGGGCAGAAATGCACCGCCACGCGGCGCCTGATCGTTCCCGAGGCGCAGATGGATGCCGTGGCCGATGCCCTGTCAGCACGACTGGAATTGGTGACTATCGGCAACCCGGCCGCCGAGGGTGTGCGCATGGGCGCGCTGGCCAGCCACGCGCAGAAGGCTGACGTGCTGGAAAGACTGGCGCAGCTGCGCACCGAGGCGCGCCTGATCCACGGCGATCCGGACATCCTGAGCCTGACCGATGCCGACCCGGCGCAGGCCTTTCTGCCACCCATGATTTTGGCCTGCGACGACCCGGATGCCGCCCGCGCGGTGCACGAGGTCGAGGCATTCGGGCCGCTTTCCACCCTCATGCCCTACCGCGACACCGCGCACGCGGCGGCGCTGGCAAATCGCGGTGGCGGCTCGCTGGTGTCATCGCTGTTCACGCACGACACGGATGTCGCGCGCGATATCACACTGGGCGCCGCGGCATGGATGGGGCGAATCTACATCATGGGCCGCGATTCGGCGGCCGAGGCCACCGGCCACGGCTCCCCCCTGCCTCACATGATCCATGGCGGCCCCGGACGGGCCGGCGGGGGCGAGGAACTGGGCGGTGTGCGTGGCGTCCTGCACTACATGCAGCGCACCGCCGTGCAGGCAAGCCCCGACATGCTGACGGCCATAACCGGACAGTGGGTCAAGGGAGCGGCACAAACCACGGGGCCGAAGCACCCGTTTCAGCGCACCTTTCGCGAGATCAAGATTGGCGAGACGATTCATACCGAAGCGCGCACCGTCATGCTGGAGGATATCGAGCATTTCGCGGAATTCACCGGCGATACGTTCTACGCGCACATGGACGAGGAAGCGGCCCGCGCCAACCCGTTCTTCCCCGGACGCGTGGCGCATGGTTACCTGCTGCTGAGCTTCGCAGCGGGGCTGTTCGTTCAACCGGACCCCGGGCCTGTCCTGGCCAATACGGGGCTGAACGCGCTGTCATTCCAGAAACCCGTCAGTCCCGGCGATGCGATCAAGGTTGCCCTGACCTGCAAGCGCAAGACCGGTCGCACCGACACCTATGGCGAGGTGGCATGGAACGCCACACTGACGAATCAGGAAAATGAGCAAGTTGCCGAATACGAACTGCTGACCATGGTCGCCTATGATCGCTGACGAACTTGAGGTCCAAGTGAGCCTTCAACAGCCGCGCATGCCGGTGTAACAGTAACGCATGGATCCGCTTGCTCCCCTGATCGACGCCCTGCACTCCGAAGGGCGCCTGCGCGTCTGGTCGCTGGTCATAACCGTTTTCGGCGACAGCGTTCAGCATCGTGGTGGCCGCATTTCCACTGTGCGGCTCGGACGCCTTCTGGGCAGACTGGGGGTGGAGCAGGGGGCGCTGCGCACGGCGCTGTCGCGGCTGGCACGAGACGGGTGGGTCACTTCCGAACGGATCGGCCGCTCAAGCGTCTATCGACTGAGCCGGAGCGGCCTGTCGCGCTTTACCGAGGCAACGGGGCGCATCTACGCCCCCCCGCGCGCCGAGCCCGTCCACGAATGGGTGCTTGCCCTGGGCCCCGGTCAACCCGGCCTGCCGCTTGGCGGCAGCTGGATGCTGCGACCCGGAGACGCGGATGGCGGCACGATGCCACCGTCCTGTGCGATCACCGGCACCCTGAGCGCGCTGTCAGACGAAATGCGCGAGGCGCTTCTGGACGAAGGACAGCGCCACGCGCTCGAAGCGCTGTCACGCGATCTGGACACTATCGAGGGGCTGACACCTGACCCGTTCGATGCAGCGGCGGCGCGGACATTGCTGATTCATCGCTGGCGGCGCATCGTGCTTCGCTACCCCGAACCCCCGGACGAGGTGTTGCCTGAAGACCTGCGCAGACCCGCCTCGCCCCGCGCCCGCGTGGCGCGCGCTTACCGCACCCTGAGCCCTGCGGCCGAGCGTTGGTTCGACATGCAAAATGAAGATATCATGGATATGCCTTGCGTGCCCGCAAGTCACGAGTGGCGCTTTCGTAGTTCTCAAGAGACTTGATTTCTGATCGCATGAGTACAACTCTGGGCGCATGACAACGCACTACCCCGCCCCTAACGTCACCGGACATGAGCCAGAGCAAGTGGCATTCCACCGTAGGGAACTAGTGTTCCGAGTCTGACATTTGCTACCGATTTCCCCTGATTTCATCGAGGGCATCAAGCGCGCGGCGCTCACGGGTGATGATGTCTTCGGC
>JAABTI010000034.1 GCA_011389955.1 Paracoccaceae bacterium | reverse complement strand
CAATGATCCCGCCACAGCTTTTTTTCTTGAAACGGGAAACGGGCAATCCCATAATAAAGGCTGCGACGTTACCATATCGATCATCTGTTCCATCTCGGCTCAGTCACTCGATCTTGCACTGACTAGCCAGGCTGCCGCAGTCCCGCGGGCAGCATCTTGAGAAGGAAAACACGGATGGCTACTGGCACCGTTAAATGGTTCAACACCACCAAAGGCTACGGCTTCATCGCGCCCGACGGCGGCAGCAAGGACGTTTTTGTCCATATCTCGGCTGTCGAACGCTCGGGCCTGACCGGGCTTGCCGACAACCAGAAGGTGACGTTCGACGTCGAAGCAGGCCGTGACGGTCGCGAGTCGGCAGTGAACATCGCGCTGGCCTGATTTTTCCGGGCATTTCCGGACGATCACGCATACGGGCTCCGATTTGGGGCCCGTTTCGCTTTCAGGAAGTGACGCGTCCGGGCCTCCGCTGCCGTCACCGCGCGCGCTCGATCAGGTCAATCACCTTGGGCCCGATGCTGTCCACGATGCGGCGCACACCCTCGGCGTTCGGGTGGATTCCATCAGGCTGCATGTAGCGCATTGCATCCTCCGGCCTGTCACTGCCCAACCCCGCGAAGAAATCGGGATGATACAGCGTGTCGTAGGCGCGCGACAGCTCGGGCCAGATGGCATCGAATTCGGCCTTGTAGTCGGGGCCATAGTTTCCCGGTGCCTCCATCCCGACAAGCAGGACCTCCACATCCGCCTCGCTGGCGGCCTGCAATATCCCCTCGATATTCGCGCGCGTCACTGCGGGATCGATTCCCCGCAACAGGTCATTGCCGCCCAGCGCCACGATCAGCGCGTCGACATCGGGCGTGAGCGTCCATTCCACTCGCCCCAGACCTCCGGCACTGGTATCACCCGATACACCCGCATTGACGACGCGCGCATCGCGCCCCCGCCGTTCCAGCCAGTCCCGCAATTGGGGCACGAACCCGTTTTGCGATATCAGCCCGTAACCCTGAGTCAGGCTATCGCCAAGCGCGGTCACGGTCAGCGGCGAGCCCCCCGCAACAGCAGGCGCCACGATCAGAAACAGCGCCAGCACCTTGCTTGCAAGCAGGCGCGCACCATATGAAGAAAAACCATTTGATTGCAGGCGCATCCGTATGACCGACCCCGTTATTTCACTTTCCGAAGCTTCGCTCACCCTTGATGGAAACGCCGGCCTCGTGGAGATACTTCACAACATAACACTGGATGTCCAGAGAGGCGAGACTCTGGGCCTTGTCGGGCCCTCCGGATCGGGCAAATCCTCTCTCCTGATGTTGATAGGCGGGTTGGAACGGGCCACCGGCGGCACCGTCACCGTGCTGAACCGCGAATTGGGCGCGATGAACGAAGACTCCCTGGCGCGGTTTCGGCGGGACCACATGGGGGTGGTGTTCCAGTCCTTTCACCTGATTCCGACGATGACCGCGCTGGAAAACGTGGCAACACCTCTGGAAATGGCCGGTCACGCCGATGCGATGGAGCGCGCGAGAGAGGAATTACGTGCCGTGGGCCTGACAGAGCGCGCCGATCACTACCCCGCGCAAATGTCGGGGGGCGAGCAACAGCGCGTCGCACTGGCCCGCGCCTCGGCGCCACGGCCCGACATCCTGCTGGCGGATGAGCCGACCGGCAACCTCGATGGCACCAACGGCGCCGCGATCATCGAGTTGCTGTTCGGCCTGCGCGACCGGCACGGTGCAACACTGGTTCTGGTCACACACGCGGCGGAACTGGCCGCGCGATGTGACAGGGTCGTGTATCTGCGCGACGGGTGCATAGCAACGGATGTCGAGGCTTTGGCATGAGCCTGCGCCTGGCGGCCCGATTCGCCGCGCGCGAGATGCGCGGTGGCTTGCGCGGGTTCCGTATCTTCCTCGCGTGCCTCGCAATGGGCGTTGCCGCAATCGCTGCCGTGGGCAGCATCCGCGCCGGAATCGAGGCGGGGTTGCAACGCGATGGCGCAGCCCTTCTGGGCGGCGAGGCGGAAATGGAATTCACGTACCGCTTTGCCAATGCCGGGGAACGCGCATGGATGCGCCAGGTCGCCGAGGCCGTTTCCGAGGTCGCCGATTTCCGCTCGATGGCGGTGCGCGGCAGCGGCGATGCGGCGAACCGCGCACTGACCCAGATCAAGGCCGTGGATGATGCTTATCCCCTATTCGGCAAGCTGGAGCTTGACCCTGCGATGCCGCTGGAAGAGGCGCTTGCCGCTGTAAACGGGGTGTCGGGCGCGGTGATGGACCAGATCCTGATCGACCAGCTTGGCCTGCGCCGGGGCGACACCTTCCGGCTGGGTACGCAGGAATTTCGCCTGTCGGCCACGCTGACGGCCGAGCCCGACAGCGCCGCTGCCGGGTTTGGCCTTGGCCCGCGCACCATCGTGGCACGCGACGCCCTTGATGGGTCGGGGCTGTTGCAGCCTGGCACGCTCTATACCTCGAAATACCGGATGGACCTGCCCGACGACGCCGATCTGGACGCGCTCAAGGCGCGCGCCGAGGCCAAATTCGCCGACAACGGAATGCGTTGGCGCGATGCGCGCAATGGCGCGCCGGGGGTGGCGCGGTTCGTTGACCGTATCGGCGCTTTCCTGGTGCTGGTTGGCCTGTCCGGGCTGGCCGTTGGGGGCGTCGGCGTCTCGGCGGCAGTTCGCGCCTACCTTTCGGAAAAGACGGGCGTGATCGCGACGCTGCGCACGCTTGGCGCCGAGCGGCGGCTGATCTTCCAGATCTATTTCCTTCAAATTGGCGCCCTGTCGCTGATCGGCATCATCCTTGGATTGACCTTGGGTGGGGGGATACCGGTTCTGCTGGCGTCATTGATCGAGGCGCGCCTGCCGGTCCCGGCGGAATTCACCCTGCATCCCGCGCCACTGGTCGAAGCGGCGATCTATGGCGCGCTGACGGCCCTGATCTTTACTCTCTGGCCGCTGGCCCGCACCGGCGAAGTGCGCGCCGCCACCCTTTTCCGCGATTCGATGGATGCGGGCCGCGCCCTGCCGACATGGCCCTTTCTGCTGGCCACGGCGGCATTGTTGTCCTTGCTTGTCGCGGTGGCAGTCTGGTTCTCTCAGGCGGCATGGCTGACGCTGTGGACGGCGGCCGGCATCGCAACGGCGCTGGTGGCGCTGGCGCTGGCGGCATTGGCGGTAAGGGCGCTGTCAAAGCGCCTGCGCGCAGGGGCTCGCGGGCGGCCCGCATTACGCTGGGCTTTGGCGGCCATCGGCGGGCAACGCGGCGAGGCGACATCGGTCGTCTTGTCGCTGGGGCTGGGCCTTTCGGTGCTGGCCGCAGTCGGCCAGATCAGTGGTAATCTGCGCGGCGCCATCGCAACCGACCTCCCGGAGGTGGCGCCGTCCTATTTCTTTGTCGACATCCAGAAAGACCAGATGCCCGCCTTTCGTGAACGCATCACCAGCGATCCGGCGGTCAGCCGCATGCAAAGCGCCCCGATGCTGCGGGGCGTCATCAGCCAGATCAACGGCCGCGACGCGCAGGAAGTCGCCGGTGATCATTGGGTCGTGCGCGGCGATCGCGGCATCACCTATGCGGACGCCCGTCCCGATGGCACGACCATCACGGCGGGCGAGTGGTGGGGCAAGGGCTATGACGGGCCGCCGCAGATCAGCTTTGCCGCCGAAGAGGCGAGGGAATTGGGCCTGTCACTCGGCGACACTCTGACCGTCAACATCCTTGGCCGCGACATCACGGGCACCATCACCAGCCTGCGGGAGGTCGATTTCTCAACCGCCGGCATGGGTTTCGTGCTGGCGATGAACGCAACGGCGCTGTCTGCTGCGCCGCACACCCATATCGCCACCGTCTACGCTACCCCCGAGGCCGAAGCGGCGATCCTGCGCGATATCGGCGACATGTTTCCCAATGTCACCGCGATTCGCGTGCGCGACGCCATCAACAGGGTAGCGGACGTCCTGGGCGGGTTGGCGGCGGCCACCTCGTACGGGGCGGCGGCGACCCTGCTAACGGGCTTTCTGGTGTTGATCGGCGCGGCGGCGGCAGGACAGGGCGCGCGCAGCTACGAGGCCGCGGTCCTGCGGACTCTTGGCGCCACGCGGGCGCGCATCTTGTTCAGCTTCGCGCTGCGGGCGGCGCTGCTGGGCGCGGCGGCGGGTCTGGTGGCGCTGGTCGCGGGCATCTCTGCCGGATGGGCGGTCAGCCATTACGTGATGGATACCACCTTCTCGGTTATGTGGCCTTCGGCGCT
This sequence comes from Paracoccaceae bacterium, assembly GCA_011389955.1. Taxonomy (GTDB): domain Bacteria; phylum Pseudomonadota; class Alphaproteobacteria; order Rhodobacterales; family Rhodobacteraceae; genus Sediminimonas. Next base: position 9,444 of record JAABTI010000034.1, on the reverse strand, counting down.
GGCGATCGTGGCCGGCGGTGTGCTGGCCACGCTGCTGGCCGGCCTCGGCTTTGCCTGGCGGCCGCTGTCGCTGCGCCCGGCCGGAGTCCTTCGCGCGCGCGAGTAGCGCGACCGCTGCCATTTCTTACTGCCGGCAATGCCTTCGAGGTGTCGGACGATTATCGGTTGCCCCGTCCCGTCACCGGGCGGGGCAACCGTCGGATGACTATTCGGCCGCCTCGTCATACGCCGACAGCGGCGGGCAGGTGCACACCAGGTGGCGATCGCCATAGACGTTGTCGACGCGCCCCACCGGCGGCCAGTACTTGTCCACCCGGAACGCACCGGCCGGGAAGCAGCCCTGTTCGCGGCTGTAGGGACGATCCCACTCCTTGACCAGGTCTTCCATCGTGTGCGGGGCGTTCTTGAGCGGGTTGTTCTCGGCGTCCATCCGGCCTTCCTCGATCTCGCGGATCTCCTCGCGGATTGCCAGCATCGCATCACAGAACCGGTCCAGCTCGGCTTTGGATTCCGACTCCGTCGGTTCCACCATGAGCGTGCCAGCGACGGGCCAGCTCATCGTCGGCGCGTGAAAACCGCAATCAATCAGACGCTTGGCGATATCATCCACGGTGACGCCGGCGCTCTCGGCAAAGGGGCGCGTATCGATGATGCATTCATGCGCCACCCGCCCGGTCGGCCCCTTGTAGAGCACCTCATACACCCCTTCGAGCCGCTTGGCGATGTAGTTGGCGTTCAGGATCGCGACGCGCGTCGCCTGCGTCAGTCCCTCACCGCCCATCATCAGGCAATAGGCCCAGCTGATCGGCAGCAACGAGGGCGACCCGTAAGGCGCCGCACTGACCGGTCCTTGGGTGCCGCCAGTGGCGGGATGGCCCGGCAAATGCTCCACCAGGTGCTTTTTCACCCCAATGGGCCCCATCCCCGGCCCGCCGCCGCCGTGCGGGATGCAAAAGGTCTTGTGCAGGTTGAGATGGCTGACATCCCCCCCCAGATCGCCGGGCCGCGACAGGCCCACCATCGCGTTCAGGTTGGCCCCGTCGATATAGACCTGCCCACCGTGCTGATGGGTGATCTCACAGACCTCGCGCACGGTTTCCTCGAACACGCCATGGGTCGAAGGGTAGGTAATCATGCAGGCGGCAAGCGTGTCGGCATGTGCTTCGGCCTTGGCACGGAAATCGTCCAGGTCGATATCACCGTTCTCGGCCGACTTGATGACCACCACGTCCCAGCCGACCATATGCGCGCTGGCGGGATTGGTGCCATGCGCCGAGGTCGGAATCAGGCACACGTTGCGCTGCCCCTGCCCGCGCGCGCGCTGCCACGCGGCGATGGTCAGAAGGCCCGCATATTCACCCTGCGCGCCGCTGTTGGGCTGCATTGAAATTGCGGCATAGCCGGTAATCTGGCACAATTGATCGGACAGCCCGTCGATCATCTCGCGGTACCCTTCGACCTGGTCGGCAGGTACGAAGGGATGGATCTCGGAAAACTCCGGCCAGCTCACCGGCATCATCTCGGCGGCCGAATTGAGCTTCATCGTGCACGATCCCAACGGAATCATCGCTCGGTCCAGCGCCAGATCCCGGTCGGACAGCCGGCGCATGTAGCGCATCATCTCGGTTTCGGCGCGGTTCATGTGAAACACCGGGTGAGTGAGGTAATCGCTCTGCCGCGCCAAGAGCTCGGGCAGACGATAGCAAGGCTCCAGATCATCGTCGCGCTTGTCAATGCCGAAGGCGCGCCACACCGCCTCGGTCGTGGTACGACGCGTTACCTCGTCCAGGGTGATGCCGATCCTGTTCTCGCCCACGGCGCGCAGGTTGATCCCCTCGTCGCGCGCGGCGGCCAGAATGTCATGCTGGCGCGCGCCGACCTCGACGGTGATGGTGTCGAAGAACGCATCGGGCACGACGGTATAGCCGCTCGCCTCCAGCCCCTGCGCCAAGCGCACGGTCTTGCGATGAATACGCTGCGCGATGGCGCGCAGGCCCTTTGGCCCGTGAAATACCGCGTAGAACGAGGCCATCACGGCCAGAAGCGCCTGCGCGGTGCAGACGTTACTGGTGGCCTTCTCGCGACGGATGTGCTGCTCACGCGTTTGCAGGGCCAGCCGGTAAGCACGGTTGCCGTGGCTGTCCACGCTGACCCCCACGAGGCGCCCGGGCATCGCCCGTTTGAAATTGTCGCGGCAGGCCATGTAGGCGGCGTGCGGACCGCCATACCCCATCGGCACGCCGAACCGCTGCGTGCTGCCCACGGCGATATCGGCGCCCATCGCGCCGGGTTCTTTCAGCAAGGTCAACGCCAGCGGATCGGCTATGACGATACCAACCGCCTTGGCGGCATGCAGTGCCTCCATCTGGTCAGTGAAATCGCTCAGGTGCCCATGGGTGCCGGGATACTGAAATACCGCGCCGAAAACCTGCCCGGCTTGCATGTCTTCGGGCGCACCGACGATCACCTCGATGCCCAATGGCGCGGCGCGGGTCTCGATCACCGCTATGTTCTGCGGGTGGCAGTTCTCATCGACGAAAAACGCCGTGGCCTTGGATTTCGCCACGCGCTGCGCCATGGCCATCGCCTCGGCGGCCGCCGTCGCCTCGTCCAGAAGCGAGGCGTTGGCGATCTCCAGCCCGGTCAGATCACTTATCATGGTCTGATAGTTCAACAGCGCCTCAAGCCGGCCCTGACTGATCTCTGGCTGGTATGGTGTATAAGCAGTGTACCATGCCGGGTTCTCGAACACGTTACGCTGGATCGCGGGCGGCGTGACGGTTCCGTGATAACCCTGCCCGATCAACGAGGTCATGACCTCGTTCTTCTCGGCCACCCGGCGCATGTGGTTCAGCAGGCCGCGTTCAGATTTGGGTTTCCCGAAATCCAGCGGCTCAGCCTGCCGGATGCCCTTGGGCACAGTCTGATCGATCAGGTCTTCAAGCTCTCCGACACCAAGCACCGAAAACATCTGCGCCATTTCATCGGGCGAAGGCCCGATATGGCGCCGATTGGCGAAGTCATATGGCAGATAGTCGGTCGGTTTGAACGGCATCGTGTGCCTCCCCAAGTTTTCGGCGGGCGCCAGTCCGGCGCGCCGCGCTCCTTCATCGTTCCACAAAAATCATCGCCCAGGCACACCACGCCGCCGGGCGCGGAATGGTCAGCCCACGAAGGCCTTGTAAGCGTCCTCGTCCATGTAATCGTCGAGCGCCGACATATCGTCGATCTTCATCTTGAAGAACCACGCATCGCCCAGCGGGTCTTCGTTGACCTTGCCGGGCTCGTCCACGATGGCCGCGTTCACCTCGACGATCTCACCGTCCAGCGGTGCCGAGATATCGCTGGCGGCCTTGACGCTCTCGATCACCACGATCTCATCGCCCTTGGCGACCTTGGTGTCGATCTCGGGCAGTTCGACAAACACCACGTCGCCCAATTGCGAACTGGCGTGTTCGGTGATGCCCACGACAACCAGACCGTCCTCGGCGCGCAGCCACTCGTGATCTTCGGTAAATTTCATGTCCTCTTGTCCCCTGGTTTGGCGTTTCTGTTGATCTCAGCGTTTGAAATTGGCGGGCACGAATGGCATCTGCGCCACCTCGACCGGCTGGCGTTTGCCGCGTAGTTCGCCAAATACAGTCGTACCGGGCGCCGCGAGTTCGACAGGGAGGTATCCCATCGCTACCGGGCCGCCCACCGTCGGGCCGAAGCTGCCCGAGGTGATCCGACCCACCGGTTCGCCGCCTTCATCGGCGGCGAACAGCTCAACGCCCTCGCGCATCGGGGCGCGCCCCTGCGGCAGCAGGCCCACGCGGAGGCGCGACGCCCCTTCTTCCAGCTCTTGCAGGATACGCGAGGCGCCCGGAAAGCCGCCCGCGCGCGCGCCGCCGCTGCGGCGCACCTTCTGTATGGCCCATGTCAGGCCGGCCTCTACCGGACTGGTGGCGGTGTCGATATCGTGCCCGTATAGGCATAGCCCCGCCTCCAGCCGCAAACTGTCGCGCGCGCCCAAGCCGATGGGCGCCACCGCCTCGTGATCCAGCAGGCGGCGCGCCAACGCCTCGGCCGCCTCCGATGGAGCCGAGATCTCGAATCCATCCTCGCCGGTATAGCCCGAACGCGAAACCCAGCACGCCGCGCCATCCAGCTCAAGCGTGGCCACATCCATGAACCGCATGTCGCACACGCCGCTGTTCAGCCCGGCCAGCACCGCTTCGGCTTCCGGCCCCTGCAACGCCAGAAGGGCGCGATCATCGATCACGTCCACGCTTATCTCCGGGCCCAGTCCGGCGCGCATCAGCGCGATGTCGCCATCCTTGCACGCGGCGTTGACCACCACGAACAGATGGTCGCCCCTGTTGGCCAGCATCAGATCGTCCTCGATGCCGCCGTCATCGTTCGTGAAAAAACCGTAGCGCTGCCTGTTTTCGCCCAAGCCCATGACATTGACGGGCACCAGGGCCTCCACCGCGCGCGCGACTTGCTCGTAACCGTCACCACGCAGCACGACCTGTCCCATGTGGCTCACATCGAACAGTCCGGCCCGCGTGCGCGTGTGCTGATGTTCCTTCATCACCCCCGCGCTGTATTGCACGGGCATGTCATATCCCGCGAAGGGCACCATTTTGGCGCCCAGTTCAACATGAAGATCATGTAGCGGCAAACGCAGCAAATCCGTCATCAACGTCCCTTCCGTTGTGCCGTGCTGATCCGTTTGCGCATCGCCCGGCATCCCATGTTTCCCGCAAACCGCGCGGAAAACCGTGATGCCCCCTCTGTCCGTTCGCCTGAGATCGCTATCCCTTCGGCGGGCGCGTGGTGTCTGCGCCTCTCTCCAGAGTGTTCGTGCCAGGGCGGTCCTTGTCGCCTGAGAGTTTCCGGGGCGGTTGCTCCTTCGGCACCGGATAAACCGGTTCTCCCGTCCTGACCCCGTAGGGTGTAGCCGAGTCGCAAGCGCCAGACAAGTAGTCGCTTCCGAACAGATGCGTGATTACTCGCCCGGGCGGCACGACACCGGCGACATGATCTCGAACAGTGGAAGATTGCCACATACCAGCGAGTCCAGCGTGATACCGTCCAGATGCGCGTAAAATGCCTCCGCAGCATCGGCGACCGCCAGTTTCAGGCGGCAGGCCTCGACCAGCGGACAGGTGTTGTCGACATCGGCGAAGCATTCGGCGATCGGAACACCCGATTCGAGGGTACGGAAAATCTCGCCGATGTGAATATCCACCATCCCCCGCGCCAATTCGATCCCGCCGTTACGGCCGCGATGCGTCCGGATATAGCCGAGTTGCCCCAACTGGTTTATGACCTGCGCCAGGTGATTTTCGGAGGTATTGCAGCAGCGCGCGATCTCGGCCTTGGTGACCAACCGATCCTTGTTCGCGCCACAGAACATCAGGACGCGGATTGCAAGGTTGGTTCGCTTGGTGATGCGCAATGGTTCGCCCCGACTGTTGCAATGCGATGGGAAATTGTGCCTGTTCGCGGCTCATGTTGTATTGACATGAATCAAACTCGGGGGAAATAGCTGCATGAGCGATGCGTTTTTCTTTAGCTACGGTTCACTGGTGAATCGCGCCACGCATGCCTACACCGATGCCCATCCAGCCACCGCCCGCGGCTGGCGGCGGGTGTGGCGCCACACGCCTGTCCGGCCCATGGCATTCCTGACCGTGCACCGTGCACCGGGCAGCCATATACGCGGGCTGATGGCCGCCGTACCGGGAGACGACTGGCGAACACTCGACGCGCGCGAAGAGGCATATGATCGCCTGCGCGCGCAGGACCAGATCGACCACCATCTGCCTCACCGGCCCGACGTCGCGCTCTACGTGATCCCCGAGGGCAAGCATGGCACGCCGAGTCAGAAACAGCCGATCCTGCTCAGCTACCTGGACGTGGTCGTACAGGGGTTTCTGCGCGAATACGGCGCTGACGGGGTGCGCGATTTCTTCGACACTACCGATGGGTGGGATGCGCCGGTGCTCGATGACCGCGCCGCGCCGCGCTATCCCCGCCACCAGAACCTGAGCCGCCCTGAGCTGCGGATGGTCGATGAGGCACTGGCGGATCGCGGGGTCCGGATCATCCCCGGCTAGGATCCGGCTTCTTGGCGCATTGCCCAAGGACATGCGCACGGCGCACAGGCAACTGCGACCGCGGTACTCGCAGCGGATGGCGAGGGGGCGCCGAATGCAAATCGCCGGTTCGCGCGCGTCATGGCTTGGGCGGAATGGATGGCCAGGCGTGTCGGCACAACACCAACCGAGACGGAATTTCCGCCATATATCAATGTTTTGATAATGTGGCGTCACGGTGGAACGCGCACCATTATTCCCCTTGCCGGGCGCGCACCTTCTGCAACAGCGGCATAAGCTGCGCCATTTCGGGGCCGTGGGCTTGTCCGGTCAGTGCCTTTCTGAGCGGCATGAACAGACTGCGCCCCTTGCGTCCGGTCGCCTCTTTCACTTGCGCGGTCCAGGCGGCCCATGTCCCCTCGTCAAAGGGCGGCTCGGGCAACAGGGCCATCGCCTGCGCCACGAATTCGCGATCCTCGTCATCAATGACGGGCTCAGCGCCCTCGCGGCACATCTCCCACCAGGCACGCAGGTCCGCGCGGGTGGTGATGTTCTCGCGTGTCACCGTCCAGAATCGCCCGGCCTGCTCGTCCGGCACGCCAAGCGCGGCGATGTCCTCGGCCACATCGGACAGTTCCAGCGACTGCAAATGCCGTGCTGTCAGCGGGAACAGGTCGCGCTCGTCGAACTTGGTCGGCGCGGCGCCAAACCGTGTGATGTCGAACCCTTCGATCAACTCATAGATGCTGCCGCGCAACTCCACCGGGTCGGACGAGCCAAGTCGCGCCATCAGCGACAACAGCACCATCGGCTCCACCCCTTGCGCTCGCAAGTCCTTGATCGAAAGTGCCCCAAGGCGTTTCGACAGCGCCTCACCCTGCGGGCCCGTCAACAGGGAGTGATGCGCGAATTGCGGCACCGTGCCGTCCAGCGCACGAATGATCTGGATTTGTGTGGCGGTATTGGTCACGTGGTCCGATCCGCGCACGACATCGGTCACACCCATCTCGGTGTCATCGACGACCGAGGCCAGCGTGTAGAGCACCTGGCCATCCGCACGGATCAGGACAGGGTCGGACACGCTGGCCGCGTCGATGGATACCGGGCCGAGGATACCGTCGATCCATTCGATCCGCTCTTGATCAAGCTTGAATCTCCAGTATCCGCCGCGCGCCTCACGCAAGGCCGCCTTCTCCTCTTCCGCCAGCTCCAGCGCTCCACGGTCGTAAACGGGTGGCCGGCCCATGTTGAGCTGCTTCTTGCGCTTGAGGTCCAGCTCTGCTGGTGTTTCGAAACACTCGTAGAACCGGCCCATGTCGCGCAGGCGATCCGCAGCCTCGGCATACCGGTCCAGGCGTCTGGACTGGTATTCGATCCGGTCCCATGTCAGGCCAAGCCACTCCAGGTCGCGCTGGATCTGATCGATATATTCCTGCTTCGAACGTTCCTGGTCGGTGTCGTCTATTCGCAGGATGAACGTGCCGCCCTGCTTGCGGGCGATAAGGAAATTCATCAGCGCGGTGCGCAAGTTACCCACATGGATATGGCCGGTGGGAGACGGGGCGAAACGGGTCGTGGTCATGGCTATACTCCTGTTGGATCGGCTCATGTCACAGGGCATCGGGTTTGTCCAGAAAGGCCCTCCATGCGCAGGCTGACGCGCCAGAACCCGACGATCACGCAAATTCATGCTTCGCACAAAATGAACTTGCGTTATCCTGTTTCCTGAATCGCAGGAGGATTTTGCCATGACCAAACCGGTTCTGAACCGCCGCCATCTTTTGGCCGGCGGCGCCACATTACCACTCGTCACGTTTTCGGGCACTGCCGGACGCGCCGCCGCCCCGATGCAGGGCGCGGGCATGCCGCGTTTTAACCGCTTCATGCTGGGCAAATTCGAGGTCACCACCCTTCTGGCCGGTACGCGCACTGTGCCGGAGCCACAGAACATCTTCGGTATGAACGCAAGCGCCGAGGAATTCGCCGCCGCGTCCAGAGCGGCGTTCCTGCCCACCGACAAGGCGCAGTTCTTCTTCACACCGACGCTGGTCAACACCGGAACGGAATTGATCCTGTTCGATACCGGCCTGAACGCCGCAGGGATCTCGGAAGTGATCCGCGCGGCTGGCTATGCCCCCGACCAGATCGATCTCGTGGTGATCACCCACATGCATGGCGACCATATCGGCGGGTTGATGGGAGAGGACGGCGTCACCTTCACCAACGCCCGCTACGTGACAGGCGCGGTCGAGTTCAACGCATGGTCGGCAATGGGCAACGACGGCTTCGAAGCCAAGGTCCGCCCCCTGACCGACCGCATGGCCTTGATCGGAGACGGCGACGATGTGGCGCCCGGCATCACCGCGATGGCGGCCTTCGGGCACACACCCGGCCACATGACCTACATGCTGGAAAGCGAGGGGCGCGCCCTGTTGCTCGCAGCGGATTTCGCCAACCATTACGTTTGGTCGCTGGCCCATCCAGATTGGGAGGTCAAGTTCGACATGGACAAGGCTGCCGCCGCCGCGACAAGACACAAGCTGCTGGACATGCTGGCAACGGATCGCATCCCGTTCATCGGCTACCACATGCCCTGGCCCGGGACCGGCTTCGTCGATCGGCGGCAGGATGGCTATGCCTATGTGCCCACGAGCTACCAGTTGATGCTGGAAAGCTGACAGAAATGGCACAGTGCCGCGACCAGATCGGTCGCGGCCCGCCATTTGCCTCAGGCTGCCCTTCCCTTTTGCGGTGTGCATGTGCATATCACCGCCATGTCACACGGCACACGACACGACCGAAATCGCATCGCCAAGCTGGCCCAGAAGGCCATGGCGGGGCTGCCAGAGCCATTTCGCAGCCGCGCGGAGGTGGTGCAACTGCGCATCGCCGACCTGCCCGACACCGATATGCTGCATGAACTGGGGCTGCGCGACCCGATGACGCTGACTGGTCTCTACGAAGGCGTGCCGCTGACGCATAAATCGGCAAGCCACCCGGACATGACGCAGGACACGATCTGGCTGTTCGTTCAGCCGATCATGGCGGAATGGAACGCGCGCGGCGATGTGGACCTGAACGATCTGGTGAGCAATGTAGTGGTGCACGAACTGGCGCATTTCTTCGGCTGGTCCGACGAAGACATCGCAACCATAGACCGCTGGTGGGAATGAACACCGGCCCGCGGCGCAGCAATCATCGCGGCGCAGGGCTCAGTCGCGCCACTGGTTCACGATCGGATATCGCCTGTCGCGCCAGAACGCCCGCATGCTCAGCCGCGTGCCGGGTGCCGCCTGGAACCGCTTGTATTCGCTGATGTAAAGCAGGTGCTCGATCTTCTTGACGGTATCCCGGTCAT
>JAABTI010000033.1 GCA_011389955.1 Paracoccaceae bacterium | reverse complement strand
CCTTCACGCCGGAAATGCTGCGGTTCGATCCCGACGGATATTCGCTGAAGCACTATCGCGATTTCTTTGGTGCCAATGGCGATTATTCCTGGCTTCAGGCATTCTCGAACTCGATCAAGATCGCACCGCTGGCGACACTCATCGCCGTGTCTCTGGGCACGCTGGCGGCGATTGGCCTGACCCAGCCGCATGTGCCGTTCAAGAAGGCGATCACCGCGCTGCTGATTTCGCCGATGATCGTTCCGCTCATCATCACGTCGGCCGGCATGTTCTTCTTCTACGCCAATATCGGCCTTCAGGGCACGTTCATGGGCGTCGTTCTGGCACACGCGGCCCTGGGCATTCCCTTCGTCATCATCACGGTGACGGCCACGCTGTCGAGTTTCGATGAATCGCTCACGCGCGCGGCGGCCAACATGGGCGCCGACCCGGTGACGACCTTCTTCAAGGTGCAGATGCCGCTGATCCTGCCCGGCGTGATCTCGGGCGGTCTGTTCGCGTTCATCACGTCCTTCGACGAGGTCATCGTCGTGCTGCTGGTCGGCTCGGCCGGGCAAAAGACGCTGCCGTGGCAGATGTTCATCGGCCTGCGCGAACAGATCAGCCCGACGATCCTGGCCGTTGCGACGATTCTGGTCACCATCTCGATCCTGCTGTTGACCACGGTCGAGATGCTGCGCCGCCGGTCCGAGCGCCTGCGCGGCATCACGCCCAGCTGATCGCGGCCCAAACCGATACCGAAACACCGGGGCGCCCTTTGCGGGGCGCCCCTTTTGACCTCAGGCAGACGGAACCGCCCATGACCGACCAGGACGACCACAAGAGCCGCATGCAAGAGATGCAGGACGCCCATCGCCGCAAGACCCGCGAGGCCAGCGACCCCGACCGCGGCCTCGTGCTGGTTCACACCGGCAATGGCAAGGGCAAGTCCAGCTCCGCCTTCGGCGTCATCGTGCGCGCCCTGGGCTGGGGGCAGACCGTGGGCGTGGTGCAGTTCATCAAGGGAAACTGGATCACCGGCGAAAGGCGTTTCTTCGACGCGCTCGACCGCGTCACCTGGCACACCATGGGCGAGGGGTTCACCTGGGACACGCAGGACCGCGCGCGCGACATCGCCGCCGCCGAGGCCGCCTTTGCCCGCGCCCGCGACATGATGGAAAGCGGCGACTATGACCTGGTGGTTCTGGACGAGATCAACATCGCGCTGCGCTATGATTACCTGAGCGTCGACGCCGTTCTGGACGGGCTGCGCGCACGCAATGCCCGCACCGGTGTCATACTCACGGGCCGCGACGCGCCCGGACCGCTATGCGACTATGCCGATCTGGTCAGCGAAATGACCGAGGTGAAACACCCCTTCCAGGCCGGGATCAAGGCGCAGAAGGGGGTGGATTTCTGACTGCGGCGCCCGATCAGGCACGCACCAGTTCCTCGTAGGCATCCGAGATGTCGCGCGTCAGCGCCCCCACCTCGAAGTTGTAATCCCCGATCTGCCCGACCGGCGTCACCTCTGCGGCGGTGCCGGTCAGCCAGCACTGCTCGAAATCGGCCAGTTCGTCGGGCATGATGTGCCGTTCGTGCACTTTCACGCCGCGCTCGTGCAGCATTTGCAGAACCGTTTGCCGCGTCAGCCCGTTGAGGAATGAATCCGGCGTGGGCGTGTGCACCTCGCCATCGCGCACGAAGAAGATGTTGGCACCTGTCGCCTCGGCCACGTAGCCGCGGTAATCCATCATCATCGCGTCGCTGCATCCCTTTGCCTCGGCCGCGTGCTTGGACATCGTGGCGATCATGTAAAGGCCCGCCGCCTTGGATTGGCTGGGCGCGGTTTCGGGGCTGGGCCGCTTCCACTTGGCGATGTCCAGCTTGGCGCCCCTGGTCTTGGCTTCGCCATAGTAGTTGCCCCATTCCCATACCGCCACGGCCAGGTGGACGGGGTTGCGCGAGCTGGCGACGCCCATGTCCTCGCCCGCGCCGCGCCATGCGACCGCGCGCACATAGGCATCGCGCAATCCGTTCGCGTCCAGCGCCGCCTGCTTGGCCGCCTCGATCTGATCCACCGTCCACGGGATCTCGAAATCGATCATTTCCCCTGACCGGATCAGGCGCTCGGAATGGTCGCGGCTGCGGAAGATGCGCCCGTTGTAGCACCGCTCGCCCTCGAACACCGACGAGGCATAGTGCAGCGCATGCGTGAGGACGTGCACCTTGGCCCCGCGCCAATCGAGCAGTTCACCGTCCATCCAGATTTTGCCGTCGCGGTCGTCATAGCCAGCCATTGCCGTATCCTTGCCAACATTTCCATTTGTTGCGTTTGTTACGTCCGAAACGGACATAAAATTGCGTTAAAACTGCGATTCGCTACCAGTTGAGACTTGGAAAGTCAACAACGCTGACTTATGCTGCCCATGGAAAGAGCAGGCAGAAAACGAGGAGTGACGCACATGGCAGACGCCCCCGTGGGAGAGAACCTCCTGTTCCTTACCGACGAGCAACTGCGCCAGGGCATCGAGGCGATGTTCTTCGCGTATCGCGGCTTCACCTCCGACCCTGATCGCATCCTTGCGACGCTGGCCTACGGCCGCGCTCACCATCGGGCGATCCATTTCATCAACCGTGCGCCGGGCACCACCGTCAACAACCTGCTGGTCCTGCTGGGAGTGACCAAGCAATCGCTCAACCGGGTCCTGCGCACCCTGATCGAGGATGGCCTTGTCGAAAGCCGGGTCGGCACCAGCGACAAACGCGAGCGGCACCTGTACCTGACCGAGGAGGGCAAGGCGCTGGAAACCCGCCTGTCCGACGCGCAGCGCGCGCGCATGCGCGCTGCCTTCCGCGCCGCCGGCCCCGAGGCCGTCGCCGGTTTCCGCCAGGTGCTCGAGGCGATGATGGACCCGGAAATGCGCCGCCGTTACCACGCCTTCCGGGAGGCCGGCTCATGAGCGATATCGAAGCGCACATCCTGATCGTGGACGATGATGAGCGGATCCGCGGCCTGTTGCAGAAATTCCTGGTGCGGCACGGGTTCTTCGTCTCCACCGCACGCGATGCCGCGCATGCCCGCCGGGTTCTGGCCGGGCTGGATTTCGACCTGATCGTGATGGATGTGATGATGCCGGGCGAGGATGGCGTCGCCCTCACCCGAGAACTGCGCAAGACCAGCCAGGTGCCGATCCTTCTGCTGACCGCCAAGGGTGAAACCGATGATCGGATCACCGGGCTCGAGGCCGGCGCAGACGATTACCTTGCCAAGCCGTTCGAGCCAAGGGAACTGCTGCTCAGGGTCAACGCCATCCTGCGTCGCATGCCCGAAACCGAGGCCGCCGAGTTTGCCCCCAAGGTGCTGCGCCTCGGCGCCATTCAATACGACATCGACCGCGGGGAAATGTGGCTCGATCAAGAACTCGTGCGCCTGACATCGACGGAAAGTCAGCTCATGCGTATCTTCGCCGCCACCCCCGGCGAGCCCATCAGCCGCACGCAACTGGTGGCCGAACTGGGCCGCGCCGGTAGTGGAGCGGGCAGCGCCCATTCACAGGATCGCGCCGTGGACGTGCAGATCACCCGCCTGCGACGCAAGATCGAGGCCGACCCCAAGCAACCCCGCTACCTGCAAACGGTGCGCGGCGCGGGCTACATGCTCGCCCCGGATTGACGCGCCCGGCCCGTCCATGGACAAGGCGGCTTCACGCGCCTACCTTCGCCCTGAATGCCAGAAACGGACACCGTCATGACTACCGCCTTGCTGACCCATGCCGATTGCCTCGATCACCACACCCCGCAGGGTCACCCCGAACAGGTGGCGCGCCTCGAACACGTTCTGCACGCGCTCGAGCCGCTGCCGGTGACCCGCGTGACGGCGCCGCTGGCCGCCGAGGATGACGTGCTGCGCGTGCATCCCGCCGCCTACCTCGCCGAATTGCGCGCGGCCCTGCCCGCAGGTGGCATCGTCAAGCTCGACGCCGATACCTTCATCTCCCCCGGTTCCCTGACGGCGGCCTATCGTGGCGCCGGGGCGGTCGTGCGCGCCGTTGACATGGTTCTGGGCGGCGAAGTGGCTAACGCCTTTGCCGCGTGCCGTCCGCCGGGCCACCACGCCGAACGCGACACGCCGATGGGGTTTTGCCTGTTCGGCAATGCTGCGCTGGCGGCGAAACACGCGCTGGACCATCACGGCCTGTCTCGCGTCGCGGTGGTGGATTTCGACGTGCATCACGGTAACGGCACCCAGGATCTGCTGTGGGACGAGGCGCGCGCGCTGTTCGTCTCCTCGCACCAGTCGCCGCTTTGGCCCGGCTCCGGCGCGCGCGATGAAACCGGCGCGCATGACAACGTGCTGAACCTGCCGCTGGCGCCCGAATCGGATGGCGCGCAGATGCGCCAGGTCTATGAGGCCCAGGTGTTTCCCCGCCTGCGCGCCTTTGCGCCCGAACTGTTGATCATTTCCGCAGGATTCGACGCCCATGCCGATGACCCGTTGGCGCAGCTCAACTGGCAGACCGACGATTTCACATGGCTCACGCGGAACCTGTGCGATTTGGCGGATGAGCTGTGCGCGGGTCGCGTTGTCTCGACTCTCGAGGGGGGATATGATCTCACCGCGCTGGCGGCCTGTGCGGCCGCGCATGTCGGAGTTTTGACGGAGAGAAGCGCATGAGCGACAAACCGGTCGAGGAAATGAGTTTCGAAGAGGCGATGGCCGCTCTTGAAAAGGTCGTCGGCGACCTTGAGCGCGGTGATGTTCCGCTGGAGCAGTCGATCGATCTTTACGAGCGCGGCGCAAGGCTCAAGAAGCGCTGCGAGGACAAGCTCAAGGAGGCCGAGGAAAAGGTCGCCGCGATAACGCTGGATGGCGATGGCAATCCCGTCGGGACCAAGCCGGTCGAAGGATAGTAAGTGTTTCAATCGCGTCTGCAACAGGCCGCCACGCTGGTGCAGGATCACCTGCGCGATGTGATGGTCCCGTTCGCGTCACCCGTCGGTGACGCGATGCGCCACGCCTGCGCGGGGGGCAAGCACATGCGCGCCTTCCTGGTGCTGGAAGGGGCCGCGTTGCACGGGATTTCGCCGGATCACGCGATCTGGCCCGCTGGCGGTATCGAGGCGATGCACGCCTACAGCCTCGTGCATGACGACCTGCCTTGCATGGACGACGACGACCTGCGCCGTGGACAGCCCACCGTCCACCGGAAATGGGACGAGGCCACAGCCGTGCTGACCGGCGACGCGCTTCAGGCGCTTGCGTTCGAACTGGTCGCCGATCCGCGCGGCTGTCCCGACGCGCAGGCGCGCGTCGAACTGGTGACAACGCTGGCGCGGGCGGCGGGCGTGCGCGGCATGGTCGGCGGGCAGGCGATGGATATCGCCGCCGAAGGCGCCGCCACGCCTCTGACGCTGAACCAGATCACCACGCTTCAGGCCGGCAAGACCGGCGCACTGATCGAATGGTCGGCCTGCGCCGGGCCGCGCATGGCTGGTGCCGATCCCGCGCCGCTGTGGCACTATGCGCAGGCGCTTGGACTTGCCTTTCAGATCGCCGACGACATCATTGACGTCACGGGCGACGAGGCCCGCGCCGGAAAACGCCTCAACAAGGACGCCGAGGCGGGCAAGGCGACCTTCGTGTCATTGCTGGGGCTCGAGGGTGCCCGCGCCCGCGCCGCCACCCTGACGGACCAGGCCTGTGCCGCGCTGGATTTTTACGGCGCACAGGCAGAAACCTTGCGGCAGGCCGCGCGCTTCGTTATTTCGCGCGATAGCTGATACGCCACCCCGGAGGGGGCCATGACCGACCGACCGACAACACCGCTGCTGGACGAGGTGCAACGCCCCGCCGACCTTCACCGCCTGACGGATGCGCAACTGCATCAGATGGCCCGCGAATTGCGCGCCGAGACGATCAGCGCGGTTTCGGCCACCGGCGGCCATCTCGGCGCGGGCCTCGGGGTGGTGGAACTGACCGTGGCGCTGCATGCCGTTTTCGACACCCCCCGGGACAAGTTGATCTGGGACGTGGGTCACCAATCCTACCCGCACAAGATCCTGACCGGCCGGCGTGACCGCATCCGCACCCTGCGCCAGAAGGACGGATTGTCGGGCTTCACCAAGCGATCGGAAAGCCCGTATGACCCCTTCGGCGCCGCGCACAGCTCCACCTCGATCAGCGCCGCGCTCGGGTTTTCCGTGGCGCGCGACCTGGGCGGCACCACGCCCGAGGGAATGGGCGACGCCATCGCGGTGATCGGCGATGGCGCCATGTCGGCGGGCATGGCGTTCGAGGCGATGAACAACGCCGGCGCGCTGGACAAGCGCCTGTTCGTGATCCTCAATGACAACGAGATGTCTATCGCCCCGCCGGTGGGGGCGCTGTCGTCCTACCTGTCGCGTCTCTACGCGGGCGAACCGTTCCAGGAATTCCGCGCCGCCGCCAAGGGCGCTGTCAGCCTGCTGCCCGAACCTTTCCGCGAAGGCGCCAAGCGCGCCAAGGACATGCTCAAGGGCATGGCCGTCGGCGGCACCTTGTTCGAATCGCTTGGCTTTTCCTACATCGGCCCGATCGACGGGCACGACCTCGATCAGCTTCTGCCGGTGCTGCGCACCGTGCGCACGCGGGCCACCGGGCCGGTGTTGATCCACGTCATCACCAAGAAGGGCAAGGGCTACGCCCCCGCCGAAGGCGCGCGCGACCGCGGCCATGCCACGGCCAAGTTCGACATCGCCACAGGCGAGCAGAAAAAGGCGCCCTCCAACGCGCCCAGCTATACCTCGGTTTTCGCGCGTGCGCTGGCGGCGCAGGCCGCCGATGATCCGCGTATTTGCGCGGTCACGGCCGCCATGCCCGACGGCACCGGCCTCAACCTGTTCGCCGAGCGCTACCCCTCGCGGATCTTCGACGTGGGCATTGCCGAACAACACGGCGTCACCTTCTCCGCCGGTCTGGCGGCGGGCGGGATGCGCCCGTTCTGCGCGATCTATTCCACCTTCCTGCAACGCGCCTACGATCAGGTCGTGCATGACGTGGCGATCCAGCGGCTTCCGGTGCGTTTTGCCATAGATCGTGCCGGTCTGGTCGGGGCGGATGGCGCCACCCATGCCGGGGCCTATGACGTGTCCTATCTGTCCAATCTGCCGGGCTTCACCGTCATGGCCGCCGCGGACGAGGCCGAACTGGTGCACATGGTCGCCACCGCTGCCGCGCATGATGAGGGGCCGATCGCGTTCCGCTACCCGCGGGGCGAAGGGTCGGGTGTGGAAATGCCCGAACGCGGCACGCGCCTGGAAATCGGCAAGGGCCGCATGATCCGGCAGGGTAGCCGCGTTGCGGTCCTGTCTTTCGGCACCCGCCTCGGCCCGGTCATGGACGCGGTGGAATCGCTCTCGGCGCGGGGCATCTCACCCACCGTGGCCGATGCCCGTTTTGCCAAGCCCCTGGATCGCGACCTGATACTTGAACTGGCAGAAAACCACGAGGCCCTGATAACGATCGAGGAAGGCGCCGTTGGCGGCTTCGGCTCTCACGTCGCGCAGCTTCTGTCGGATCAGGGTGTGTTCGACGCGGGTCTGAAATTTCGTATGATGACGTTGCCCGACATTTTCATAGATCAGTCCAGCCCCGAAGACATGTATGCCACCGCAGGCCTCTCATCGGCCGATATCGAGGCGCGCGTGCTGGAGGTTCTGGGCGTGGCGCAGATCGCCGAAAAACGCGCCTGAAGCCCCCGTACGAACCGTATGTTTCAAGCTGCGAAACGTCCGTTACGGGCGAATCGTACGCTTTACTCCAGTAGCGTCGGCAGCCCGTCCCGGTAACTGGGAAAGATCAGGTTCGCGCCCAGTTCTTGCTTTATACGGTTGTTGCTGACGCGCTTTGATTCGGAATAGAAGCTGCGCGCCATCGGCGACATCTCCGCGTCTTCAAACGCGACAGCAGGCGGCATCGGCAGATCCAGCAGGTGTGCGGCATGCGCGATCACGTCCTGCGGTGGAGCAGGGTCGTCATCGCAGACATTGTAAACGGCACCCGGGTTCGGCCGGGCCATCGAGGCTTCCAGAACCTGAGCGATGTCTTCGACATGAATTCTGCTGAAAACTTGGTTTTCCTTGATTATCCGGCGTGCCGTGCCCGCCTTGACCTTTTCGAACGGGCCGCGTCCGGGGCCGTAGATGCCGGCCAGACGGAACACCTGCAAAGGCAATCCGGGGATGGATTGCCACTGCGCTTCGGCCGCGACGCGCGCCTTGCCGCGGTCGGTCGCGGGGGTCAGCGGCGTTGTTTCGTCGACCCACGCGCCGTCATGATCGCCATAAACACCCGTCGTTGACAAGTAGCCGGCCCATTCGAGGCGCGGCGCCAAGGCACTGATTTCATTTTGTAAAACCGCAAGAATCGGGTCGCCCTCCGGCCCCGGAGCAGCCGAGATCAGGATGTGAGTCGCTTGCGCAAGCGCGTCGCCGAAATCGCCGTCGGGCCAGCGGATCGGGGCTGCGCCCTCATCACGCAAGGTATTGATTTTGCGTTCATTTCGCGTGGTTCCGAAGACGCGCCACCCTTGTGGCAACAGCGCCTGCGCCAATGTCCGCGCGACATACCCATGCCCGAATGACAGAAGTGTTTTTTCCATTTGCCTTTAATGAGTTAGACCATATCTAAATGCAAGCGTTACAAAAAATGCTTTGAATGGAGGTTTTTGTAACGTATAACATGTTAAGCGACAGGAGGTGAGCCATGTATTCGCAAGGACTGATCGGGGCCGATGGCCGTACGGACGAAACGCCGGAGTTTCTTGAGGCGTTTCAGCAACGTGTTGATGCAGAAGAGAAAATTGAACCAACCGATGCGATGCCAGAGGGCTATCGCCGGACGCTTGTGCGCCAGATCGGCCAGCACGCGCATTCCGAGATCGTCGGCATGCTGCCCGAGGGCAACTGGATCACCCGCGCCCCGTCCCTGCGCCGCAAGGCCGCGTTGCTGGCCAAGGTGCAAGACGAGGGCGGGCATGGGCTCTACCTCTACTCCGCCGCGGAAACCCTTGGCGTCAGCCGCGAGCAGATGACCGAGGAATTGCACTCCGGTAAGGCGAAATATTCCAGCATCTTCAACTACCCCACGCTGAGCTGGGCCGATATCGGCACCGTCGGCTGGCTGGTGGACGGCGCCGCGATCATGAACCAGATCCCGCTGTGCCGCTGTTCCTTCGGGCCCTATGCCCGCGCGATGATCCGGGTCTGCAAGGAGGAATCGTTTCATCAGCGCCAGGGCTACGAAATCATCATGACGCTCGCGCAGGGTACTGAGGCGCAAAAGGAAATGGCGCAGGACAGCCTGAACCGCTGGTGGTGGCCGGCCCTCATGATGTTCGGGCCGCATGACGGTGACAGCGAACATTCCGACCAGTCGATGAAGTGGAAAATCAAGCGCTTCACCAATGACGAGTTGCGCCAGAAATTCATCGACGCAACCGTGCCGCAGGCAGAATACCTCGGCCTGAAGGTGCCCGACCCCGAGTTGAAGTGGAACGAGGAAAAGGGCGGCTACGACCACGGTGAGATCGATTGGGACGAGTTCTGGCGCGTGGTCAAGGGCCACGGCCGCATGAACCGCGACCGCATCAAGGCGCGCAAGGCCGCATGGGACAACGGCGCGTGGGTCCGCGAGGCCGCCACCGCGCATGCGGAAAAGCGCCGCACACGGCGGATGGCCGCAGAATAAGCGGCGTCTCGCACAGATTTGGACAAAGTCAAGAAGGAACCGGGTAATGGTTAATACCACGCCGCTATGGGAAGTGTTCATCCGGCCCCGCAACGGCCTTGCACACAAGCATGTGGGCTCGCTCCACGCCGCCGACGAGATAATGGCACTACAAGCCGCACGCGATGTTTACACCCGCCGCGGCGAGGGCAACTCGGTCTGGGTTGTGCCCTCGGCCGCGATCACGGCCAGCGATCCCGATCAGGCGGAAGAGAACTTCGAACCGACGGGGGACAAGATATACCGGCATCCGACATTCTATGAAATCCCCGAGGAAGTGGGGAACATGTGATGGCGATCTATCAGGCATTGCTGGAACTGGCCGACGACCATCTGGTGCTTGGCCACCGCATCAGCGAATGGTGTGGGCACGCCCCCATGCTGGAAGAAGATTTGGCCATGCCGAACATGGCGCTGGATCTGATCGGCACGTCGCGCACCCTCTACGAGCACGCGGGCGAACTCGAGGGCAAAGGCCAATCCGAGGATGATCTGGCTTACCTGCGGGGCGAGCGCGACTATCGCAACTGTCTGCTGGTGGAGCGTCCCAACGAGGATTTCGCGCACACCATGCTTCGGCAACTGTATTTCGCGGCCTTCATGTATCCGTACTGGATCGCGGCGGAAAAATCGTCTGACGAAGTCGTCCGCGGCGTTGCTGGCAAGGCGCAAAAGGAAATGGCCTATCACATCCGCCACGCGGGGGAATGGGTGATACGCCTTGGCGATGGGACCGACGAAAGCGCTACACGCATGCGCGAGGCGGTTGATGCGCTCAGCATATATGTCGACGAGCTGTTCGACAGTTCCCCTGCCGCGCAAGAGGCCGAGGCCGCCGGGGTTTTGCCAAAACGCGCAGATCTTCGCGCGGAGTGGGACAAGACAATTGCGCAGGTCTTCGATGAGGCGCTCTTGACGCTTCCCGCGGTTCCTTTCGCACAGCGCGGCGGGCGCGAGGGCCTGCATGACGAAGGGCTGGGCCACCTGCTGGCCGAGATGCAATCGGTCTATCGTGCGCATCCGGGGGCGCGTTGGTAATGTTGGCCACTGCTGAACAGGCGCGGGCATGGGAGGCCGCCGCAGCCGTGCCCGACCCCGAGGTGCCCTGCGTCAACGTGGCGGAACTGGGCATCCTTCGCTGGGTCCGGCTGGAGGATGGCGTGGCTGTGGCGGGTGTTACCCCTACCTATTCGGGCTGCCCCGCGACACTGGCCATCGAGATGTCCATCGAGGCGGCGCTGCGCGAGGCAGGTTTTGACGCTCGTATCGAGCGGGTCCTTTCACCGGCCTGGACAACTGACTGGATCACCGAAGAGGGCCGTGAAAAACTGCGCGAATATGGCATCGCACCGCCCGAACAGGCGGCGGGATCGGTTCGGGCGTTGTTTGGAGAGGTCAGTGTAACCTGCCCCAAATGCGGCAGTACGGACACCGAAAAGCTGAGTGAATTCGGTTCGACAGCATGCAAGGCGCACTACCGGTGCTGCGCCTGTGCCGAACCGTTCGATTACTTCAAGTGCATCTGAAAGGATCTGGCATGTTTCATGAATTGACAATCCGCGAGGTGCGGGCAGAGACGCCGGAGGCGGTTTCGATCACCTTCGAAACACCGGAACCGCACAACGCTGATTTCACATGGAAACCGGGGCAATACCTGACCCTGCGGGACACGGTCGACGGCAAGGACACGCGTCGCTCGTATTCCATTGCCAGCCTGCCGGGCAAGCCGTTGACCGTAGGGGTCAAGCGGCTCGAGGGGGGTGTCTTCTCGGCGCATTGTCAAACCTTGAAGGCCGGTGACCGGATGCAGGTTATGCCGCCCGAAGGCCGGTTTACACCGCGCGACGAAGACAGCCTGGTGTTGATCGCGGCAGGTTCCGGGATCACACCTATGGTGTCGATCGCGGCAGACGCGCTGGCTCGTGGCGCCGATGTGACGCTGATTTATGGCAATCGCAACAGTGATACGATCATGTTCCGCGAGGTTCTCGAGGGTCTCAAGGACCGTTACGTGGATCGTTTCACGCTGATTCACATCCTGTCGCGTGAACCCCAGGATGTCGACCTGCTCAACGGGCGTATATCCGGTGACAAGATCGCTGCGCTAGGTCGCGCCGGTGCGGTGGATCTCGACGGTGCGGACGGCGTCTACCTGTGCGGCCCCGGTGACATGATCGACGATGTCGCCGCAACTCTGGAGGCGCAGGGCATTACGCGCGATCGGCTGCATTTCGAACGGTTCTTTCAGGAAGGCGAGGCACCTCGCAAGCCGCGCTCGGCCGAGGCCGAGGCAGCGGCCGGGTCGGGCGTGTCGGTCGAGGTTGTTCTGGACGGCAGTCGCCGCCGGTTCAACGTGCAGGCCGAAGACGATTCCGTGCTCGAGGCGGCGGAACGGCAGGGTCTGGAGTTGCCCTATAGCTGTCGCGGCGGCATGTGCTGCACCTGTCGTTGCAAGGTGACCGAGGGCAGCGCCGAGATGGCCGTCAATTATTCCCTTGAGCCTTGGGAACTCGAAGCAGGCTTTACCTTGGCCTGTCAGGCCCGCCCGACGAGTGAACGCCTGGTTATGGACTTCGACGCGGCCTGACGTGTCTATTCCAACGCGGTGCGTTCGGCCGTGCTCAACGTTCGGCTTGGCGTCCATGCATAGCCTTGAGGGCACAGGATGCAGGCCTCGCGCAGACCGTGGGGTTTGTTCTGAGGCGCGTGCAGGATGATACCACCTGCCTCTTCCGCCAGCGCGGCGGCGCGGTCCGGGTTGCTGCGGAACAGATAGATCGCAGCCCCCGCGCCCCGCGGCGGATTGTCGGGCAGCACACCGGACAATGGGTGCGCTCCATAGGTATGATCGGCATGCAGTTGCAGCAGGTCGCCGCCGTGCACCATGATCGCGAAATCGGCACTGACTCGATGTGCACTCATCTCCAGCACCTTGTTCAGGAATACCGCCTGTGCGGGCACGTCCGAAACCAGCAGGTTCAACCCGATACCGCGCAGCGATATTCCGAAATCAGGCGGTGATACTGTTTGGTAATCCATCGGTCTGGCGCGCATTTCATGATGAGCCGGGTGTTCAGGTTGATCCGGCGGGGGGGAGGTGTCAACCTGCCCTTCGACGCGTCGCAAGGAGGCCGGCCAGCACATGGCGAGTGAAAGCGAAACCCTGACCATTCACACCCCCGATTTGCCGGGGCCAGAGGCATTTTCAGACGCTGCCACAGCGATAGAACGTCTTGAGTTTCTCTACTCGGGCGCGATCAATTACCTGTCGGCGCGGTTTCGCGAGGCGATACGCGGGGGGCATCCGGGGTGTCGATATCGCGCCTACTATCCGGAGCTGCGGATCACCACGAGCAGTTTTGCCGAGGTGGACAGCCGCCTGAGCTTTGGTCATGTGACGGGGCCGGGCACGCACGCCACGACGATCACGCGACCGGACCTGTTTCGCAATTACCTCGACCAACAGATCGGTTTGCTGCTACGCAATCACGGTGTGTCGGTGACGGTGGGCGTGTCCGATACACCTATACCGGTTCACTTTGCCGTTGCCGGCTCCGAAGCGATCGCCGTCCCGCAGGCAGGGGCAGCGCAGTTCATCCTGCGTGACGTGTTCGATGTGCCCGACATTGCCAGCACCAGCGACGACATCGTGAACGGGACCTTCGTTCCGTCCGAAGGGGACGCCGCACCACTGGCACCGTTCACCGCGCAGCGGGTGGATTACTCGCTGGCCAGGCTGGCGCATTACACGGCCACGGACCCGCGCCATTTCCAGAACCATGTTCTGTTCACCAACTACCAGTTTTACGTGGCCGAATTCGAGGCCTATGCGCGTCGCGCGCTGGCAGAGCCGGAAAGCGGATATTGCAGTTTCGTCAGCACCGGCGATGCCGAGATTACCACGCCTGACGGGTCGTTACCGACGCCGCTGGCAATGCCGCAGATGCCCGCATACCACCTCAAGCGCCCGGATGGCTCGGGGATAACGCTGGTCAATATCGGGGTAGGACCGTCCAACGCGAAAACGGCAACCGACCACATCGCGGTCCTGCGTCCACATGCATGGATCATGGTGGGCCACTGTGCCGGGCTGCGCAATTCTCAGTCACTGGGGGATTTCGTTCTTGCCCACGCCTATTTGCGCGAGGACAAGGTGTTGGATGACGATCTGCCGATCTGGGTGCCGATCCCGCC
>JAABTI010000003.1 GCA_011389955.1 Paracoccaceae bacterium | reverse complement strand
AGGCCCTGTTAAGCGGCAACTTTTTTCATAATAGGTCAGTATTGCATACTTTTATTGTGGATCAGTATGATTTAGAAGGGGTGCATCCCGAATTGTAGCGGAGGCTGAACAGTGGCCAAGCAACCGATGTTGAAGTTCGTGCAGGTCGAGAGAGCCATGCCGGAGAAGCGTGTGCCGGATTTGCGGCGCAGGGACTTTCATGAAATCTACTCCGAGTATGCGGATGAGAAGGCGGCCGAGCAGGCCAGCCGGTGCAGCCAGTGCGGTGTACCCTATTGCCAGACGCATTGCCCGTTGCACAACAATATCCCCGACTGGCTGCGCCTGACCGCGCAGGGACGGCTTCAGGAAGCCTATGAACTGAGCCAGGCGACCAACACGTTTCCCGAGATCTGTGGCCGCATCTGCCCGCAGGATCGACTGTGCGAGGGCAATTGCGTGATCGAGCAATCGGGCCACGGCACCGTGACCATCGGCGCGGTCGAGAAATACATCACCGATACCGCGTGGGAGCGCGGATGGGTTCAGCCCATATCGCCGAAAACCGAGCGTGAACAGTCCGTTGGCATCATCGGTGCGGGGCCCGGCGGGCTGGCGGCGGCAGATTTCCTGCGCCGCGAGGGCGTGCAGGTGACGGTCTACGACCGCCATGATCGCGCCGGCGGGCTGCTGACCTACGGGATACCGGGGTTCAAGCTGGAAAAGGACATCGTGATGCGCCGCAACGCGCAGTTGGAGCAGGGCGGCGTGGAATTCGTGCTGAACTGCAACGTGGGCGAGGACATCAGCTTTGACGCGATCCGGGGCAAGCATGACGCGGTTCTGATCGCCACCGGCGTTTACAAGACCCGCGATCTGGACGCGCCCGGCAGCGGCGCCGAGGGAATCGTGCGCGCCATCGATTTTTTGACCGTGAGCAATCGCCAGAGCTTTGGCGACGAGGTGCCGGAATTCGACGATGGCACCCTGAACGCGGCCGGCAAGCGCGTGGTGGTCATCGGCGGCGGCGACACCGCCATGGACTGCGTGCGGACGGCGATCCGGCAGGGCGCGGAAAGCGTCAAGTGCCTGTATCGTCGTGACCGCGACAATATGCCCGGCAGCCAACGCGAAGTTGCCAATGCCGAAGAGGAAGGCGTTGAATTCGTTTGGCTTTCCGCGCCCAACGGGTTCACCGGCAACCCGGTCGAAGGTGTCATGGTGCAGAAGATGCGCCTTGGCGTGCCCGACGTGACGGGCCGCCAGACCCCCGAGTTGATCGAGGGCGCGGATTACGTGGAACCGGCCGACATGGTGATCAAGGCGCTGGGCTTCGAAGCCGAGAACCTGCCGCAGATGTGGGGAGCCGAGGGCCTGGACGTGACCCGCTGGGGCACGGTGAAGGCACAGTTCGAAACCGGTGCCACCAGCATGGACGGCGTGTTCGCGGTGGGCGACATCGTACGCGGTGCATCCCTGGTTGTCTGGGCGATCCGCGACGGCCGCGATTGCGCCGCGGCGATCCTGGACTATCTGGACAGCCCGACGCAGGCCATCGCAGCAGAGTAGCGGTATCACGTCGGTATTCCGTCGGTGCGCCGAGACACCGGGATAAAACAAAAGGACAGCCGTCCTGACCCACCGAGTAAAGGAAGGGTAAAGCACGATGACGAAACTGGATCACAACTGGGCCGCGGCCGAAGAAGCCAAGCGCAAGTGGATGGCCGAGAACGGCATGTATTCCGAAACGGATGAACATTCATCCTGCGGGGTGGGCCTTGTCGTGTCGATCGACGGCAAACCGGCGCGCCGTGTCGTCGAGGCCGGCATTGATGCGCTCAAGGCGATCTGGCATCGCGGCGCGGTGGATGCCGACGGCAAGACCGGCGATGGTGCCGGCATTCATGTGCAAATCCCGGCACCGTTCTTTTACGACCAGATCCGCCGCACCGGGCACGAGCCCGACACCAGCCGCCTGATGGCGGTCGGCCAGGTATTCCTGCCGCGCTCGAACTTCGGCGCGCAGGAAACGTGCCGCACCATCGTGGAAACCGAAGTGCTGCGCATGGGCTATTACATCTATGGCTGGCGGCACGTGCCGGTGCATATCGGCTGCCTGGGTGAAAAGGCCAACGCCACGCGCCCCGAGATCGAACAGATCCTGATTTCGAACACCAAGGACGTGGACGAAGAGACCTTCGAGCGCGAGCTTTACGTGATCCGCCGCCGGATCGAAAAGGCCGCCGCCGCCGCCCAGGTGACGGAACTGTATATCGCATCGCTGTCGTGCCGCAGCATCATCTACAAGGGCATGATGCTGGCCGAGCAGGTGGCGGAGTTCTATCCCGACTTGCAGGATGAGCGGTTCGAGAGCGCGTTCGCGATCTACCACCAGCGCTACAGCACCAACACCTTTCCCCAGTGGTGGCTGGCGCAGCCGTTCCGCATGCTGGCCCATAATGGCGAGATCAACACCCTGCGCGGCAACCTGAACTGGATGAAGAGCCACGAGATCCGCATGGCCAGCGCCGCGTTCGGCGACATGGCCGAGGAGATCAAGCCGATCGTCGCGCAAGGATCGTCCGACAGCGCCGCGCTGGACGCGGTGTTCGAGGTGCTGGTGCGCGCGGGCCGCAACGCGCCGATGGCGAAAACCATGCTGGTGCCCGAATCGTGGTCCAAGCAGCGCGTGGAACTGCCGCCGGCGTGGCGTGACATGTATGCCTATTGCAACGCGGTGATGGAGCCGTGGGACGGCCCCGCCGCATTGGCCATGACCGATGGTCGCTGGGTTTGTGCCGGGCTGGACCGCAACGGATTGCGGCCGATGCGCTATGTCGTGACGGGCGATGGCCTGCTGATCGCGGGGTCCGAGGCAGGCATGGTGGTGGTCGACGAAGCCACCGTGCGCGAAAAGGGCGCCCTGGGACCGGGGCAGATGATCGCCGTGGACATGACCGAGGGCAAGGTTTTCCACGATACCGACATCAAGGACGCCCTGGCGGCCAGCCAGCCCTTCGGCGAATGGGTGGGCCGGATCAAGGACCTGGACGAGGCCCTGTTGGGACTTTCGGAAAAGCCGATCTTTTCGGGCGGGGAATTGCGCAAGCGCCAGATCGCGGCCGGTTACAGCATCGAGGAGCTGGAACAGATCCTTGCGCCGATGGCCGAGGACGGCAAGGAAACCCTGGCCAGCATGGGCGACGACACGCCCAGCGCGGTGCTGTCCAAGACATATCGCCCGCTGAGCCACTATTTCCGCCAGAGCTTCAGCCAGGTGACGAACCCGGCGATCGATTCGATCCGCGAATTCCGGGTGATGAGCCTGAAGACGCGGTTCGGCAATCTCAAGAACGTGCTGGACGAAAGCAGCGCGCAGACCGAGATCCTGGTGCTGGAAAGCCCGTTCGTGGGCAACGCGCAGTGGGAGGAACTGACCAGCCATTTCAATGCAGCGGTGCACGAGATCGACTGCACCTTCCCGGCCGGGGCGGGCACGGACGCCCTGCGCAAGGATCTGGAGCGCATCCGCGCCGAGGCGGAGGATGCCGTGCGCTCGGGGACGGGGCACCTGATCCTGACCGATCAGCACCAGTCCGAGGACCGGGTGGCGATGCCGATGATCCTGGCCACCAGCGCGGTGCACAGCCACCTGACGCGCAAGGGGCTGAGAACCTTCTGTTCGCTCAACGTGCGGTCGGCGGAATGCATCGACCCGCATTACTTCGCGGTTCTGATCGGCTGTGGCGCGACCGTGGTCAACGCCTACCTCGCCGAGGACAGCCTGGCCGACCGGATCGAGCGCGGGTTGCTGGAATGCACCCTGACCGAGGCGGTGCGCCGCTATCGCGAGGCGATCGACCAGGGCCTGCTGAAGATCATGGCGAAGATGGGGATCAGCGTGGTCTCGTCCTACCGTGGCGGCCTGAACTTCGAGGCGGTGGGCCTGAGCCGGGCGATGTGCGCCGAGTATTTCCCCGGCATGCTGAGCCGGATCAGCGGCATCGGCGTCAGCGGGATTCAGCGCAAGGCCGAGGAAGTGCACGAGCTGGGCTGGCGCGGCGGGCGCGACGTGTTGCCGATCGGCGGGTTCTACAAGGCGCGCACCAAGGGCGAGACGCATGCATGGGGCGCGCAATCCATGCACCTGTTGCAGGCGGCGTGCAACGGCGCCTCCTACCAGATGTG
The DNA here is from genome assembly GCA_011389955.1 of Paracoccaceae bacterium. GTDB lineage: Bacteria > Pseudomonadota > Alphaproteobacteria > Rhodobacterales > Rhodobacteraceae > Sediminimonas. Next base: position 30,806 of record JAABTI010000003.1, on the reverse strand, counting down.
GAAGCAATACACCGCGCGGATGCAGGCCAGCCCGCCCATCCACCTGCGTGACCTGCTGGCGTTCAAACCGCTGGGCGAGCCGGTCGCGCTGGAAGAGGTGGAGAGCATCACCGCGATCCGCAAGCGGTTCGTGACACCGGGGATGAGCCTGGGCGCGCTGAGCCCCGAGGCGCACAAGGCGCTGAACGTGGCGATGAACCGGATCGGCGCGAAATCCGACTCCGGCGAGGGGGGAGAAGACCCGGCGCATTTCGTGCCCGAGCCAAACGGCGACAACCCCAGCGCCAAGATCAAGCAGGTCGCATCGGGGCGATTCGGCGTGACGGCGGAATACCTCAACCAATGCGAGGAACTCGAAATCAAGGTCGCGCAGGGCGCCAAGCCCGGCGAGGGCGGGCAGCTACCGGGCATGAAGGTCACCGACCTGATTGCGCGGCTGCGCCATTCGACCAAGGGTGTGACGCTGATCTCGCCGCCGCCGCACCACGACATCTACTCGATCGAGGACCTGGCGCAGCTAATCTATGACCTCAAGCAGATCAACCCGCGCGCCAAGGTGACAGTCAAGCTGGTGGCCTCCTCGGGCGTGGGCACCATCGCGGCGGGTGTGGCCAAGGCCAAGGCCGACGTGATTCTGATCTCGGGGCATAATGGCGGCACCGGGGCCAGCCCGGCGACCAGCATCAAGTATGCCGGTCTGCCATGGGAAATGGGCCTGACAGAGGCGCACCAGGTTCTGGCCATGAACAAGCTGCGCGAGCGGATCACGCTGCGCACCGATGGCGGGCTGCGCACCGGGCGCGATATCGTCATGGCGGCGATGATGGGGGCCGAGGAATACGGCATCGGCACCGCCGCGCTGATCGCGATGGGCTGCATCATGGTGCGCCAGTGCCAGAGCAACACCTGCCCCGTGGGCGTTTGCACGCAGGACGAAGACCTGCGCGCCAAGTTCACCGGCAGCGCCGACAAGGTGGTGAACCTGATTACCTTCTACGCGCAGGAGGTGCGGGAAACCCTGGCCAGCATCGGCGCGCGCAGCCTTGACGAGGTGATCGGGCGTGCAGACCTGCTGTCTCAGGTGAGCCGCGGCAGCGCGCACCTTGACGACCTGGACCTGAACCCGATGCTGATTACCGTCGATGGCGCGGCCGATATCACTTATGATCGGCTCAAGCCGCGCAATGCGGTCTCCGACACGCTGGATGCCGAGATCGTGCGCGATGCAGAGCGGTTCCTGGAGGATGGCGAGAAGATGCAGCTATCCTACGCGGTGCAGAACACCGACCGCACCGTGGGCACCCGCATCAGCAGCCATATCGTCAAGCGGTTCGGCATGCGCAACACGCTTCAGCCCGACCACCTGACGGTGAAACTGTCGGGAAGCGCGGGTCAGAGCCTGGGCGCGTTCGCTGCGCCGGGCCTGAAGCTGGAAGTGTCGGGTGACGCCAACGATTATGTCGGCAAGGGCCTGTCGGGTGGCACCATCGTGGTGCGCCCGCCGATGGCAAGCCCGCTGATCGCGAGCGAGAACACGATCATCGGCAACACCGTGCTGTATGGCGCAACCGGTGGCCACCTGTTTGCGGCGGGCCGCGCCGGCGAACGATTCGCGGTGCGCAACTCGGGCGCCCACGTGGTGATCGAGGGCTGCGGATCGAACGGGTGCGAATACATGACCGGCGGCGTTGCGGTGATCCTGGGCAGCATCGGGTCCAATTTCGGCGCGGGCATGACCGGCGGCATGGCCTACCTGCATGACCCCGACGGCCTGGCGAGCCAGTTGATGAACATGGAAACGCTGGTGACCTGCCCGGTCACGGTGGCGCGGTGGCATGACGAGCTGAAAGGCCTGATCGAACGCCACGCCGCCGAGACGGGCAGCCGCAAGGCGGCCGATATCCTGCAACATTGGGACATCGAGCAGGGCAATTTCCTGCAGATCTGCCCCAAGGAGATGCTGGACAAGCTGCCAGAGCCGCTGAGCCACGACCAGGAACAGGCGATGCCCGCGGAATAGGCGGGCATCGTGGGCGCCGGTTGGCCCGGGTGATCCGAGGATAAGGGTTTTCTCAGGCCACCGGCGCGCATATAGCTGTGGCGCATGGCACGCCGCAAACGCAAATCCACCAAACGCGAGGCGAGCATCGCCGATCGCCTGCGGGCGTGGCGCCGGCGGGTGTTGCGCAATCTGCTGCGCGCGGTCGTGATCGCGGCGGTCTTCGTGGTGCTGTGGGTGCTGTCCTATTCGGTCATCAACCCGCCGAGCACGCCCTACATGCTGCGCGAGAAGGCGCGCGTGGACACACACAAGCATGACTGGGTCGCGTGGGCGGATATAGCGCCGCAGATGCCGCGTGCCGCTGTGGCGGCCGAGGACGCCAATTTCTGCCTGCACTGGGGCTTTGACATGGGGGCGATCCGCGCGGCGCTGGCCGATGGGCGGCAGCGGGGGGCCTCGACCATAACGCAGCAGGTGGCCAAGAATGCCTTTCTGTGGCACGGGCGTAGCTGGCTGCGCAAGGCGCTGGAGGCGCTGATAACGCCGCTGGTGGAGCTGACATGGTCCAAACGGCGCATCCTTGAGGTCTACCTCAACATCGCGGAATTCGACGAGGGCGTTTTCGGCGTGCAAGCGGCGGCGCAACACTATTTCGGGGTGTCCGCCGGCAAGCTGAGCGCGACACAGGCCGCGCGCCTTGCCGCCATCCTGCCGGCGCCGCAGGAGCGCAGCGCGGCGCAGCCCTCGGCCGGGGTGCGCAAACGGGCGGCCGCGATCCTGGACGGGGCGGCCACCATCCGCCGCGATGGGCGCTCGGGTTGTTTCGAGGATTGAAAACTGCCCGTCAAAGGGGCATGGAGGGGCAACCCCTCAGAACCGAAGGCAAGACCCGACCATGGCCAAACTGTTTCATGTTCCTTTGTCGCCGTTTTGCCGCAAGGTGCGTCTGAGCCTTGCGGAAAAGCGGATCGAGTGCGAGCTGGTCGAAGAGCGCTACTGGGAGAAGGATGCCGATTTCCTGCGCCGCAATCCGGCGGGCAAGATCCCGGTGTTGCAGATCGGCGGGCGCACGATGTCCGAAAGCGCGGCGATCTGCGAATACCTCGAAGAGGTGCATCCCGAGCCGCCACTGATGCCGCGCGGTGCCGATGCGCGCTACGAGGTGCGCCGGCTGGTGGCGTGGTTCGACGACAAGTTCCACCACGAGGTGACATCGAAGCTGCTGTATGAGCGGGTCAACAAGAAGATCACCGGGCAGGGATTTCCCGACAGCCGCAACGTCAAGGACGGCGCGCGCGCGATCAAGCATCACCTGGATTACATGGCGCAGCTTCTGGATCGTCGGCGTTGGCTGGCCGGCGACGTGATGACCCTGGCCGATTTCGCCGCCGCCGCGCATATCAGCGCGCTGGACTATATCAGCGACGTGGATTGGCACCGCTCCGAGTCGGTGAAGGACTGGTATGCCAAGATCAAGTCGCGCCCGGCCTTTCGCGGCATCCTGGCCGACCAGGTGCCGGGGTTCCTGCCGCCGGTGCATTATGCCGACCTGGATTTCTGAACAGGGGGGCATGGCCCCCGGCCCGCGGCGTCGCGCCCGGGTATTTCTGGCCGGATGACGTCATGGACAGCCTGAAGGACAAATTGCGGGCCCGGGCCCTTGACGAGGGGTTCGACGCCTGCCGCCTGTGCCGGCCCGGTGATGTGCCGCAGGTGCCCGAACGGTTGCAGGCGTTTCTGGGCAAGGGATATCACGGGCAGATGCAATGGCTGTCCGACCGCGCCGAGTGGCGGGGGCAGCCGCAAGTGCTGTGGCCCGAAGCGCAGACCGTAATCATGCTGGCGCAGAGCTATACGCCGCGGCATGACCCGCTGGAGGTGCTGGAACGACGCGACCGGGCGGCGATTTCCGTTTACGCGCAGAACCGCGACTACCACGATCCGCTGAAGAAGGCACTCAAGCGGTTGGCGCGCTGGCTGATCGCGGAGGCGGGCGGCGAGGTGAAGGTATTTGTCGATACCGCGCCGGTGCCGGAAAAACCGCTGGGCCAGGCGGCCGGCATCGGGTGGCAGGGCAAGCATACCAACCTCGTGTCGCGGGGGCTGGGCAGCTGGTTTTTCCTCGGATCGGTGTTCACGACGCTGAACATCGAGACCGACACGCCGGAGGCGGACCATTGTGGCAATTGCCGGGCCTGCCTGGACGTGTGCCCGACCAACGCGTTTCCCGCGCCTTACCAACTGGATGCGCGGCGGTGCATATCCTACCTGACGATCGAGCATCACGGCCCGGTGGACGAGGCCCTGCGCCCGCTTCTGGGCAACCGTATCTATGGCTGCGACGATTGCCTGGCGGTGTGCCCGTGGAACAAGTTTGCCGCCCGCGCACGCGAGGTGAAATACCATGCCCGCGACGATTTGATGGCGCCGCGACTGGCCGAGCTGGCGGCACTGGACGACGCGGCCTTTCGCGCCCATTTCAGTGGCAGCCCAATCAAGCGGATCGGGCGCAACAGGTTCGTGCGCAACGTGCTGTACGCGATCGGAAATTCCGGCGATCCGGCGCTGCGCGAGGTGGCGCAGGGCCTGTGCGAGGACGAGGACGAAACCGTGCGCGACGCAGCGCGCTGGGCGGTGGGGCGCCTGCGGGCGGGTTGAATTTCGCGCGTGCGGCCCATGTTAGACCCACGGATGCAAAGGAAGATCACGATGCCGAAATACGAACGGAACCCCGATGTGGTGGCGTCCCTGACGCCGGAACAGCACCGGGTCACGCAGGAAAACGGAACCGAGCGCCCGGGCTCGGGCAAGTTGCTCAACAATCATGAGCCGGGCATCTATGTTGATATCGTGTCGGGCGAGCCGCTGTTCGCCTCGGGCGCGAAATACGACTCGGGCTGTGGCTGGCCCAGTTTCACCAAGCCGATCGAGCCCGCGCATGTTCGCGAACTTGGCGACAACAGCCTGGGCATGGCGCGCACCGAGGTGCGCAGCGCGCACGGCGACAGCCATCTTGGCCACGTCTTTCCCGACGGGCCGCGCGAGGCGGGCGGCTTGCGGTATTGCATCAACTCGGCCAGCCTGCGCTTCGTGCATCGTGACGACATGGAAGCCGAAGGATACGGCGATTACCTGGATCAAGTGGAGGATGTGACATGAGCGAGGAACGCGCGGTTCTGGCGGGGGGCTGTTTCTGGGGGATGCAGGACCTGATCCGCAAGATGGACGGGGTGATTTCCACCCGCGTCGGATACAGCGGCGGCGATGTCCCCAACGCCACCTATCGCAACCACGGCACCCATGCCGAGGCGATCGAGATCGTGTTCGACCCTGCGCGCCTGAGTTATCGCAGGTTGCTGGAGTTCTTTTTCCAGATCCACGATCCGACCACGATCAACCGGCAGGGCAATGATGTCGGGCTGAGTTATCGCTCGGCGATCTATTACGTGAACGACGCGCAGAAACAGGTCGCGCTGGACACCATCGCGGATGTCGAGGCCAGCGGCCTGTGGCCCGGCAAGGTGGTGACCGAGGTGGAACCCGTCGGCGATTTCTGGGAGGCGGAGCCGGAGCATCAGGACTACCTGAAGCGACTTCCCAATGGCTATACCTGCCATTTCCCGCGCGCCGACTGGGTGTTGCCGGAACGGGTGAAGTGAACGCACAAGGGGGCGCCCGGCGGCGCCCCCTTTGTCATCCCGATCCGGCGCCGGCCGGTTCAGAAGCGATAAGCCACGCGCAGTTGCAGCGTTGTCGCGTCAAGATCCGATCCGCCGTTGAACGTGTCGATGCCGTGATACAGCAACTCGCCGCCGACCGTGGTGTTCTCGGCGACGAAGGTTTCATAGCCAATACCGGCAAACCAGCCATTATCCGTCAGTGACGCACCGGCCTGAGACAACCCGATCCGGGTCGCGCCGGCGGTTCCGTAGACCAGGCTGCTGCCCATCACCGTGCCCACGCGCCCCTTGAGGCGTGCCACGTAATCGACATCGGCGGCACCCAGGATACCACCCGGCAAGGTCATTCCCGTGGCGTCGATGTCGAACCCGACACCGTAGACCGTGTTGCCGCTTTGCCAGTCGTAGCCCGCGATAAGACCGCCGACGACGCCGCTGTCGCTACCTCCCGGGCTTGCATCGACATGACCGAACCCGAGTTCGACACCGGCATAGCCGCCTTGCCACTGCGGCGCGGGGGCCGGTGCGGGCACGACGGGGTCCATTGGTGCGGGATCGGCGGAACCGGCAACGGCCGGTGCGCCAAAGGCGACCGCCAAAGCGGTGGCGGCGGTTGTGATCTTGATCATGATTTCCCCCTACTTTCCGGGATTTGCACACACGCGCGGACGAGATCCGCCCATTCGTTCCTTCACGGCCTTGGTAACAGTGCAGACCCCGGGCGATCAATGGTCGGAGAGGGGCCGCCGGGACCGGATTTTCGCGATGGGCCGTTTCGAATTCGCTTGGCTGCGCGCTTGTTCTCGCTTCTGCGGAGGTATCCGGATTGCCTTCGTCGGAATCACGAACGGGCGCCCGCGGGCGCCCGCTCGTCTCTCGCTGTCAGGCGGAATCAGAAGCGGAAGGAACCGCGCACCTGAACCGTGTTTGCGTCGACGTCGGGACCACCGTTGAAGTTGTCGAACTGGTGATGCAGCACTTCGCCGCTGACCGAGAAGTTATCGGTCATCATGTGCTCGTAGCCGGCGCCGAGGAAGTAACCGCCATCATCGCCGCTGGAGGCGGTATAGGCACGAGCGCCGCCGGCGGTTGCGTAAGCCAGCCCGCCGTTGCCCAGGTCGTAGCCGCCGCGCAGCTTGAGCCGGGCGACGTTGTCCAGCGTGACACCGCCGGTGGTGATGTCCGCGAAGTCATAATCGATCGCGCCGCCGACAACCCACTGGCCGAAGTCGTAATCATAGCCCGCGTGCACACCGCCGATGGCGCCGCCATCGTCAGCACCGCCAACATCGAGCGATCCGTAGCCCAGCTGACCACCGACATAGCCGCCGGTCCAGTTGACGCCCGCAGGCACGACCGGGGCGGGTTGCGTGACGACAGGATCGGGTTGCGCCGGTTCGTTGGACCCCGCGTAGGCAGGCAGGGCAAGCGCGGTTGTGGCTGCCGTGGCTGCGGCGAAGAGGAATGTGGTCTTGGTAGTCATGGTCCTGTCCTTTGCTTGACTGGTGCTCGATGCGCCCGCTTGAATGGGCGTTCTTCCATTCACCTACTGGCTTGAAGCAAAGGTTCAAGGCCGTCGCCGGTCAGCAAATCGTGATTGTCCGGGCGGGATTCCGCGCGTGCGTCGGCGTTGGGTTGCGCATGGCCGGACCGGGGTCAGGAAAACAGGTTGCCGTAGCTGTCGCGCAGCGCCTTCTTTTGCACCTTACCCATTGTATTTCTAGGCAATTCCGGAACAAGGATACAGGTTTTCGGCTGCTTGAACCTGGCCAGCCGTGAGCCGATTTCCGCCATCACGTCCGACTCGGTCAATGCGCTATTTTCCGCCACGATGACGGCGACGACGGCCTCGCCGAAATCGGGGTGGGGGACACCGATCACGGCGGATTCGCGCACGCCGGCGATATCGTCGATCAGCGCCTCGATCTCCTTGGGATAGACGTTGAAGCCGCCGGTGATAACCATGTCCTTGGCGCGGCCGACGATGGTGATGTAGCCGTCGGCATCCTGCGTGGCCTGGTCGCCGGTGATGAACCAGCCGTCGGGCCGCAATTCCTCGGCGGTCTTTTCGGGCATTTTCCAATAGCCCCGGAACCCGTTGGGACCGCGCACCTCGATCACGCCGATCTCGCCACGGTCCACCGGCGTGCCGTCGTCGCCCATGATCCGCAGCGCGACACCCGGCAGGGGCACACCCACGGTGCCGGCACGGCGTTCGCCGTCATAGGGGTTGGAGGTGTTCATGTTGGTTTCGGTCATGCCGTAGCGTTCCAGCACCGTGTGGCCGGTGCGCGCCTGCCATTTTTCATGCGTGTCGCGCAGCATCGGGGCCGAACCGGATATGAACACCCGCATGTTCGCCGCCAGGCCCGGTGTCAGGCGGGGATTGTCCAGCAGCCGGGTGTAGAAGGTTGGCACCCCCATCAGCGCGGTCGCGGTTGGCATCGCGTCCAGAACGACATCGGGATCGAACCGGGGCAGGAACACCACCGACGCCCCGGACAGAAGCGCCACGTTGGTGGCCACGAACAGGCCGTGGGTGTGAAAGATCGGCAAGGCGTGGATCAGCACGTCATCCGGCGTGAAGCGCCAGTAATCCACCAGGGTTTCCGAGTTGGACGCCAGATTGTCATGGCTCAGCATCGCGCCCTTCGACCGCCCCGTGGTGCCCGAGGTGTAAAGGATCGCCGCCAGGTCATCGGCGCCGCGCGGCACGGCGGGAAAAGCGGTGCCGGAGGCCGGGCGGGCCTGCGCCAGGGTGCCCTGCCCGACCGCGTCGAGCGTGAACAGATGCGCGGCGTCGGCCAGCGGGGCGATGTCGCCCTCGCGGGCCGGGTCGCAGACCACGACCGAGGGCGTCGCATCGGTGAGGAAATAGGCGACCTCCTCGGCGGTGTAGCCGGTGTTGAGCGGCAGGAACACGCCCCCCGCCAGCACCGTTCCGAGGTACAGCTCCAGCGCGGACAGGCTTTTCTCGACCTGCACGGCAACCCGATCACCCGGCGACAACCCCACCGCGACCAGCGCCGCCGCCATCCTTTGCGCCCCGTCGAACAAGGTGCCGTAACTGATATCGGGCTGCGCGTCGCTACGGGCGAACGGCGCGTCCGGCGTGGCGGCAGCGTGGCGGGCAAGACGCGAAATCAGGTAGTTGTCGTCGAACATGGGGCCTCCCGGGCTGAAACGCGGTGTCGCGAGTGTTCGCGCGCGCGGGCGGCAAGATCAAGGGGCATGATGGCCTTCAGCCGACATTGGGCGACCGGTTGAAGGGGCCGCACATCGGTGGGCCGCGGTGCGGCGATCCAGCGTTCGCGCGAGGTACTTTATCCCCGCCAAATCCGAAAAACCCCAATGCATTGCGCAAGCGTCAACCAGATCGCCGTGCCGGGGGGGCGGCCCGGCGATGCGCGGCGCCCTGCGGGCGCTATTGCGCGCAGAACGCGGTAGCCCAATGTCCTCTCAAGACCATCACCGGCCCACCGTACCGGGAGCCTCATGTCCGGCGGCGAACACGAGCACAGATTGACCTTTCCGAACGACCGGAACAGCATGGTCGCATCGCGCACAGGAAAGGAAACCGCACATGCAGCCGATCAAGGGCATCGCGCTGAAGCTGGCATCGGTGGTGATGTTCATCACCATGGCCTCGCTGATCAAGGCCACCTCGGATCACGTCCCGCCGGGGCAGGCGGTATTCTTTCGCTCGTTCTTTGCGATGCCGGTCATCATCGCGTGGCTGACGATCAGGGGCGACCTGCGCACAGGGCTGAAGGCGGTATCGCCGATGGGGCATTTCTGGCGCGGTTTCGTCGGCACCGCCGCGATGGGAATGATGTTTGCCGGGCTGGGCCTGCTGCCGTTGCCCGAGGTCACCGCCATCGGGTATGCCGCGCCGCTGTTGACGGTGATATTCGCCGCGATGTTCCTGGGCGAGCAGGTGCGCCTGTTTCGCATGGCGGCTGTCGCGCTGGGCCTTGCCGGGGTCCTGGTGGTGCTGGCGCCGCGGCTGACGCTGCTGGAGGACGAAACCATGAAAACCGCCGAGGCGGTGGGCGCGATGCTGGTGCTGACCGGGGCGATCTGCGCGGCGCTGGCGCAGATCTACATTCGCAAGCTGGTACAGACCGAACAGACATCGGCGGTGGTGTTCTATTTCTCGCTGACCTCGACGATCCTGGCGATGCTGACGGTGCCGTTCGGCTGGGTCATGCCGGCGGGGCCCGAGGCGGGCTTGCTGATCCTTGCCGGGCTGCTGGGCGGGTTGGGGCAGATTTTCCTGACCTCGGCCTATCGCTTTGCCGGGGCGTCGGTGGTGGCGCCGTTCGACTATGCCTCGATGCTGTTCGCCATCGCCATCGGCTATTTCATCTTCGGCGAGGTGCCCACGGCGCAGATGCTGAGCGGCGCGTCGCTGGTGATCGCGGCGGGGGTGCTTATCATCTGGCGCGAACACGCACTCGGCCTGCGCCGCGCGCGGGCGCGGTCGGGCATGACGCCACAGGGCTAGCGCCTATTCGGCCGGCGCGACCACGCCAACCATCGGACCCAGCGGCAGGCCGGCATCCGCCCGGCCCAGCGCGGGAGCGAACAAGCGCGATACGTTGCCGTCGAGATACAGCGCCTGCTGCACGCCCAGCGCATCGCGGAACATCTGCGCGAATTCGAAAAATGTCACCGGGTTTTCGGACATGACAAACCATGCGGTGCGCCCGTCGGCTGCGGTGCCCACGCCGTTACGCACGTAAAGCGAGGTACTGTCGGGCAGGAAGCGGGGGTGCAGCGCGCCGTCGATCAGCAGCATCGGCCCCGATTGCGTGGCGTGATCGCATCCCGGAGTCGTGGCCAGGTAGCGCCGCGTTTCCATCACGTCGGCACGATCCCTGCGCAGGCACAGGATTCCGTTGGGCAGCATCCCGAAATTGCCCGGCCCGGCGGAGGCGATCACGGGCATGGTTTCCCGGCCGTCCTCGATGTAGTGGCCGACCGGGCTTCGGTCGGGGTGATACATCCCCGCATTCATCGCAAACACCAGGCGCTGCCCCTTGCTGCGCAGCGCCCTGTCGAGGCGGCGGAAACCGCCCCAGGGCTTGCCGGTGTCGTCATTCAGGAACAGGCGCAGCTCGTCCTGCGCGGGGGCGGCGCGGCACACGGTATAGCCTTGTCCGGCGTGGGTCACGTCACGGCACTCGGCCGCGGTGGCGGCGCCGGTGCATGACATCAGCACCCCCAACAGCACAGCGGCTATGCGGGGGGCGCGCATGTCATTCCTCGATATCGCGCCGGACCTCGTCGCGCCCGAACAACTCGCGCGCCTCGTCCAGCCGATCGAATGTTTCGTCCAGTTGAAATCGCAGTTCGGGCGCGAATTTCAGGGTCAGTTTACGCCCGATCAGGCGGCGCAGCTCGCCCTGGTTGCGCGCCAGCAGCTTGACCACCTCGTCCTGTCCCTTGCCACCCAGCGGCAGCACGTAGGCCGTGGCGACGCGCAGGTCGGGCGACATGCGCACCTCGCCGACGGTGACGGAGAGGCGGTTGAGGTCCGTGTCGTGGATATCGCCACGCATCAGGATGTCAGACAGCGCGCGCCGCACCAGCTCGCCAACGCGAAGCTGTCTTTGGCTGGGTCCGGGGCCGTCGTGAAATTTGTTCTTTGCCATGGGTGCGCATCTAAGGGTTCAGCCGGCCTTTGCCAAGCGTGGTGTGCTTCGCTATCAGGGCTGTGAACCGCGAAAAGGAGCGAGGCAATGACAGAACTGCCGGGAATCGTCACTACGGGCGTATCGGGCCGGATGGGCCGGATGCTGGTGGACACCATCGCGCAAAGCCCCCGCGCGCGTTTGGTGGGCGCGATCGAGCGGTCCGGCCATGACTGGATCGGGCAGGATGTCGGCACCGCGATGGGCGGTGCGGCGCTGGGCGTGACGGTCACCGATGACGCGCTGGAGGCGCTGGCCCGCGCGCAGGCGGTGATCGATTTCACCGCGCCCGCCGCCACGGTGGAATTCGCGGCGCTGGCCGCCCAGGCGCGCGCCGTGCACGTGATCGGCACCACCGGCCTGTCCGATGACGACCTGACCCGCATCAACGCCGCCGCCCGCCACGCGCCGATCATCCGTGCGGGCAACATGAGCCTGGGAGTCAACCTGTTGGTTCAACTGACGAAACGGGTGGCAGCCGCGCTTGACGAAGATTTCGACATCGAGGTGATCGAGGCGCATCACAACCGCAAGGTCGATGCGCCCTCGGGCACCGCGCTGATGCTGGGCGAGGCGGCGGCGCAGGGGCGCGGCGTGCGCCTGGCCGATGTGCGCGACGCCGGCCGCGACGGCATGACCGGGGCGCGCCGGCGCGGCGATATCGGGTTCACGGCGATTCGCGGCGGCGACATCGTGGGCGAACACGATGTCCTGTTCGCCGGCACGGGCGAGCGTATCACCCTGCGCCACGTCGCCACCGACCGCGCGGTGTTCGCGCGCGGTGCGCTGAAGGCGGCGCTGTGGGGCCAGGACAAGGCACCCGGCGAATACGACATGCTCGATGTGCTTGGCCTTCGGGACGGCTGAATCTGATCCGCTTCCCCGCCCGGCGCGTAGCCTTGGCGTGACACGATGACGCCGGGAGGCGCGAATGAAACGTTGTTTCGCCCGATTCTGCATAGCGGCGGCCATGGGGGCGGCCCTGTCGCCCGATGCCGCGATGGCGGAGGAGTTCAAACCCATCCGCAGCGAACAGACCTTTGAAACGCTGGTTGACGGGCGTGACCTGCGGCGTTTCGGCATCACGTTGCAGGTGCGCGGCAACGGGCGCATCGAAGGGCGCGCCCTGGGCCGCGCGGTCACCGGCGCGTGGCGCTGGCAAGACGGGTATTTCTGCCGGGAAATGGCGTGGGGGAACCGCGAGCTTGGCCTCAATTGCCAGGTGGTTCTGTACGACGGGCGCAACCTGCGATTCATCGCCGACCGGGGCCAAGGCGATTCGGCCGACCTGCGTCTTGAGTGAGGCAGGCAATCAGAAATCTATCGCGATGCCCTTTTTTTCCCAGTCGCCGTAGCGCACGGGCTCAGGTCCGTCGCGGCCGCCCAGTTCCTTGGGGGGCTGCGCCGCGTCCTTTGCCTTGCGGCGCGCCTCGGCTTCGGCAAGCGCGCGCTTGGCGGCGGGGGGAAGGGATTTTTCGGCGTCGCTCATGGCATGGCTTCCTTACTGCTACACCTGTTGATATACGCCTGCTCCGAGCCAGAGCAAGGACCACGCCATGACATCGCCCGATCCCAGCCCGCGCGCCAGCGCCGTTTTCCTGCTGGATCAGGTGCTGGGCGACGGGCGCTTGATGCCCGAGGCGCTGGCCGGTGGCGCGCTGCAACGGCTGGACCCGGCCGACCGCGCCCGCGCGCAGCGTCTTGCGCTGGACACTCTGCGCGGGCTGGAGCGGGCCGACCGTTTGCTGTCGCGTCACCTGCGCAAGGCGCCGCCGCTGCATGTGCGCAACGTGCTGCGGCTGTCCACGGTGGAAATCTGCCGCGGCGGCGATGCGCACGGTGTGGTCAATGACGCGGTATCGATCGTCGCCGCCGACAAGCGCCGCGCCCCGATGAAGGGGCTGGTCAACGCGGTGTTGCGCAAGATCGCCGCCGAGGGGCCGGCGGCATGGGCCAAGCTGCGCGTGCCGCGCCTGCCCAAATGGCTGCGCGCGCCGCTGGCCGATGCCTATGGCGCGCCCACCGTCGCCGCGATGGAGGCGGCGCATTTCGCCGGTGCGCCGCTGGACATCACCGCGCGTGACGATCCCGCCGCCGTGGCACGGATGCTGGACGGTGCGCTATTGCCGACCGGCACGATCAGGTTGTCGCAGGGCGGGCAGGTTTCGGGCCTGCCCGGGTTCGACGCCGGGCAATGGTGGGTGCAGGACGCCGCCGCGGCCATTCCCGCGCGCATCCTGGCCCCCAAGCCGGGCGAACGGGTGCTGGACATGTGCGCCGCGCCGGGCGGCAAGACGATGCAACTGGCCGCCGCGGGCGCGGCGGTGACCGCGCTGGATATCTCGCCCGCCCGGATGGAGCGTGTGACGGACAACCTTGCGCGCACGGGGCTGGAGGCGAGGACCGTGATCGGCGACGCGCTGACGCATGAGGGGCGGTATGACGCGATACTGCTGGATGCGCCATGCTCGGCCACGGGTACGATTCGCCGCCACCCGGACCTGCCACATGCGCAGGACGGCTCGAACTACGCGGAACTGATGGAGTTGCAGGCGCGCATGATCGATCGCGCCCTCGGCCTGCTGGCACCGGGCGGGCGGCTGATCTACTGCACCTGTTCACTGCTACCCGATGAGGGCGAATGCCAGGTCGAAGAGGCGCTGGCGCGCCATCCCGGCCTTGCCGTCGTCGATGCAGGGGCGCTGGATCTGCCCGGGCTGACGCCCGACTGGATCACCCCGGAGGGCGGTTTGCGGCTGCGTCCTGACTACTGGCCCGAGTTGGGCGGCATGGACGGGTTCTACATCGCCGTGCTCACCCGCTGAAGGCCGGTCTGCGTGATGCCGGAAACGCCCCCCGGGCGGCCGGACGCAGCCGGAGCGACGGGGCCAGACAGGCCCCGGGCATCATGCGCGACAACACGGGTGACAGGCGGCACGCCGAGGGGTATGATCGGACCAAGACGCCGCAAGTGCGTGAGAGGCCCGTGCAGATGCCCACACCCAACAGCGTTTCGGCGCGGCTCGCGCGCTGGATGAACCGCCTGCATGCGCGGGCGAGCAGTATTGCGCGCCCCGCCACCGGGTTCGTCAGCCAACCGGAACCGCGCACGATCGGGTCATACGCGCGGGGGCGGCAACTCCTTGCCGGTAACTACCTGTTTTCCGGGCACCTGGTCGAGGCGCCGGGCCGGTCCCTATGGGATATCACGCCGCCGGACGCCGATTACGCCGATGCGCTGCACGGGTTTCGCTGGCTCGACGATCTGGCCGCGGTCGGTGATCCGGCCGCGCGGGCGCGGGCGCAAGCATGGCTGTGGGAGTGGATTGCGCGCTATGACGACGGGCGCGGCCCGGGATGGACGCCCGAACTGACCGGCCGGCGCATGATCCGGTGGATTCACCACGCCCTGTTCCTGCTCAGGGGCCAGGACAGCGAACAGGCGCAGGCGTTCTACCGCGCGCTGGCGCACCAGGCGATCTTTCTGGGCCGACGCTGGCAGTCGGCGGCACCCGGCCTGCCCCGGTTCGAGGCGATCACGGGGCTTTTATATGCCGGATTGTCGTTGCAGGGCATGTCGGGCCTGACCGGCCCCGCAATCCGTGCGCTGACCCGCGAAAGCCGCGCGCAGGTTGACGACCAGGGCGGCATCCCCACCCGCAACCCGGAAGAATTGCTGGAGGTGTTCACGCTGCTGACCTGGGCGTCGGCGGCGCTATCGGAGGATGGCAAGACCGCGATGCCCGATCATCTGGAAGCGATCGAGCGTATTGCGCCCGCACTGCGCACCTTGCGCCATGCCGATGGCGGGCTGGCGCGGTTTCACGGTGGCGGGCGGGGCGCCGAAGGGTTGCTGGACATGGCGCTGACGGCCTCGGGCACCCGCGGCCGGCGCGTGCCCGGGGGGTTGTCCATGGGCTATGCCCGCCTGAGCGCGGGTCGCACCAGCGTTATCGTCGATGCCGCCGCCCCGCCCGTCGGCGCCGCGTCGCGCCACGCCCATGCCTCGACGCTGGCGTTCGAGCTGACCTCGGGCAGGCGGCCGGTGATCGTCAACTGCGGTTCGGGCGCCAGCTTCGGCGCGGAATGGCGTCGCGCCGGGCGCGCCACGGCGAGCCATTCTACATTGGCGTTGGCGGGATATTCCAGCGCCCGGTTGGGCACCGGCCGCACGCGGGGCGAATGGCTGACGGATGCGCCAAGCTCGGTGCCCGTGGAGATAAGCCATGCGCCCGACGGCATCCGGTTCCAGGGCGGGCATGACGGCTATCTGAGCACGCACGGCCTGACCCACGCGCGCACCATCGAACTGACATTCGAGGGGCGCGGAATGTTGGGCGAAGACCTGTTGCTGGCGATCGAGGAACCCCACAAGCGCCGCTTCGACAGGGCGCTGGACGAAACTCGCCTTGAAGGAATACCATTCCAGATACGATTTCACCTGCACCCGGATGTGGAACCGTCGCTGGATCTTGGCGGCACGGCGGTGTCGATGGCGCTCAAGAGTGGGGAAATCTGGATATTCCGCCATGACGGAGCGCTGGAACTGGGGCTGGAACCCAGTGTTTACCTCGAAAACGGGCGTTTGCGACCGCGTGCGACCAAACAAGTCGTTTTATCCGGACGCGCAATGGATTATGCGACACGCACCCGGTGGTCGCTGGCCAAGGCGCAGGACACGCCGATCAGCATTCGCGATCTGAACCGGGAAGAAATGGACCTGAGCACCTGAACCTATCCGGGAAGCAGACACATGACCGAGATGACCAAGCTGCGCCGCGCGCTGATTTCCGTATCCGACAAGACCGGCCTGATCGAGCTGGCGCGCGCACTGGATGCGCGGGGGGTCGAGCTGATCTCGACGGGGGGTACGGCGAAGGCGATGCGCGACGCGGACCTGGCGGTGCGGGACGTCTCGGATATCACCGGCTTTCCCGAGATGATGGACGGCCGCGTGAAAACCCTGCACCCGGCGGTGCATGGCGGGCTGTTGGCGCTGCGCGACAACGACGCGCATGTCAGCGCGATGACCGCGCATGGAATTCCGCAGATCGACCTGCTGGTGGTCAACCTGTATCCGTTCGAGAAGACCATCGCCGAGGGTGCCGATTATGACACCTGCATCGAGAATATCGACATCGGCGGCCCGGCGATGATTCGCGCGGCGGCCAAGAACCACGCATTCGTCAACGTGGTGGTGGACGTGGCCGATTACGAAAGCCTGATCGAGGACATGGATCAGCATGACGGCGCGACCTGCCCCAAATTCCGCCGCAAGCTGGCGCAGACGGCCTATGCCCGCACCGCAGCCTACGACGCGGCGGTATCGAACTGGATGGCCGAAGCCACGGGGCAGACGGCGCCGCGACGCCGCGCGATTGCGGGGCAACTGGCGCAGACCCTGCGCTATGGCGAGAACCCGCACCAGGGCGCGGCGTTCTACCTGGACGGGTCTGGCCGGGCCGGCGTAGCGACCGCCGAGCAGGTGCAGGGGAAGGAACTGAGCTACAACAACATCAACGATACCGACGCGGCGTTCGAACTGGTCAGTGAATTCCTGCCCAAGGATGGCCCGGCCTGCGCCATCATCAAGCACGCCAATCCCTGCGGCGTGGCGCGGGGTGCGACCCTGAAGGAAGCATATACGCGTGCCTTCGACTGTGATCGCACCAGTGCCTTTGGCGGTATCGTGGCGCTGAACTTCAAGCTCGACCTTGAGACGGCGCAGGAAATCTCTTCGATCTTCACCGAGGTGGTGATCGCGCCGGGCGCTGATCAGGATGCCAAGGATCTGTTCGCCCTGAAGAAGAACATGCGCCTGCTGGTCACCCCGGGCCTTGCCAACCCGGCGACGCCTGCGCTGAGCTATCGGCAGGTATCCGGCGGCTTCCTGGTGCAGGACAAGGATAACGGCCACCTGGACATGAGCGACCTGAAGGTCGTGACCAAGCGCGCGCCCGATGACCGGGAAATGTCCGACATGCTGTTTGCCTGGCGCGTGGCGAAGCACGTGAAATCCAACGCCATCGTCTATGTCCGGGACGGCGCGACCGTCGGCGTCGGCGCGGGACAGATGAGCCGCGTGGACAGTTGCCGCATTGCCGCGCGCAAGGCCGAGGACATGGCCGAGGCGCTGAAGCTGCCGGGGCCGCTGACGCAGGGCTCGGTGGTGGCGTCCGACGCGTTCTTTCCCTTTCCCGACGGGCTGCTGACCGCCGCCGAGGCCGGGGCCACGGCGGTGATTCAGCCCGGTGGGTCGATGCGTGACGACGAAGTGATCGCAGCCGCCGACGAGGCGGGTCTGGCGATGGTATTTACCGGGATGCGCCATTTCCGGCACTGATGCCGGGCGCAAGAGAGGCACGCAATCATGTGGGTGGTTTTCTGGATTGGCTTTTGGGTTTTTCTGGCCGATCAGGCCACGAAATACCTTGTCGTACACTGGATGGGCCTCAACGAGCTGGGCCGGATCGACGTGGTCCCGCCATACCTCAACCTGAGGATGGCGTGGAATACCGGTATCAATTTCGGCCTGTTCTCGCAGGATAGCGACGTGATGCGCTGGGCGCTGATCGCGCTGGCGCTGTTGATTTCCGGCGCGGTGCTTTGGTGGGTGCATAGCGATCCGCCCGGACGCATCGGCATGGTTTCAGCGGGTCTGCTGGTAGGTGGGGCGCTGGGCAACGTGGTGGATCGCATCCTTTACGGGGCGGTGGCGGATTTCCTTAACATGTCTTGCTGCGGACTCGCCAATCCGTATGCCTTCAACCTGGCGGATGCAGCGATTTTCGTCGGTGCACTGGGATTGGTGTTTTTCGCCGGGAGCAAAAAGGCCCCGTGACGCCCGCCTCTCGATCCGCTAAGTCTGAGGGCGAAGAAATCAGGAGGGTGGCAATGCGGATGCCGCGCGCGATGATCTTGTTAGCAGGTCTGCTGGTTGCGGCCTGCTCGGGGGACGGAACACCACCCGAGCTGCGGAACCTGCAGCCACCGGGCAAAGGGCCTGACGAATTTTCGGTTATCCCCGGAAAGCCGTTGGAAACACCCGGCAATCTGTCCCAGTTGCCGCCCCCCGCACCGGGCCAGGGCAACCGCACGGATCAGGACCCCGTCGGTGATGCCGTCGCCACCCTTGGCGGGCGCAGGTCGGCCCGGAACGAGGGCGGAGCGGTCCCGCAGACCGACGGCGCCCTGGTTCAGCACGTCACCCGTTACGGGGTGCCCGGCAACATCCGCCAGACGGTTGCCGCCGAAGACGCGGAATTCCGCCGTCGGCGCGGGCGCTTCACGGGAATCAAGATCGCCAATACCGACCGCTACAAGCAGGCCTACAAGCCGCAGGTTCTGGATCCTTACGCGGCCTTGCAACGCTTTCGCCAGCTCGGGGTAGAGACGCCCTCGGCCCCGCCCGGGGGATAAGGGCGCGCTCACATAACTGTCAGGCGCCTTGAAGCGCTGGCAAGAGCCCGTATCTATGCAGGACGATCACCGCCACGACTTAGAGGAGGCTCTTGCATGATGCGCGCCCTGGCGACCCTGATGGGTTTGACCCTTTTCGCCCCCGCAGCGATGGCAGCCAACGATCAGGTCACCGATTTCACCCTGGATAACGGCATGGATGTCGTGGTGATCGAGGATCATCGCGCCCCGGTTGCCGTGCACATGGTCTGGTACCGCGCCGGCGCGGCGGATGAGCCGCCGGGCGACTCGGGCGTCGCGCATTACCTCGAACACCTCATGTTCAAGGGCACCGATACGCTTGATCCCGGCGAGTTCTCGGCCACGGTGGCCCGACATGGCGGCAACGACAACGCGTTCACCAGCCAGGATTACACCGGCTACTATCAACGGATCGCCGCCGACCGGCTGGACATGATGATGCGGATGGAAGCGGACCGCATGATGAACCTGCGCCTGGCCGGCACCGATATCGTGACCGAACGCAACGTGATCATCGAAGAGCGCAATCAGCGGGTCGAAAACGATCCCGGCGCGCTGTTTCGTGAGCAAAAGCGCGCGGCGCAATACCTCAACCATCCCTATGGCATTCCGATCATCGGGTGGCGCGCCGAGATCGAGACCCTGGGCCGCGAGCAGGTGCTGGATTTCTACCGCACGTTCTATGCCCCCAACAACGCGATCCTCGTGGTCGCGGGCGACGTAACGCCCGACGAGGTCCGAACCATGGCCGAAAAGCACTATGGTGCGCTTCCGGCCAACACGGACCTGTCGCCGCGCAGCCGCCCGCAGGAGCCGCCGCAAAGGGCCGAACGGCGTCTTGTCATGCGCGACGCGCGCGTGGGCACGCCCTATGTCAGCCGCTCGTACCTGGCGCCGGAACGCGACAGCGGCGCGCAGCAAAAGGCGGCGGCGCTGACGCTACTGGCCAAGATCCTTGGCGGCGGGCAGACCTCCGTGCTGGCCGAAAAGCTACAGTTCGATGCATCCGTGGCGATCCATACCGCCGCCTATTACAGCGGCAGGTCGCTGGACGAGACGACGTTCAACATGGTTGTCGTACCGGCCGAGGGAGTGAGCCTGCAGCAGGCCGAAGAGGCCCTGGATACCGCCCTGGCCGAGTTCATGCGCGAAGGCGTCGATGCGCGAGAACTGGAGCGCATCAAGCTACAGGCGCGTGCCGGCCAGATCTACGAACGTGACGATGTGCAGCGGCTGGCGCGGCGATATGGCGGGGCATTGACGCAGGGACTGACAGTCGAAGACGTGCAGGCCTGGCCCGGGATCATACAATCGGTCACCGCCGACGATATCATGGCCGCCGCGCGCGACGTTCTCGACAAGCGCCGCGCCGTGACCGGCTGGCTCGACAAGGAGGAGGTCACGCAATGATCCGCCAAACCGCAGGCCCGTTCTTTGCCGTCCTGATCGCCGCGCTGACGCTCGCCGCGCCGGGGGCGCGCGCCGCTGTAGACATACAGAAAGTGGAAACCCCCGGCGGCCTGACCGCGTGGCTGGTCGAGAATCACGATATTCCCTTCACCGCGCTGGAAATCCGGTTTCGCGGGGGTGCTGCACTGGACAGCCCCGAAAAGGCAGGCGCGACCAACCTGATGAGCGCCCTTATCGAGGAAGGCTCGGGGGACATGGACGCGCGCGCCCTCGCCCGCGCGCGCGATTCGCTTGCCGCGTCTTTCAGCTATGACACCTCTTCGGACGCGGTGCGTGTCTCGGCGCGGTTCCTGACCGAAAACCGCGACGCGGCCATCGACCTGCTGCGCCAGAGCCTGGTTGATCCGCAGTTTGATCCCGAGGCGATCGAGCGCGTGCGCGCGCAGGTCATGTCGCAGCTGCGCTCTGCCGCCAATGATCCGCGGCGCATGGCACGCAAGGCGTTCAACGCGGAAGTGTTCGGCGATCACCCCTATGCCATCCCGACGAATGGCACGCTGGAAACCGTGCCGGACCTGAGCCGGCAGGACATCGTCAAGGCCCACGCCGGCGCGCTGGCGCGCGACCGGGTCCATATTGGCGCGGTCGGTGATATTTCCGCCGATCGGCTTGCCGCGTTGCTGGATGATCTTCTGGGCGATCTGCCCGAAAACGGGGCGCCCTTGCCGCCCAAGGCGACGCCCGAGTTCGATGGCGATACGCAAGTCATAGAGTATCAAACACCCCAGTCGGTCGCGGTTTTCGGGCAGAAGGGCGTCACGCTTGACGATCCCGACTTCTTTGCCGCCTACATCCTCAACCATATTCTGGGCGGCGGTTCGTTCGAAAGCCGCCTGATGCAGGAACTGCGCGAAAAACGCGGCCTGACCTACGGGATCAGCACCTACCTGGCGGATCGCGACCAGGCGACGCTATGGATGGGGTCCGTCGCATCGAGTAACGAAACCATGGCGCAGGCGGCCGACATGATCCGCGAGGAATGGGCCAGGATTTCACGCGACAGCGTGACCCAGCAGGAACTCGAGGACGCCAAGACATACCTGACGGGTGCCTATCCCCTGCGGTTCGACGGCAACAGCCCCATCGCCAACATCATCGTCGGGATGCAGATGCAGGGCCTGCCCATCGATTATGTCGAGACCCGCAATGATCGCGTGCGCGCCGTCACGCGAGAGGACGTCAACCGGGTCGCACGGGAACGGCTTGACCCCGATGCGCTCAGCTTCGTCATTGTCGGACAACCGGCCGGCATCGGCGCCGCCTCGAACTGACGCGGCGTCGATCACAGCGGTTGTGCGCGTGCGCAGATTGCCCTCGGGTGACACGGCGTTAGGTGGCGTGCAGACGCAACAAAAACAGGTGCGAAATGTCCAAAATAAAACTACTGGGCCTGTCCGGCTCGCTACGCCAGGCCTCTTGCAATACGCAGCTCTTGCGCGAAGCGGGGCACCTTTTCGAGGGATCGGAACTGACCATCGCGGATCTGAAGCTGCCGCTGTTCAACGAGGATGACGAAACAGCCACCGGTATTCCCCCGGCCGTCCAGACGCTTTCCGAACAGATCGCGCAGGCCGACGCGGTCCTGATTTCGACGACCGAATACAACAAGGGCATTTCAGGCACTTTGAAGAACGCGCTGGACTGGATCAGCCGCACCAGGCCGAACCCGATGATCGGCAAACCCGTTGCGATCATGTCGGCCGCCGCCGGTCGCGCGGGCGGAGAGCGCGCCCAGGTTATGTTGCGCAATTGTCTGGTGGCGTTTCGCCCGCGCCTTCTGCAAGGGCCGGAGATGCTGCTGGCCGGGCCGACAAAGGAATTCGACGAGGACGGTCACCTGATAAGCGACACCTACCGCAAGACCCTTGGAAGCCTGATGGAGGCGCTGCGCGAGGAAATACGCTAGGCGCGGTTGGCGATCTCGATCAGGTTCCCATCAGGATCGCGCAGGTAGATCGACAGGATAGGCCCGGTCGCCCCCGTGCGGGGCGCCGGGCCGTGCACTATTGCCACGCCTTGTCTGGCCAGGTGCCGCTGCCAGTCGGAAACGGGCTGATCGCTCAGGAAACACAGATCCGCCGCGCCGGGCGTCGGGTGCGCCGCCCTGGGCTCGAACTCGGCGCCGCGTTGATGCAGGTTGATCTTCTGCCCACCGAAGCACAGCGCCCAGCGATCCGGGCCATCGGCGGGCGTGAAGCGGGCCGCCTCCATCCCCAGGACATCACGATAGAACGCCAGCGTGTCGCCGATGTCGGAAACCGTCAGAACCAGATGATCCAGCCCCTGAACATGCGGTGTCATTTGCCGTTGCCTCCGCTCGTGCATCTGCCTAGATTTCGCGCATGCAGGTTGCCGATCCCGAACCGTTTCGTCAAAGCGATATCATGGATCCCGCGCGCGCCGCCGCCTTCGTGGCCACGCTGGGGCGCGCGGATGAGGTCGCCGCCGGCGATCCCCTGCCGCCGTTCTTTCACCAGCTCTATTTCTGGGAGGCCCACCCGCCTGCAAACCTGGGCCGCGACGGGCATCCGCGCCCCGGGATCGGCGTCATTCCCGACACCGGCCTGCCGCGCCGCATGTGGGCCGGCGGGCGCCTGGAATTCCACGCGCCGCTGGTCGCGGGCACGCCGGCGGAAAAGACCACCACCCTGCACCAGACAACCCGCAAGCAGGGACGCAGCGGGCCGCTGGCCTTCGTCACGCTGCGCCACGAGATAACGCAAGACGGGCAGGCCCGCGTCACCGAGTGGCAGGATCTGGTTTACCGCAACGATCCGGCCCCGGACGCGCAGGTGCCCGTGCCGCCCGTCGCGCCGCGCGACGAGGACATTTGCGAACGGGCCGGTTTCGACAGCACGATGTTGTTTCGCTACTCGGCCCTGACGTTCAACGGGCACCGCATCCACTATGACCTGGACTACGCGCGCGATGTCGAAGGCTATGACGGCCTGGTCACGCATGGCCCGCTTCTGGCGCAACTTCTGATGCTTCTTGCGGAACGCGAACTGGGCGGTCTGGTCGGCTTTTCATTCCGCGCCACGGCCCCGTTGATGCATCACGAGGCGGCGCAGCTTTGCTGGAAAGCGGACGGATCACTTTGGGTGCGCGGCCCCGACGGGCGGCTTTGCATGACCGCCAACGCAAGATGAGCGCGCATCTCGCCAAGAGCGTGCACGCCCCGGCCAAGGCTCAGAAACTCGCCTCGGGACGAAAGGCGTCGGGGATCTCATCGCGCCCCTCCAGCACCAGATCCGCCATCGCGGCGCCCACCTTGGGCGCCATGCCGAACCCGATCTTGAACCCGCCATTGGCGATGAATTCACCGTCCCGCACGGGATGCGCCCCCAGCACCGGCGCGCGCGACCGCGCACGCGGGCGCAGCCCGGCCCAGCGTTCGATCACCTCGGCGCCTTCCAGCGCGGGCACCTCATCCACCGCCCGCGCCAGAACTTCATCAAGCTGTGCATCGATCTGCACGGGGCTGTCGAACTCCCGCTCGCTGGTCGATCCGATCGCAACCGTGCCATCGACATGCGGCACGACATGAACGCTGCCGGCGAATATCTGCGGGCAGTCGCGCCGGTCCAGCCGCAGTAACGCCGATTGTCCCTTGACGGCGTTGCCGAACGCACGCGGCCTGTGCGCGTTGATCTCTTCCAGTCCCGCAACACCGGTTGCCCATATCACGCGGCCCTCGGCGCGGCCTTCGCGCAGCAATTCGCCACCGCTGGCCTCGATCGCCGCGACGAGCGCCGTGCAGGCCATGCGCGGGTGCAGCCGGGCGCTCAGGCTGTCCTCGATCAGCCAGCCGGTCGCGCTTGCAGGGGTCCAGGCACCAAGATCTTCGCGCCGACGCAGCCGCCATTGCGCCAGGCCTTGCCACAGCTTCGCCGCGCCCTCTGTGCGCGAAAGCGCGAGCGCCAGCGCGGCATCGTCGGCCACGGGCTGCAACCGGCCCAGCCGGGCATAGCCGGTCTGGCGACCCGAGACCTGCGCCACCTCGTCCCAGAATGCCTGCGCCATGATCAGGCTGTCGAACTGGAACGCCTTCTTGTCGTTCCATTGCTCCGGGACATGCGGCGACAGCGCGCCGACCAACCCGCCGCTGGACCCCGCGCCGGGACCATGCGGATCGATCACCCGCACCGACGCTCCGCGCCGGGCACAGGACCAAGCCACCGAAAGGCCGAAAATCCCCGCGCCGTAGATCGTTACATCCGCCATTGCCATTACCTGCCCTTCCGCTGCATTCTCGCGCCACCTCTAACGGACGGCCCCATGCAAGACCAGCAATCGCAAGTCGAATGGCGCGGGCAGGACGTGCCCGTTTCGACCCGTTTCGACGACCCATATTTCAGCCTTGAAAACGGGCTGGGCGAGACGACTCACGTCTTCTTGCACGGCAACGGCCTGCCGGGGCGGTTCAGGCCGGGATTTCACGTGGCCGAACTGGGTCTGGGCACGGGCCTGAACCTTCTGGCGACGCTGGATCTGTGGCGTCGCACGGGGCAGGAGGGCAGCCTGAGGTTCACCTCTTTCGAGGCGTATGCGCTGCCCGCGCCGGACATGATCCGGGCGCAGGCCGCGTTTCCAAGGCTGTCGGAGATCGCTGCGGAGCTGGCGCCGTTCTGGCACGCGGAGGTGACGCGGATCATCCTGCATGACCTGGAATTCACGCTGGTCGCGGGCGATGCGCGCGACACGCTGCCCGGCTGGGCCGATCAGGCCGATGCATGGTATCTGGACGGGTTTTCCCCCGCCAAGAACCCCGAACTATGGCAGCCCGCGCTGATGGGCGAGGTCGCCCGCCACACCGCGACGGGCGGCACCGCGGCCACCTACACCGCAGCCGGTTTCGTGCGCCGGGGGCTGCAAGACGCGGGATTCGCCGTCACGCGTTGCCAAGGCTACGGGCGCAAGCGCCACATGACCACCGCCTCGAAACCCGGGGAGAGCCGCGTTGCACGTTGAAACGAACACGCGGTTCGGGATCGGGCTAATGATCCTGACAACCTTCATC
The DNA here is from genome assembly GCA_011389955.1 of Paracoccaceae bacterium. Taxonomy (GTDB): domain Bacteria; phylum Pseudomonadota; class Alphaproteobacteria; order Rhodobacterales; family Rhodobacteraceae; genus Sediminimonas. The sequence continues at coordinate 5,498 of JAABTI010000003.1, read as the reverse complement.
TTCGCGATGCAGGACGGCATCTCGCGCCATCTGGCGGGGGAATACAACGTGCTGATGGTCATCATGATCCGCTACTGGTTCTTCGCGGCCTTCGTGATCACCATAGCCGGTCGCAAGGCGGGGGGCCTGCGTGCCGCGGCGCGCACGACGCAACCGATCCTGCAATCGTTTCGCGCGCTTCTGCTGATTACCGAGATCTGCGTCATGGTTCTGGGTTTCACCTTGCTGGGCCTGATTGAAAGCCATGCCGTGTTTACCGTCTATCCGCTGCTGATCGCTGCGCTTTCGGGGCCGATCCTGGGCGAGCGCGTGGGTTGGCGGCGCTGGGTGGCGATCGCGGTGGGGTTCGTGGGCGTGCTGATTATCCTGCAACCCGGTTTCGGCGTTTTCCGCCCCGAAGCCGTGGTGCCGTTGCTAGCGGCGTTCATGTTCGCGCTCTACGGCCTGCTGACACGTTACGCGGCAAGACGCGACAGCGCTGCAACCAGTTTTTTCTGGACGGGCACGGTGGGCGCGGTTGGCATGACCGCGGCGGGCGCGTGGTTCTGGGAACCGATGACGACGCCCGACTGGGGATGGATGGGGTTGCTGTGCATCACCGGGGCGATGGGCCACTGGACGCTGATAAAGTGCTACGAGGTGGCCGAGGCATCGTCCGTGCAGCCCTTTGCCTACCTGCAACTGGTGTTCGGCAGCATGCTGGGCATCACCGTCTTCGGCGAGGTGATCCGCACCAACGTTGCCATCGGCGCCGCGCTGATCGTCGGCGCGGGTCTATTCACCCTCTGGCGAGAGCGGCAGAACGCTTGAACCGACAAGCTCGGCGCTGAACGGCACCGGGTGCGGATCGCGGCCCAGGCGCGCCCGATAGACGGGGAGCGATTCGGCCACGCGCATGACGTAGTTGCGGGTTTCGCGGAACGGGATGTGTTCGATCCAGTCGATTACATTCATGCCGCCCTTGCGCGGGTCGCCGTTGTTCTTCAGCCAGCGTTCTGCGCGGGTCGGTCCGGCATTGTAAGCGACGGACACCATCACCACGTTGCCCCCGAACTGCCAGCCCATCCGCGCCAGATAGGCGCCGCCCAGACGTGCGTTATGGCGCCAATCATTCAGCACGCGGCGCGTGTCGTGATCGGAAAGGCCCAGTGCCCGCGCCATGTCCGACGCTGTTCCCGGCAGCAATTGCATCAGGCCCAGCGCCCCTGCGCCGCTGGCGACGCGGTGGTCGAACTCGCTTTCGCGCCGGGCAATCGACAATGCCATTTCCATCGGCACCGGCAGATCCATCTCCTGCATCGGGTGCAGCGCGTAATAGGGCCCCGGTATGACGATTCCCCGGCCCGCCGCAAGCTTGCCGATCATGACCGCCAGGTGCGGCTGCTCCAGTTCGGTGGCCATCGCGCCCATCTGGCCCAGCGCGGTGCGATCCGCCCCTGCGGCCAGGTGCAACAGGAACCGTTCCGCCAAGCCAGTCTCGCCCGCGTTCATCGCCAGCAAAGCAACCTCGACCAGGGGCGCGCGGGTAAACGCGGCGTCGCGCCAGGACGAGAAAACCTCCGCGCCCGCCAACCCCGGGTCGGGGGGCAGGTTGGCGGCTTCGGCGGCCAGAAGGCCGTAAAAGCTGGTTTGATGCGCGGCCCCGAGGGCAAAGGCGGCGCGCGCCGCCTGGCCGTTGCCGTCCGCCTCGTGCGCCTGACCCAGCCAGTAACCGGCGCGCCCCAACGATATCGGCGTGGCAACCGCATCCCTGAACCGTTCGAAGTGCGATATTGCAAGCGCGGGGTCGTCCAGATAGCGCAGCGCAAGATAGCCTGACAGCCATTCGAGATCCGCGAAATTCGCCCCTTCGCCCAGGTGATGCGCGGCGGCTATGTCATAGGCTGCGCGGCCCTGCCCCTCGCGCATGCGGCTGCGCGCCAGCCACCGTCGCCACCCGGCCCATTGCTCGGGTTGGCCCAGTGTTTCGGCGCTTTTGCTGCGGTCCAGCAAAAGCGCGATAGCGTCGTCGCTACGGCCCTTGCGGATGCGCCACAGGAACCGCTCATGTGCCAGCCCCGGATCATCCGCCAGATCGTCGGGCACTGCCGCGATCAGGTCATCCACGCCGGGCCGATCAGCCCGCAGCGTCAGGCGCGCCTGCGCCAGCGTCTGCCACCCCTCGGGCAGCAGCGGCATAAGCGCCTGCGCCTGATCGGCCTCGCCACGCCACAACAGCATATCCGTCCGTGCCACGTGATGCGGCGCAAGAAGCTTGGCATGCGCGGCCAGCATCGCCTGTTGATCCGTTACCGTCATGTCCAGCGTACGCCAGGCCAGCACCAGACCCGCCTGCGCATCGCCAATGCGACCCGCAGCGCGTAACGCGCGTGCATGGGCCAAGGCCCCCGCGCCCGTGCGCGGCCGCACGTCGCCGGAAAACAGGCGCAACACGTCGGCATCCGTCGCACCATCCAGCATGGCTTCGGCCCGGAGCCTTATCAGGCCGAGACCCGGCCAGTCATCGTGGCTGTCGAGGAACGCCAATACCTCGCCCAAGGTGCCGGAGCCGTCGCGCAGGCGCGTCCATTCGATCAGGGGCACGGCGGCCGGGCCGGCCCTTCGCGCGAGTTGCCGAGCGGTGTCCCAGTTTCCGCCCTGCGCGGCCTCCAGTGCGCCGGATAGCGGGCGCGGCCCCTCCTGCGCGGTGGCAGGGGGCGCCGCAACGACCAGCGCCGCGGCAAGGAACAGGGAAATCGGGCGCATGCGTCTTGCCTTTCCAAGCCGACAGGGGATAGACAGCCGCAGCTTAAATGCGCATCGGGCGCGGGGCAATTCACGAACTTGGCAGTGGATCGGGCCGCGGTTAGGGTGCGCGCATCACAACGCGGCCGGGCGATGTCCCGCGACCTATTGAGAACGAAGGAGCGTGTCATGTTCAAAGGGTCCATTCCTGCCCTGGTGACGCCGTTCAAGAACGGCGAGCTGGATCTGGAGACGCTTCGCAAACTCGTGGATTGGCACGTTACCGAAGGATCATCGGGGCTGGTCCCCGTCGGCACCACCGGCGAAAGCCCAACCCTGAGCCACCGCGAGCATGAGCATGTCATCGAAGAGGTGGTCAAGGCCGCCGCCGGGCGGATCCCGGTGATCGCCGGGGCCGGCTCGAACAGCACCCATGAGGGCATTCGCCTGATCCGCCATGCCGAAGAGGTTGGCGCCGACGCAGCGCTGGTGGTGACACCCTATTACAACAAGCCCACGCAGGGCGGTCTGTATGCGCATTTCAAGGCCGTGCACGATGCGTGCAACCTGCCGATCATCATCTACAACATCCCCGGTCGGTCGGTCGTGGACATGAGCCCCGCCACAATGGGCGAATTGGCGAAACTGCCTCGCATCGTGGGGGTCAAGGACGCCACCGGCGACCTGGCGCGCGTGCCGCGCACACGAATTACCTGTGGCCCGGATTTCGTCCAGCTTTCGGGCGAGGATGCCACCGCGCTGGGCTTCAACGCGCACGGCGGGGTGGGCTGCATCTCGGTCACCGCCAACGTGGTGCCACGGCTGTGCGCCGAGTTCCAGGCAACGACGCTGGCGGGGGATTATGCCAAGGCGCTGGAGCTGCTGGACCGGCTGATGCCCTTGCATGACGCCGTGTTCACCGAGCCGGGCGTGGTGGGCGTGAAATACGCGATGTCGCGGCTGGGCCTGTGCAGCGCGGAAGTTCGCCTGCCGCTGGTCGAACTTGGCGCCGAAACCCGCGAACTGGTGGATGACGGCTTGCGCCACGCCGGATTGCTCTGATCCGAAAGGCATCGGAGCGCGCCGCCCCGGCCGCCAAGCCGAGGCGTTTTGCCTTTTCCGCGCGGCGTTCAAATCCCGCAGTCGATGATCGCCTTGGCCAGCACCGGCACTGTGTCGCGGTTCAGCCCGGCGATATTGAGCCGCGAATCACCCACCATGTAGATCCCGTGCTTCTCGCGCAGTTCGGCCACCTTTTCGGGTGTGGTGCCCAGCCGCGAGAACATGCCGCGGTGCTGCGCAAGGAATCCGAACCTGTCGGAGCCTGACAGGCGCTGCAACTCGCCTGCGAGCTGCTCGCGCAGGGCCAGCATCGAGTTGCGGACATCTTCCAGCTCCGCCGCCCAGTCGGCGCGCAGATCCGGCGTTTGCAGGATCATCGTCACCACCCGGGCGCCATGATCGGGCGGAAAGGAATAGTTCTGCCGGTTCAGGTAGTTCAGCGTGCCCTGCGTCAGTCCGCGCACGCCGCTGTCCTGCGACACCGCCATCAGGATGCCGGTCCGTTCGCGGTAGACCCCGAAATTCTTGGAACAGCTTGCCGCGATCAGGCATTCGGGCACCGATGAGGCCACCAGCCGGGTTGCTGCGGCGTCTTCCTCAAGTCCGTCGCCGAAGCCCTGGTAGGCGATGTCGATCATCGGCATCGCGCCCTTTTTGAGCATCAGGTCGATGACCTCGCGCCACTGCGCCATGTTCAGGTTGGCGCCGGTGGGGTTGTGACAGCAGCCGTGCAGCAAGATCACGTCGCCCGCTTTCGCCTGGTCCAAGTCAGCCATCATGCCGTCGAAATCGACGCCGCCCGTGGCGCTGTCGAAATAACGGTAGCTGACCGTCGGCATCTCCATGAACTTGAGGATGCTAAGGTGGTTTGGCCATGTCGGATCGGAGACGAAGATACGCGCGTCAGGGTTGGCCATGCGGATCATCTCGAACCCCTGGCGCACCGCGCCGGTGCCACCGGGCGTTGCCGCCGCGGCCACCTGCGCCCGGTCCACCGCGTCACCCAGAACCAGATCGATCATCGCGTCGCCAAAATCCGGATCACCCGCCAGGCCGACATAGGCCTTGGTCGTCTGTTGTTCCCAAAGCTGTTTTTCGGCGGCCTTGACCGCGCGCATCACCGGCGTCACGCCCTCGGCGTTCTTGTAGACACCAACGCCGAGGTCAATCTTGTCCTCGCGCGGGTCGTCCTTGTACATCTGCATCAGTTGCAGGATCTTGTCCGCGGGTTGTTCTTTCAGATTGCTGAACATTTCAGGCGTCTCCTGTGGCGACGGGCACGGTGGGGAAGGCCCCCCATTCGGCCCATGACCCGTCATAAAGCGAATGATCGGTCTTGCCGATCCGTTCCAGCGCGAGGCTGATGATTGCGGCGGTCACGCCGGACCCGCACGTGGTGATCGCGGGCTTGCCCATATCAACGCCGGTGGCATCGAACACCGCGCGCAATTCCTCGGGTGATTTCATGGTGCCGTCAGCGTTCAGAAGGTCACGGTAATACACATTCCTGGAGCCCGGGACGTGCCCCTTGCGCAGGCCCGGGCGCGGTTCCTCCTCCTGCCCCGAAAACCGGCCCGGAGAGCGCGCATCCAGGATCTCGTAATCGCCCAGCTTGGAGGCGGCGGCCACCTGCGTGACATCCTTGACCAGGTGGTTTTGCCGACGCACCGTCATGTGCCGGTCACGCACCATCGGCGCCATATCCTCCACCT
>JAABTI010000032.1 GCA_011389955.1 Paracoccaceae bacterium | reverse complement strand
CACGGCCCGAGGCCAAGGCCCGTCATCGTCTGTTCGACGAATTCCTGCCCCCCTTCCAGCACGTACAGCCCGACGAAGATCGTCGCACCGAACATGATCCATATCACCATCGCGCTGGCCTTGAGCGTGGTCATGCAGGCCTCCCGCACGGTGGCCCAGGTCAGCTTTCGATGAATCGCTGCAACGATGAACGCGCCAAAGGTGCCTATGCCGGCCGCCTCGACAGGGGTAGCGACCCCGGCAAAGATCACCCCGAGCACGACCACGATCAGGGTGATGGGCGCGGCCATGTTGCCCAGAAGACGTAGCTTCTCGGCCGGACTGACACGCTCTTCCACCGGGATGGGAGGCCCCTTTTCCGGGTCGATGATGCACATCACGCTGACGTAAAGGATATACATGCCCGACAGCATGAGGCCGGGCAGAACCGCGCCGATGAACAATTCACCGACCGACTGTTCGGCAACGACCGCATAGATGATCGCCAGGATCGATGGTGGGATCAGGATACCCAGGGTCCCGCCGGCCATGATCGACCCCATGGCGATCTTGGGGTTGTAGTGCCGCTTGAGCATCGCCGGAAGCGCGATGATGCCCATCGTCACCACCGCCGCCCCGATCACGCCCACCATCGCCGCCAGGATCGTGGATGCGATGATCGTCGCCGAGGCGAGGCCACCCTTCACCCCCCCGAGCAGCTTGTAGATCACATCGAACATCTCGTTGATGATCCCCGCCCTTTCCAGCATCGCGGCAAGGAAAATGAACAGCGGAATTGCCGAAAGCTGATAGTTCGTCATCAGCGGAAAGATGCGGCTTGGCACGATATTCAGGGTCTGCGCATCACCGAGGATGAACAGGAACACGCAGGCCAACCCGCCGGTCACGAAGGCCAACGGCAAGCCGGCCATCAGCAACACCATCAAGCTGCCGAACATCAGGGCCGTCAGCCAGCCGATTTCCATCTCTAGTCCCATGGATCAAGCTCCCTGCAGGGTGTTGCGAACGGTGGCAACATCGCTGGCCAGCTTCGAGATCCCCTGAAGGATCAGAAGCACGGCACCGACGGCGATTGCCCATTTGAACGGCCAGTAGGCAATGGTCCACTCCGAGAACGAAACTTCGCCCACGACGGTGGCATCCATCGCGAAGATCCAGCCGGTGACCAGCAGGGTGCCCGCGAAGATGAAGAAAAAGATCGAAGTGAACAGATCCACCACCGCTTTGCGCAGCGGCGACCATTCGGCATAGAAAACATCCACCTTCACATGCGCGTCGGTCAACGCCGCATAGGCGCCGGCGATCAGATATTGCATGCCGAACATCAGGAACATCCCCTCGTGCACCCAGATCGAAGGCGAATTGAACACGTAGCGTGAAACCACCTCGAAGTAGTAGGCAAAGACGGCGATCACCGCCCAGTAGCTGACGAATTCGCCGGAATAATAGGAAAGCCTGTCAATCGCACCGGTCCACCCGCTGCCGACCTTGGCGAAGTCGCCGGAGACCTTTTCATGCTCAAGTTTCTCCAAGCGTGCGGCGGCTTGCGCCTCTATCGCTTCCAGGCTGTCCGGGTCGGCATCTGCCGGCGGATGGTCCTGCTCACGCAGGCGCACTCGCGCCTTTCGAATGAGCACGGGCAGCAACAGCGCATCAATAACCACGAAGGCACATATGACCAGAAACGCACCGAAGGCGACATTGGCCCACATCGCGCGGGCATCGCCGGCGCGCGTCAGCGCGGGCTGCGCGGTCTCAAGATCTGATCGCGCCGTCTCCAGACGATCTTCGGCCAGCGAGATCGCCTCCTGCTCTTTCTCAAGCATACGCTCGGCACGCTTTTCGGCGAATGTGCCTTCCTCCGCTTCTTCCAGCGTCGCGCGCAGTTCGGCAAGTTTTTCCTCAGCGCCGGCAACACGCGGTTCCGCGCGCTCCAATATCCTTTCCGCGACCTTGACGACGTTGCGCGCTTCGGATTGCACCTCGCGCGCGTTTCGTTCCTGCGCGTTGCCCACCAGGATCAGGAAGAATACCGGCAGGTACAAAAGCCCCCAGAGGTTTCGCATGTAGAGCCGGTGCAGCCCCAACAGGCCGCCGGTGACGAGGATCATGTAGCCGATTGGCAATGAATAGCCGCTTGTCTGGCGCCGGCGCGCCATGACCATGGCCACCACCGGAAAGACAATCAAAGTCCCCCAGTAAAGCCAGTGCGGCAGTATGAAGTCGATGCTGGGCATTTGAGATTCCGTGCGCTCGATCGTCGGACAAGGGCGCCGCGCCCCCGAAAGTGACCGGAGGCGCGGCGTTGCGAATGCGGGCGGTGCGGATCAGAGATCCAGCGTCTGACCCTCGATCATCTCCGGCGTCACATAGCCGAGCGAGCCCGACATCATGTAGTCAAGCTGCACCTTGAAGACGCGCGCGGCATCCTTGTCCCGGTTGGCGTACTTGTACCAGATCGGCACGGCCACCTCGGTCATCAGCTCGACGTCGGTCTGGCTCAGGCGCGTTACCTCGACCCCGTCCGCCATGAACTTGTCCCAGGCTTCCTGGTCTGCCGCCTGGATGGCGGCGTGATGCATGTCGGAATAGCTGTGCACTTCCATTTCGACGAACTGCTGCATCTCGGGGCTGAGCGCGTTCCAGCTTTCCATGCCGACGGTCAAATCCATGATGTCCACCGGCTGATAGACCGACATGAAGCCCGGAGGGCCCATCGAGATGTAATCGGTCACCTGGCTGAAGCCGAGCGCGTAGTTCACCGCCGGCCCCACGTAGTCGGCCACATCGATTGTGCCTTTCTCCAAAGCCGGGAAAATGTCCGACCCCGGCAGCAAAGTGGTCTTGGCGCCAAGCTCCGAGAAAAGTTCGGCCACCATCCCGCCGGGTGCGCGCATCTTGCGACCGGCGAAGTCGTCGATCGAGCGGATCGGCACCTTGGAGTGTATGATGTTCGGGCCGTGGTGAATCGGACCGACAAAATGCATGCCCTGCTTGGCGTACAGTTCGCGCGCCATCTCGAGGCCGCCGAGCCCGTAGTAGAAGGTATCGAACTCGTGCGGGTTGCGCAGTCCCAGCGGATAGCTGGTCAGGAACATCGCGGCGGGGATGATCCCCTGCGCATAGATCGTGAAAGGGTTCACGGCATCCAGAACACCATTCTTGACGGCATCATAAAGCTGGAAATCGCCGACAACATCCTTCGCGCCGAATGGCTCGAAGGCCAGTTCGCCGCTGGTCTTCTCGACGATCGAATTTGCCCAGTCCTCGAAAATCTTCAGCCCGATACCGCCCGGCCAAGAGGTCTGCACCTTCCAGGTCGTGGTCTGGCCCTGCGCGGTCGCAATCGCGGGCGCGCCCAGTCCCGCAGCGCCGGCGGTGGCAATTCCACCCAGCGCCTGACGGCGTGAAATCAGTTTGTTCGACATGTCATCCTCCCTAACAGTCTTGCGCCGGCGGCACACCGGCTGTGCTTTTGTAAGCACGGTCGATACTAACGGGATTCATTTATTGGTAAAGATATTTCTCCAATTCACCGATGTTTGGAAAATTCGTGCCCGAAATCAAGACCCTGTTCCCGCCAAGGACGCGCAGAACTACAAACCATTTGTGGCAGGCAATATCCCGGCGACAGACGCAAAACCGGCCTGCGCCTCCTGGCGCAGGCGTCGCACATCAGCCAAACAGCGTCATCACCAGCGGCGCCAGGATGGCCGTGAGAATGGCGTTGAGGCCCATTCCAATGCCCGAAAATGCCCCTGCGGTCGAATTGATCCGAAAGGCATGCGCGGTACCGATTCCGTGGGCAGCAACACCCACCGCGAACCCGCGTGCGCGCCAGTCCTTGACGCTCAGAGCGTTCAGTAGCGGCGTGGCGACGATCGCACCGGTAATCCCGGTCAGGATCACCAGAACGGCGGTCAGCGTCGGTTCCCCGCCAATCGCTTCGGAGACGCCAAGCGCAACCGGTGCCGTGGCCGATTTCGGCGCAAGCGACAACAAGGCTTCACCCCGAACGCCCAGGGCATACGCAATCCCGAGCGCCGACAGCATCGCTGTCAACGACCCCGCAAGCAAGGCCACAGCCATCGGCGCGAGAGACCGCTTCACCCGCCCGAGATTGGCATGCAGAGGCACTGCCAGAGCCACGGTTGCAGGCCCGAGCATGAAATGTACGAATTGCGCACCCTCAAAATATGTCTCGTACGGGGTTGCGCTGACACCCAGCACAGCCGCGATGATCAGGATCGCGATCAGTACCGGATTGGCCAGCGGGTGCTCTCCCATCCTTGCCGATATCCAGTCGGCGATGACATAGGCAGCCAAGGTCACGGTAAGCCACAGCAATGGCTCCTGCGCGAGGTAGGACCAGAGCTTGAACGGGTCATTCATCGCGGCGCGCCCCCGTAAGCCTTGCTGTCAGGACGAAAGCTCCCACGCCCGCAAGGATGGCGAGTACGGTGGACCCGACCAAAGCGGCAGCAAGCGCGAGACCGGCATCGGCAAAGGTAGCCAGATGCGCGGTGACACCGACGCCCGCGGGCACGAACAACAACGACAGATGCGCAAGCAATCCATCCGCCGTGTCGCGCATCCGCTCTGCCAGCCCGGGCACGGCCAGAAGCGTCAGGAACAACGCCCCCAATCCGATTACCGGCCCCGGAACCGACATCGCCGCGCCGCGCGCGAGCGTTTCGCCAGCCAGCTGAAAAACAAGCAGAATTGCAATATTTCGGATCATGAGCGCAAGGCTCCGCACCCGGTTGCCTCGCAGAGACCGGAATTGCGCCGGGCACGTCCAAAAAGCAAAGCCAGCATTCCGATCTCCTTTAGCAGTCCGCAGACACGCACAGACTGCGGCAGTTCATGGATCGGATCAAGACGCCCGAACAGGCAAGAACCACGACGCTACCGCGCGTCACAATAACTTTGCAGGCGCTGCACACAGGCATTGCGTCCCCCGACGGCCGGGCGCCGAATTGTTGACATGAACAGTGATTCATGTTTCATAATGCCACAGGTCACCTGCAACTGACCGATGGGAGGAGAACCATAATGAAGACGATACTTGCAATGGCAGCGGCGCTTGGCGCGCTGGCTGCACCGCTTTCCGCGGAAATTCGGGTTGCGCATGTCTATGGCAAGTCCGGCGCGCTGGAAGCCTATGCGGCGCAATCGCATACCGGGCTGATGATGGGCATCGAGTATGCGACCGACGGAACAATGAAGGTGAACGGTGAAGATGTCACCGTGATCGAAAAGGATACGCAACTCAAACCGGACGTGGGCAAGGCAATGCTGGCCGAAGCCTATGGAGACGATGACGCCCATATCGCGGTAGGACCTGTCAGTTCAGGCGTGGCGCTGGCAATGCTGCCGGTGGCGCAGGAATACGAACGCATCCTGCTGGTCGAACCGGCGGTCGCCGATTCGATCACGGGCTCCAACTGGAACCGCTACGTGTTCCGCACGGGACGCAACTCGTCGCAGGACGCCGTGGCGAACGCCGTCGCCCTGGGTGAAGAGGGCGTGACGATCGCCACCCTCGCGCAGGATTATGCCTTTGGCCGTGATGGCGTATCAGCGTTCAAGGAAGCCTTGGAAGGTACCGGTGCTTCCATCGCGCATGAGGAATACGTGCCCACCGACACCACCGACTTCACGGCGGCGGCAGAGCGCATCTTCAACGCCATGAAGGATGTCGACGGCGAGAAGCGCTTGTTCATCATCTGGGCCGGCGGCGGCAACCCGATGAGCAAGATCAACGCGATGGATCCGTCCCGTTACGGGATCGAAATCGCGACGGGCGGCAATATCCTTGCCGCGCTCAAGGCGTACAAGGAACTTCCCGGCCTCGAAGGCGCGACCTATTACTACTACGAGATCCCGGACAACGAGGTGAACGATTGGCTGGTCGAAGAGCACTTCGATCGCTTTGGCACGCCCCCTGATTTCTTCACCGCAGGTGGCATGTCCGCCGGAATCGCGGTTGTCGAAGCACTACGGCGCGCCGGCACCACCGACACCGAGGCGCTGATCGAAACGATGGAAGGAATGGAATTCGAAACTCCCAAGGGCACGATGCGGTTCCGTCCAGAAGACCACCAGGCGCTACAATCGATGTACCACTTCCGCACCGAGATCCAGGAGGGCAAGGACTACGGCGTTCCGGTCCTGGTCCGCGAACTGGACATCGACGACATGGATATCCCGATCCGAAACTGATCGGACCGATCCCACCGGGCGGGCGCACCTGTGCCCGCCCCCATAATTCTCATGACATTTCAGAGGTGTTAGATGCACCAGCCGATCTTGGAAACAGACGGGCTGACCGTGCGGTTCGGGGGGCATGTCGCCGTTGACTCGGTAAGCTGCGCCTTCAACCCGGGCGAACTGACCGCCATCGTCGGACCGAACGGCGCCGGCAAAACCACCTATTTCAACCTGATCTCGGGCCAGATAGCGGCGAGCGCCGGCAAGGTCACGTTGCAGGGGCAGGACATAACCCGAAGATCAGTATCCCAACGGTGCCATGCGGGGCTTGGTCGGGCCTTTCAGCTTACAAACCTGTTTCCGGGGCTGAGCGTTCTGGAAAACGTCCGCCTCGTGATCCAGGCGCGCGGAAGCGGCCGCGTGAGCTTGTTCTCGATGGCCGACAGCGACACCGCGCTGACCGATACCGCCATGCAAGTGCTACAGCGGGTTCGGCTGGACGACCTGGGCGCGCAACGAGTGTCAGAACTCAGCCATGGCAATCAGCGCAAGCTGGAGGTGGCGATGCTGGTGGCGATGAACCCGCGCGTGTTCATGTTCGATGAACCGACTGCGGGCATGAGCGTCGACGAAGCCCCCGTCGTGCTGGACCTGATCACCGAACTCAAGCGCGACAAAACGCGCACCGTCCTTCTGGTGGAACACAAGATGGATGTGATCCGTACTCTCGCAGACCGGATTATAGTCTTGCACAATGGCGCCCTTGTCGCCGACGGCGACCCGACCGAGGTGATCGCGTCGGACGTGGTGCAAGAAGCATACATGGGAAAGGAACTGGCCGATGTCTGACCCTATCCTGACACTTCAGGGCGTGCATACCGACATCGCGCAATACCACATCCTTGAGAATCTCGATCTCATTGTTCCGCGCGGCGGCGTAACAATGCTGCTGGGCCGCAACGGCGTGGGCAAGACAACCACGCTGCGCACGATCATGGGATTGTGGAAGGCGAAGGCCGGGGAAATCACAATGGACGGTCGCAACCTCGTTCCCATGGCCACCGCGGAGCGGGCACGGCTGGGCATTGGATATGTACCTGAGGACATGGGTATTTTCACCGACTTGACGGTGGCCGAGAACATGAGCCTCGCCGCGGCGTCCGGTACGCTGGACCCACAGCGCCTGAACTGGATATTCGCCACCTTCCCGGCCCTCAGTACCTTCTGGAGCAGCGAAGCGGGCAACCTTTCGGGCGGCCAGAAACAGATGCTCGCCATCGCGCGGGCAATGGCCGAGGAAAGACAGCTCTATCTCATCGACGAGCCCACCAAGGGCCTGGCCCCGGCGATCGTTTCCACCATGGCCAGTGCGCTTCGAGATCTCAAGCGACAAGGTGCGTCAATCCTGCTGGTCGAACAGAATTTCGCAGTTGCCAAGGCACTTGGCGATACTGCAGCCGTGATGGATGACGGGCACGTGATCTGGACAGGCGAAATGGCCGAACTGGCCAATGACGCGCACCTGCAGGAAAGGCTGATGGGCCTTAGCATGGAGACCTTGTAATGAGCGACGCCCCCGACCACAGCCCGACCCTCGCCGCGCTGTCGATATCCGACAGGCTGGGCCAGGCGATGCCCTACATTCTTGTCCCCTTGCTCGTGGTGCTTGGCTTCTTCGCTATCGGATCGTCCAGCAGTTGGCTCACCCTGACCGTGTCGGGGCTGGCCATGGGGATGATGATCTTTCTCATGGCCTCGGGACTGACCCTCGTGTTCGGCCTCATGGACATCATCAATTTCGGGCATGGCGCCTTCATATCGGTCGGGGCCTTCGTGGGGATCAGCGTCCTGTTTGCCTTGGGGGACTGGACTGCCGCGACCTCGCTGTCGTTGAACCTGATCGCGGTTCTGCTGGCGATCGTGGCCGCGATGGTCGTTACAGGCATTCTCGGCTGGGGGTTCGAGCGGGTCATCGTGCGGCCCGTCTATGGCCAGCATTTGCACCAGATCCTCGTCACCGTGGGCGGGCTTATCGTGATCGAACAGATGATCCACGTGATCTGGGGCCCCCATGAGATCTTCCTGACCCGCCCAGAAACGCTCAAGGGGGCCATTACCTACTGGGGGGCCGCGCTGGAGAAGTACCGTTTGCTGGCGGTCGTACTGGGCCTGATCGTGTTCGTGGCGATGCGGCTGGTGCTGCGCCGCACCAAGATCGGCCTGATCGTGCGGGCCGGCGTTCAAAACGGCGAAATGGTTCAGGCGCTCGGGTATCGACTGAAGCTGGTATTCGTGGGCGTGTTCATCGCGGGTTCCGCCCTTGCGGGACTAGGCGGTGTGATGTGGGGCCTTTATCAGGAGGTGATTACCGCAGGAATGGGCGAGGAAATGATGATCCTCGTCTTCATCGTGGTGATCATCGGCGGCCTCGGCTCGGTCGAGGGGGCCTTCATCGGCGCGCTGCTGGTGGGGCTCACGCAGAACTACATCGCGTTTCTGGCACCGAAACTGGCGCTCATCTCGAATATCGGCCTGATGGCCGTGATCCTGATGTGGCGCCCGCAGGGCATGATGCCCGTGGTCAAGGCGAAATAAAATGATCAACATCCTTCTTTCCGGCGACCGACCGCGTTCGATCCTGCTTTCCGTGATCCTGCTGGTCATTCTGGTCGCGCTGGCGTTGGCTCCGTTCCTCTTTCCCGGCGTTCGCTCGCTTGAGACAGCCGCGCGCATCTGCATCTTTATCGTGCTGGTCGCCAGCTACGATCTTCTTCTGGGCTACACGGGGATCGTCAGCTTCGCGCACACGATGTTCTTCGGACTCGGGGCCTACGGGGTCGCGCTGGCCTCTATCCACATGGGGCGCGGCTTCGACGCTCTGGTCGTCGGTTCGGCCCTCGGCGCACTGGCAGCGGCGGTACTGGCCTTTGCCATCGGGTTGTTCTCCCTCCGGGTGCGAGCGATCTTTTTTGCCATGATTACGCTGGCGGTGGCTTCCGCCGTCGCGGTTCTGGTCAGCCAGATGTCCGAACTCACCGGGGGCGAGGACGGGCTGAACTACCTGGTTCCGCGCGAATTGACCCCCGCCTTCCGCTTTGGCGAGGCATTCGGCATCAAGCTCAACGGGCGTTTGCTTGCCTATTATCTCGTCTTCGCGTCCTGCCTGTTGCTTTTTCTTGTCCTGTTGCGCGTGGTCAACTCGCCTTTCGGGCGGGTACTCAAGGCAATCCGCGAAAACGATTTCCGCGCCGAGGCGATCGGTTTTCGGGTGGTGGCCTACCGCACGATGGCCACTTGCCTGTCGGCCGCCGTGGCAGCCCTGGCGGGCAGTATTTTCGCAATATGGCTGCGTTACGTCGGCCCCGATACCACGCTGTCATTCTCGATCATGCTCGATATCCTTTTGATGGTCGTGATCGGCGGCATGGGCACGATGTATGGCGCGGTCATTGGCGCAACGCTGTTCGTGCTTGCGCAAAACTACCTGCAAACCCTCATGGGAAGCGCGTCGGACGCCACGTCGGCCTTGCCGTTGATCCCGGACCTGCTCAGCCCCGATCGCTGGTTGCTCTGGCTCGGAGTGCTGTTCATTCTCAGCGTCTACTTTTTCCCCACGGGGATCGTCGGACGTCTGCGCGGGGTAAGATGACGGCATCCGCCGCTTCCGTTCGTCGCCGCTCGATGATCCTGCTGCATGGCTGGACCATGACGGGCCAGGCGTTTGATGGGCTTCAGGACCATCTTGGTGAGCGATACCCGCTCATAGCCCCCGATCTGCCCGGTCATGGCGCCTCCTTGTCCCAACCGCCCACCTTGCGGCAAGGGGCCGAGATGATCGCGGCAGAAATCGCCCGCCTTGACGGCCCGCCCCCCGTGCTCGTGGGTTGGTCGATGGGCGCGGCCATGGCATGGAGTTATATCGCGCGTTGCGGCTGCGATGCACTGGGCGGGTTGGTCACGGTGGACATGAGCCCCCGGATGAGGAACGCGCCCAACTGGCAGCACGGCCTTCTGGGCCAAAGCGCAGCCGACGTGACCGCGACGACGCAACGTATGCGAGATGACTGGCAAGGCGTGACCCATTCCATCGCGGCAACCATGTTTGCCACGCCCGCTGGCGCGTCCGGGTTTGACCGCGAAGCCGCGCGCGCCGCGATCCTGAGACAGGATGCAGAGGTGATGCGCGCCGCCTGGGACGCCCTGCTGGCGCTGGATGCCCGTCCCACGATACCGCGGATCGATTGCCCCTACCTTGTCTGTCGCGGCGCCCACAGCCGGGTCTATCCGGCATCGGCGTCGCAATGGATCTGCGATCATGCACCCGATGCACGCATGCAGGTATTCGAGCATTCGGGCCATTCACCCCACCTCGAAGAACCTGCGGAGTTCGCCCGCGTACTCACCCGGTTTGCGCAATCGCTGGACTAGCCTGCGCCCGCCGCTCGGTCGCCGGTGTCGCGCGCCTTTACCAGCGACCGCCCCTCGCACACGATCGTTCCATCCGGCAGTGCGCAGCGCGCCCAGAGGTCAACGAGGTGCTTTTCCGGGCGCAGGCGCGTCACCTCAACCGACGCGGTCAGCACCGTGTCCAGCGGGGCAGCCGCGTGAAACTCCAATTCCTGCTTGAGATAATTGGTCCCCGGCCCCGGAAGATGCACCCCCAGCAGATAGGACACCAGCCCCGCGACAAGGGGTTCAGGAACATGCTCGGCCGGTTCTGCCCCGCTCAGGCGCGCGAAAGCCTGCAAATCCTCGGCGCTGTAGCGGCGGGTAGTTTTTACGGTGTCTCCCTCGCTCAGCATTCGATCTCGGCCTCTCCAGTCAGCAGGGCCGCACCATCGGCGGCACGGGTGGCCTGCATTTCGAAATGCGCGGGGGCAGTCTCGCGCACGCGCAGCAAAACCTCCTCCCCGGCATATGCGGGGTAGGAAAACATCATGCTCTGACTGCACTGACGGGCCTTGGGATACGCTTGCTGCAACAGCCCCCACAGCTTGGAGTAGATCAGCATGCCATGGCTCACGGTGCGGCCAAAGGCCGTCCGCGCGGAAAACGCAGGATCGACGTGAATGGGATTGTCGTCACCCGAAACCCGCGCAAACGCATCGAACTCGTCTTGGGTGGGGATCCAGCGGGATGTCAGCTCTAAGCTCATGCAAGGGTTTCCCTCAACTCGGGCTTGCGGGTCTTGCCGGCTGCGGTGCGCGGAAAATCATCCACCGCGATGATGCGTGCCGGCACCTTGTAGCCAGCCAACCGCGCGCGGCACCACTGGCGCACCTTTTGCGGGTCGGGCGTGGTGCCGGGGCGCGGGATAACGAATGCGGCCCCCACCTCGCCCCATTTCTCGTCCGCGATCCCGATCACGGCGGCCTCCAGGATTTCGGGATGGTCGTTGAGAATCCGCTCCACCTCGGCGGGGTAGACGTTTTCTCCACCCGAGATGTACATGTCCTTGATACGATCGACGATATAGACATATCCATCCGCATCTCGCCGGCCGACATCGCCGGTCCTGAGCCATCCGCCCTCGGCAAAGGTTTCGGCCGTCGCCTCCGGATTCCGGAAATATCCGGGCGTTATGCCGGGGCCGCGCAACTCGATCTCGCCTTCGCCCGGGGCATTGGCCTCCACTCCGGCCAAGCGTAGCTCCGTCAACATCTGCGCGCGTCCGACCGACCCGATCTTGTCGGCTGCCCGCGCGGCGTCCATCAGAAACACGGTCGGCCCGGTTTCCGTCATGCCGAACCCGTTGAGCACCATCGCCCCGCGGTCGGCAAAGAACCGGATCAACGGTTCTGGCAAAGGCGCCCCGCCGCAACCACAGCGCAAGGCGCGCCAATCCACCTTGTCCACCGCATCCATCAGCGAGAACGCCTGGTAGATGGCAGGCACCGCGAAAAACTGCGTCACTTCGCCTGCCCGGATCAGCTCCAGCAGGGTCTCGGGCTCGAACTTGGGCAGGATGGTGGACCGTCCCCCGTTCAGGAAAACCGGCAGCGTGTAGAGGTTTATGCCTGCGGTATGAAACAGCGGCAGAAAGGTCACCGCGCTGTCGGCCGAGGTCAGCCCGATCGCCTGCCCGATATTGACCGTGTTGGCCCAGCACATGCGCGCCGTCTGGATCACCGCCTTGGGCCGTCCCGTGGTGCCGGAAGTGAACAGCAGATACCATGGCCGCTCCGCCGGGACGGGCGCGCTGCGCGGCGGGCCACCCTGCGCGATCCATGCATGCAACCCGGTTTCGATATCAACGCGGTCGATCTTCGTTTCCACGGCGATCCGTTCTGCAAGATCGTCATTGGCGGCGTCGTGGATCAACAGGCACGGTTCCACCGGTGTCATCGTCGCTACCAGTTCCGGCGCCGGTTGCCGCCAGTTCAGCGGACACAGGATGATACCGGCCTTCTGACAGGCGAACAGGGTGATGAAAAACTCAGCGCAAGCAAGGCAAGCAATGGCGATACGATCGCCCTCTCCGATACCGCGCTCGGCCAAGGCCGCCGCCACCGCGTCAGCGGCGCGGTTGACCTCGGCAAAGCTCCAGCGCCTGTCCGTGGCCTGATCGAGAAAGGCGGTGGCGTCGCCGGACAACTCGGCCCGCTTGCAGGCCATGTCGGGAACCGTGTCAAACATCGTTCACCTCCCTGTGCCGGACAGAAACCCCTGCATGCGCGCACGCGTTTGCGGCGTGACGATGCGGCGCCGGAAAGCCGCTGTTTCCGCCTCGAGCCGCGCTTTCACCGCTTCCAGACGCGGCGCATCCCAAATCAATGCCTTGATCTCGCACAGCGCATCCAGATCGCGTTCCTGCACCCGTGCAAGCGCGGCTTGAAGCGGATCATCGGCGATCTCATGGGCCAGGCCCAATCGCACCAAGGCCTCTGCGGTCTCGCGGCGATCCGACGTCAACCACCCCTGCGCCGCCCCCGCGCCGATCCGTTCGGGCAACAGTGCAGTCCACCCGCCATCAGGGGCAAAACCCATGCGCGCATAGTAAGGTTGTACGAACGTGCCGGGCGCGACAATCGCCATATCGGCCGCGAACAGAAGTCCCGCACCGCCCCCCGTGATCGCCCCGCGCGCTGCGGTGATAACCGGACAAGGCAGCGTCAAAAGGGCCATGACCACACCTTGCAAAACCGGCACCACCCTATCGGCATATTCCGCCGCGCGATCCTGTTCGACCGCCTCCAGAAATCGCGCGACATCGCCGCCGCTGGTGAAATTGCGCCCCCCCGTCAACACCAAGAAACCTGGCGGACGGGCGCGAACGCGGCTGATGGAATCACCAAGCGCGGCGATCATCTCCGGCTCCAGCGCATTGGCGCGCGGGGCCTGCATACGGATCATCACCCCCATGCCATCGGCGCAATCATGGTGATCTATCAGGTCGTTCATGGGGCGATCCCGTCGCGTATCATTGCGAACGCCTCGGTCACGACATGGTCGATATCCGGCGCCTCGTCCCAGATGACAAACCGCTCACCGAGGGTCTTGGCAATCCCCATCAGCGCCCAGGCCCGCACTTCCGCATCACCGGGCGACACCTCGCCCGCATCCTGCGCAGCCGTCAACTGCGCCTCGTAGGCGCGCGCGAATCCCGAAAAGTATTGCCTGTAGGCCACCGGATCGACAAAGCGCGCCTCCTCGACGATCCGATAAAGCGATGGCCGCTCGGACACGAAGCGCAGGAACGCCTCAAGGCCGGCACGCTCCGCGACCAGGCGATTGGGCGCCGCCTGCACCGCTTCGGTGATGCCGGAGCGGGTCAGCTTGC